>DASVEF010000138.1:0-32751 GCA_036380715.1 Thermoanaerobaculia bacterium | reverse complement strand
GCATGGCTGGGACGCTATCGTAGGCTGAGCAAAGACTACGAGGTTTTTGCAGAAACCAGTGAGACAATGATCCGACTAGCCATGGTTCGTCTGATGCTAGGCCGGTTGGCCACATAATGGACTTTCCAAACACCCTCTGAGAGCCGCCATCTACCGGGGTCACCACACTCTTCTAGCTCGTTCACGAGCCGGTCAGCATCGCGGCTTGCAACAAGCATCCCGGTGAGTAGACCGAAGACGCGCCGCCCTGGTGTCTGGTCGTTCGCATACAAATGGCCACACACGGCAATCCACGGTCCCTGGTGTGGGCCAATATCGGATCGATACAGCAGCTCGTCAGGAACGGCCACGACTCCTTGGCGTATCCAACGGCGGTCGTCCACTGGGGTTGAGCGTGCCCAGACGGGAATATTGATCAGAGCGAGTGGCGGTAGCTCTGGGAATGAGGGATCGATGTGAATATCCGACAGTCGCTCATCCGTCCGCAACCGTCGGTCGTCGAGCATTCCGGCATAAGTATAGAAGCCAATCCACCCATATTTCTTACCGTAGCGCTCAATAGGCGCCCGGTCGATGCGAGATATGTGCGAGGCAAGATCTGCGTCGACAGTACCGAGTACGGCCTCGCGCCATCCAAGTGCCCAAACTGTGCCGCGAACGTGAGCAACAGCAGCTTGGTGACCAGCATGGTTCATGTCGTAATTGTGTCGGTCATGGAATAGTCGCCCGAGGGTGTAGTTCTCGAAATCCATCTCAAGCGTCTGGTCGGCTTCGGAGGCACGCGGGTCACCGCTTGAGATCGGGTCAACTGCGGGGCCGGGAGCAAACTGGACACGCCCATCGACTTGAAGCCCTCCGGGAACTGCGTCTACATGGTACGCAAGTGCAAGTGTCACAGTGCCCTGCACGTACAGGCGGGTAAGCCAGTGATTAGTCGGATGGGTGGCGGAGGGCGTGGTAAGAGCGTCGCGGAGACCGGTCAGGAACGCGCGGAGAACTTGGGAAAACTCGGGGTTCGGGAGTTGATGAGCCATGGCAACGCCGTAGCTGGCCGCGAGCAGGCGCTCGGGTACATAGGGGTCATTGATGGCGAGTGCGTTGAGGGCCAAGTCAAACAGAGCGGCGGGATCGCCCCGACCGAACCAGTACAAGGTGCGGGTTGCCTGGTCGCGGAGTTCCCGGACCGTGGTCGTCAGCGTCCACATGACCCACCGCGCACGAAGCTGGTCGGCGGGAGGGCGCTCCATTTTGATACGCCATCGTTTCTCCAATCGCTGGAGATCGGCGAGTAGCTCCTCGCGGCTGCGCCGAACCCACTCGCTCCAGCGGAGATCGCGCTGTGCGACGGACATCGGCCGCAGAATGGCGTCGAGAAATTCGGCATTGAGTGGGTGACTTGGCGCGCCCCTCGTGTGACGCAGCTGGTCAAGTAGGTCCCGCGATCTAGTCGCCGGTTGGATTGCTAGGGTGGCCAGTTCGGCAACTGTCTGGGCGTCAAGGTAGGTACCTTCCAACTCGGCTGCGCCGCGAAGAGCAGCAGTCCGCAGCGGCTCATCGAGCAATGGCCATAGCTGCTGACGGTAAAGTCGGCGGGGAACGAGCCCGACGAGCGCGTGGAACGTGTCGGCTGCGAGGGGGTGCCGGTCGGATAGCGGCCCAGTCAACGCGGTGCCGGTAGCCGAATCTCTCAGCCATTCCACAAGTCCCCTAGACCCGTGTCTAGCGAGAATTGCATTGGCTACGAGGTGACCGGCGAGTGCGTCATATACCGCCGCGATCTGTATAGGTGTCGATGCGTTTCCCGGGACGCGGAGCATGACACCGTCCTGTTCGAGTGCGCGGACGATACTCTCGTTCCACGGGTGCCCCTCGTCGCCGAGGCGACGCCGGAGTGCCACCAGATCAAGGCTGCGGGCGTTCTCTTCCCAGAGGGCTGCCCCGATTTCGTCGAGCGCGGTGCGGACATCCATTTCATAGTACCGCCGGGTGCGGGGGGCGAGCTCCGCAATGCGCTCGGCGGCTTGCTCCAAGTAACGGTCGAAGACGGCGGTGAGGGATCTGGGCATCGCCTCGATGCCGACGACCCGTTCTCGTGTTGGGTTGGTCACCTCGCAGAACATGCGGAGGGTTAGCGGGTGGCTAAGTAAACCCCTTGGCAACTCGGCGTCCGCGGGGTCAATTCGGTAGAAGGCAAAGTACCGCTGGATAGCTTTGGCGGTGTCATGGCCGAAATCGGGGATCTCTAGTTGATCGATGCCCACAGGCACCGCTTCATCAGCGAATGCCGTACGAACTGTGCATACCACGAGGACATAGGGATACCGGTGCAGTGTCTCTACCAGTGACGCGAGTGGACCTTTCCAGTCGCGTGGGTCTTCGGCCTCGTTGAGACCGTCAAAGACGATCGGTAGCCGCCGGTGAGCGCGCTGCCCGGCTGCGTCAACAGCGGCAATCAGCGCCTCCATGCTGGGGACGGGTGTGCCTTGGATCACCATACGGCGGGCGAGGTCATCCAGGCTGTACCCTGCATGCAGGTCTCTGCCGTGAAACAGAATCCCGGCAGGCCGATCGCCGACAGTCGCAGTGAGTTGAGCAGCGAGTTCCGTCTTGCCGCATCCGGCATCGGCGAGAACGGCAACGAGCCGCGTACCCAGGTTGATGTCGACCTCATCGAGAAGACTGCGAGCGAGGCGGATGTCGGCGAGCGTGTTCGTCACGGTGAGCGCTGCATAGTGGCGGCTGGCACGCAGTCGGCGCGGTAGCGCCGCAATCTTAGAGTCAGGCGGAGCCGGGCGAATAGCGAGTTCTTGCCGTAGGAGATCCAGATCTCCTCGATCTAGAACGGTACGCACGTTGGTAAGGGCAGCGGCGACGGCGCGGGCAAACCCGGCCACCTCAGCCGTGGCATCAGCGAGCGGACCAACCAAGCCGCTGAGGTCGCCGTCAATGGATACGGCATCAGCTTCAAGTTGGTCGGCGAGTTGCCGCAGGTCATTCCATATGTCAGTTTCGCCGAGCATTCGTCGCAGAGCCCGTTCTGCGTCGACAGACTGATGTACTTCGGGTTGCCATCGCCGCCGGACCGGCGCGACGGCGTTCGCGTGAAGATTGGCAAGGACTGTAGGAGTGAGGACGAGCTCTCCGAAGTACGTGCCGCGCAAAACCTCAGCCTCGCCGCTAAGGTGGTCTTCGACATCGGCGGCTGTCCAAAGATGGAGCCGCATGTGTGTCTTCAGCCCCAAAAACCACTTCTGATCACCCTTAGTAAGTGGCCGTCGTGTCCAAAGCACCCAGTCGGTGAGACCAGGGAGCACTCTCTCTGTCGTCGTAATCGCCTTTTCTATCTTGCTCCGGCGGCTGGTACCGAGAGCCTGTCCACCGGCAAGGTCGTACCAGCGGCATTGCCAGCCGTACCACCGTCCGGGCTCACCGAGTGAGCACGAGGTGTGTAGATTCAAATGAAACTCGACACCGGGCTGGGCGGCGAGCGCGGCGAAGTCGCCGTACCGGCCATAATGGCGGCGGATAAGAACTCTACACAGCTTTTCGAAGTTCTCTTCCGCACCACCGGGCAACTGCTCGAACGCGTTCCAACTCACCGACGGCATTGTGCCTCCACCATCGCCGCCTCACTTGCCACGGCCGTACTCTGTTTCGGGGTGCTGATGGGCGGAGAACACCTCAACGCGGGCACCATGATCGAGCAACACCTTCAAGAATGCCGATACGTCGATTTCGTCAGTCGTCACCACCACCTGCTTGTCCTCGAGCTTGACCGTAACCTCGTAAGCGAACTGCTCCAGTTCGGTGGGGCCGATGCTCATGAAGTTTGCCTTCCTCAGTAGGTCGAGCATGTGATCGGTGAAGCGATGCGCCGGCTCACCGACCTCAATCAGGCCGGCCTGAACATCGGCGCTGACCTGCTCAGTAAGCCAATCGATCACCTGCTTCGCTTTGGCCGCGTCACCCGCATCTTCAAACCGGCCGATCATCACGAGGTTCATCGAGTGTTCAGAGCCGTAGCCGTACCAGATCTTCATTGATGTCCTTCCTCCTGTCGGCTCCGCAGCACGCCCAGGGCTCGCATCACCCCTTCTGCTCCTATGGTCACACCATCATGGCTATAGGAGGACCGCTTGAGGACACCAGCCGCGTTAATATGGGCGTAGGCGCGCAGGTCAGTTTCGTTAGAAACCGGGGAGCAGGTCGGCATGCCCTCAGATCCGGACTCGCTCACCGTGAGCGGGACTGTGCCTCGATATAGGCTGACCCAGCGGCGTAACGCCCGCACAGTGCGAGCATCAATGCCGCTACCGCCCTGAGAGGGTTGTTCGGGCAGCAGCAGGAATTCGGCCGCACCCACTTCTGCAGCCAACCTCGTCGCGGCGTCCAGATCAGGCAAGGTACGGGCGTTCACGACGAAGTTGATCCCGAAGGGCGCCAAGGTGCGCACAGTCTCCAGACGACGGCGCAGCGCCGCAAACGATCGACCGCGGAGCGTCTCGTAAGTGATGCCGACGCCGTCCATGCTTACCCTCACGAAGTGTACGTTCCCGGCTAGAGCGGTGACGAGTCCATCACCAAGGCGGTGCGCATGGGTGGTGAAGGTTACGGCCAGCCCTGTCTTCTGGGCGGCGTAGTGACATAGGTCTGCAAGACGCCTGTAGAGGGTCGGCTCTCCACCTCCAAACCCCACACCGAGGCAGCCGTTCACGTCGAGCTCATCAAGCCAGTCGGCTATCCGTTCGGCATCCAACACGACAGCATCCTTTGGCGCGTAGCAGAAGGGCAGGAGAGATCACACGCGTTTGTTAGCGCCACTGAAACCTGCCGAGGAGCGGCCGCCCACCCCTCCAAAGGCACCCGCACCTCGTCGAGAAGAATGTTCAGCCCCGTTTCCCGGTCGAAGATGTGAAGGCCAGAAGGGCCGGGCCGAACCTTCAGACGCGAGTGAGTAAGGGTCTTTACGCGGGTTGGCAAGAACTTCAACGCATCGAGCTGACACAGCACCACCTCTACCAGGGTCTGCGACTCCTCGACCTCCGCCTCGTTCACCCACCTCCAGCGCTCAACGGACTCTCTAGCGTGGGATTTCGTCATCCCTTGTCCTCCGGCAGAATTGTATAGGGCTCCACCGATTCCCCGCACAAAGATCCCCGCCCGAGCTAGACTTCTGGTCCACGAGAAAGGCCCCGATCATGGATTTCAGCCTGCCAGACCGCATTCGCGATCTCATCAAAGTCCTCCGGCCGTTTGTGGACCAGGAGGTCGTCCCCCTGGAGCGGGAGCTGTTCGCGCGGGGGTTTGGCGCGATCCAGGGGGATCTCGACCGGCTGCGGGAGCGGGCGCGGGAGATGGGGATGCTCGCGCCTCACCTCCCGGAGGCCTGGGGCGGCGCCGGGCTTTCGCTGCTGGAATTCGGCCACCTCAGCGAGGTGCTCGGCCGGAGCCCGCTGGGTCATTACGTCTGCAACGTCCAGGCGCCCGACGCGGGCAACATGGAGCTGCTGCTCCAGCACGGATCGGACGAGCAGCGGGAGCGCTGGCTCCGGCCCCTGGTCGGCGGCGAGATCCGGAGCTGCTTCGGCATGACCGAGCCCGAGTTCGCGGGCTCGAACCCAGTCTGGATGGGGACCACGGCCCGCCGGGAGGGCGAGGAGTACGTGCTCGACGGACACAAGTGGTTCACCTCCTCGGCCGAAGGGGCCGCGTTTTGCATCGTCATGGCGGTGACCGATCCTGCGGCGCCTCCGCACGCGCGGGCCAGCATGATCCTCGTCCCCACCGACGCGCCCGGGTTCGAGATCGTGCGCAACCTGCCGGTCATGGGCGAGGCGGGGGAAGGCTGGATGAGCCACGCCGAGGTGCGGCTCCAGGGAGTGCGCGTCCCGGCCGCAAACCGGATCGGCGAGGAGGGGACCGGCTTCGCGCTCGCCCAGGAGCGGCTCGGCCCCGGCCGCATTCACCACTGCATGCGCTGGATCGGGATCTGCGAGCGGGCGTTCGATCTGATGTGCTCCCGCGCGGCGGAGCGCGAGATCGCGCCCGGCGAGCCGCTGGGCACGCGGCAGATCGTCCACGCCTGGATCGCCGAGTGCCGGGCGGAGATCGAGGCCTCCCGCCTGCTCGTCCTGCGCACGGCCTGGCGCATCGACCACGAGGGGGCTCACGCCGCCCGCGACGACATCTCCCTGATCAAGTTCAAGGTGGCCGGCGTGCTCCAGATGGTGCTCGACCGCTCCATCCAGGTCCACGGCGGCTACGGCCTGCTCGACGAGGCGCCCCTCGCCTTCTGGTGGCGGCACGAGCGGGCGTCCCGCATTTACGACGGTCCCGACGAGGTGCACAAGACTTCGGTCGCCCGCCGCATCCTCGGCCGCTGTGGCATGGAACGCGGCAAGGAGAAGAAGGGATGATCGACGCCACCCGTGCGGTCCGCCCCGGCGAGGAGCTGGACGCCGCGCCGCTCCGCGCCTGGCTGGCGGACCATCTGCCCGAGGCTGCCGGGTCCGCGGAGCTGGAGATCGAGCAGTTCCCCGGCGGCCACTCGAATTTGACCTATCTCCTGCGTCTCGGGGACCGCGAGCTGGTCCTGCGCCGCCCGCCTTTCGGCTCCAAGGTGAAGACCGCGCACGACATGGGGCGCGAATACCGGGTGCTGTCGCGGCTGCACGCCGTTTATCCCAAAGCGCCCCGGGCTCTGGCCTGCTGCGACGATCCGGCGGTGATCGGCGCTCCGTTCTACGTCATGGAGCGGGTGCGCGGGGTGATCCTCCGCCATCAGAAGCTCCCTCCAGGGATGGAGCTGGCGCCCGAGGACATGCGGCGGATCAGCGAGGCCGCGGTGGACGGCCTGGCCGAGCTGCACGCCGTGGACTACGAGGCCGCCGGCCTGGGCGACCTCGGCCGGCCCGCGGGGTACGTGGAACGGCAGGTCACCGGCTGGACGGAGCGCTGGAAAGGCTCGCGGACCGACGACGTTCCGGACGTGGACAACGCCTTCGCCTGGCTCGCCGGCAACCTGCCGCCGGAATCGGGCGCGGCGCTGATCCACAACGACTACAAGTACGACAACCTGGTCCTCGCGCCCGACCTCTCGCGGATCGTCGCGGTCCTCGACTGGGAGATGACGACGGTCGGCGATCCGCTGATGGACCTCGGCACCAGCCTCGGCTACTGGATGGACCCGGACGACGCCCCCGGGCTGCGAGCGCTCCCGGCCGGTCCGACCACGCTGCTGGGGAACCTCACACGTACCGAGGTGGCGCAGCGCTACGCGGAGAGGAGCGGCAGGGACGTCTCGGACATCCTCTTCTATTACGTCTACGGGCTGCTCAAGATCGCGGTCATCGCCCAGCAGATCTACTACCGCTACAAGCAGGGCCTGACGAAAGACGAGCGCTTCGCGGGGATGATCGGCGCCGTCCGCCTGCTCGGGCGGCGGGCGGCGGAAGCGATCGGGAAGGGAGATCTGGCGGCGTGACCCCTCACCCCCTAACCCCCTCTCCCACCCCCTCACACCCAACCGGGAGAGGGGGAATCGAGATCAGAAATTCCCCCCTCTCCCGGAGGACGGGAGGGGGATGGGAGAGGGGGGCAGGGGGGTGAGGGCCCTCCTCCGCTTCCACATCCACGTCGGCGCCCGTCTCGCCATGCGGGCGCTGGTGCCGGTGATCGCGGCGGCGGTGGCGGGGTTCATGCTGCTCGGGGACGACTTTCTCGTCTCTTTTTCCAACCTGCTGTACGGCTCCGGGTTCACGGGGGGCTCGGCGATCCTGATCGCTCTCGGCTGCCTGGGATTCGCGGCGAGCGCGGCGCCGCGGGTGTGCCGGGGGCTCCACGGTTGGCTGCGCCATCTCCCGATCTCGGGAAAGTCCCACCGCCGGGCGGCGATGCTCGCGATCGCGGTGGCCGAGACGCCCGTCCTCACCGGCTTTCTTTTTCTGTCCCTGGCGGCCTCCCGGATCGGGGCGGCGTCGTGGGTGGATGCGCTGGGGCTGATGGTCTGCGCTCCGGCCGCGGCTCTCACAGTCATGCCGGTGGAGCGCCGTCTGCTGGCCCGCCCGCTCGGCCTGGCTTCGGCCGTCGTCGCGGTCTCCGGAGGCTGGCTGCTGGTCGTGGCCGGAGCGGTCCTCCTGATGGCCGCCGACGCGGGCGCGGGCTCGCTGCCGCATGGGCCGCTGGGTGCGCCCGCCCTCGCCCGCTCGCGGGAGAGGGGATCGGTAGGCGGGAGCGTCGAGCTGCTCATCGCCTGGCGCGCTCTCCGCTGGCGGCTCCTCAGCGCCGCCGCGGCCGGCCTCCTTCCGCTCGGCGCCGCCGCGGCGTTCGTGGCCAACAACGAGCTCGCGCCGCAGCACGTGCGTCTGGCGGCGCTCCTGGGCGGGAGCTGCGGCGTCACGTTCCTCTTCGCCGACCTGGGAGAGGTGCTCGGGGCTCGCCGCCCTGCCTGGCCCTGGTCCCGGTCGCTCCCCTGGTCGGCGCGGCGGCGGGTCCTCTTCGATGTAGGCTTTCTGGCGGCGCACGCTCTTCCCGTGATCCTGCTGACGGCGCGGATCGACGCTCTCTCCTCTCTGGCGGTCCTCGCTCTCACTCCCCTGCTCGCGGCCCGCGCCGCCGGAGCGATGCGCCGGGCTCCGGAGCGGCGGACCGGGGCTTCGGGCGAGATCTTCCTGGAGGGGCTGCTCCTGTCCGCCGCGACCGCCCTGCTCCCCTGGGTCTCCCTGCCCGCGCTACTCGCCACGCCCTGGGCGGTGCGCGCGGCGGCGGAGCGGGATCGCCGCCAGAAGGTCAGCCGCTGGCTGGAGCTGCACCACCTCGCCGTGGGCGATCCGCAGTCCTGGAGCGCCGGTTGATCCGCTTTCACCAGGCGTCGTTCGCCTACCGCGACGGCGAGCCGGTCCTCTCCGGGGTCGATCTTGAGATCCCGGCGGGCCTCACTCTCCTGCTCGGCCCCAACGGCTGCGGCAAGAGCACTCTGCTCAAGCTGGCGGCGGGCGTCGAGCAGCCGGAGGCCGGACGGGTGGAGGTGGACGGAAAGGATCTCTGGGTCGACGAGGTGGAGGCCCGCCGCAGCCTGGCTTATGTGCCGGAGCAGCCGGACCTCACTCCGTACGCTACCGTGCGGGAGATCGTCGGCCTCGTCTGCCGGCTGCGCGGCGAGCCGCGCCAGCGCGCCGAGGAGGCCCTGGACCTCGTCGGGCTCCGCCAGCTCGCCCACCGCTCGGTTCGCGAGCTGTCCATGGGGCAGCGGCGCCGGGCCGTGCTCGCCGCCGCCAGGATCGGCACGCCGAGCCATGTCCTCCTCGACGAGCCCCTGGAAGCGATGGACCGCGGCGCCCGCGACTCCATCCTCGCCTGGATCGACGGGCTCCTCGCCTCCGGGGCCGCCGTCCTCGTGGTCTCCCACGACATCGAGCCGTTCGTGCCCCGGGCCGCGCGGGCGGTCACCGTGAAGGCGGGACGGTGCCTGGTGGTCGACCCGCTGCCCGAAGACCCGAGGGAGAGGATGGCGCTGACGGAGCGGATGGCGCGGGGCGAGATGTGAGCCCCTCACCCCCTAACCCCCTCTCCCACCCGCACTCACACCCACCCGGGAGAGGGGGGACCCGACGGGATGCTTCTGCAGCTCTCCCCCTCTCCCGGGGGATAGGGAGTGCGGATGGGAGAGGGGGCCGGGGGGTGAGGGCTCTCCTCCTCGCCGCCCTCGTGTCCTGCTCGCCGGGAGACCGCGCCTCCGGCCCCCTCCCCCAGGAAGCCTACGTCTGGCAGCGGGCCTGGTCCGCGGACGTCCGCCAGTCCGTGGCCCAGGCCTCGAACCTCGCTCTGGTCGCGCTCGCCGCCGAGGTCGACCTCTCGCACCGGCCTTCCCGGATCTCACGGCCGGCGATCGACTTCGCCACGCTGCGGGCGCACTCCCGGCCGGTGGGGTTGGCCATCCGGATCGGCAGTGCCCGGAATCGCGGCTCGGCGAATACACCGGTCTGGTCCGCGCCGTGCGGAAGGCGGTTTCTCCCGTTCCGGTGACGATCACCGCCTTGCCGAGCTGGCTACGTCACGACGACGAATTCTCCCGGCTGATCAAGGCGACGGACGGCTACGTCCTCCAGGTCCATTCTCTGGAACCGCCGCGCCGGCCGGACGCCGAGATCCTGCTCTGCGATCCCGAGGCCGCGCAAAGGTGGGTGGAGTCGGCCTCTCGCTTCGGCCGGCCGTTCCGGGTGGCGCTCCCGACCTACGGCTACGTCGTCGCCTTCGGCTCCGGGAGCGAGATCGTGGGGGTCTCCGCGGAAGGCCCGCGACCCTCCTGGCCGAGGGACGCGGCTATCCGCGTAGCCCGGAGCGATCCGGATGCCATGGCGCGGCTCGTCCGCAACTGGACGGAGGACCGTCCCGCGGAGCTGGCCGGTCTGATCTGGTACCGCCTGCCGGCCGCCGGAGACCGGCTCAACTGGCCCTGGCCGGCCTTCCGCGCCGTGCTGGAGGGGCGGGCGCCGCGCCGGGAGCTTCAGACTGTCCGGCGAGAGCCCGAGCCCGGGTTGATCGAGATCGACCTCGTCAACGCCGGGGAGACGGAGATGCCCTGGCCGTCTCCCGTCGATTTCCGCTGGAAAGAGGGGGAGATGCTCGCGGCTGACGGACTGGCCGGGTACCAGGTTCACCCGGCAGGCCCTCGCGGGATCCGCCTCCAGCGTGGAGCCTCAGCCTGGGACCGCCCGTTGCGGCCGGGGGAACGGCGGATGGTTGCGTGGCTGCGATTGGGCGTCCCGTGAGGCGCGGTGAGGGGATTGTCGTTCCTCGTACGTTCTCTTCCTCAGCCGGGCGCGTTCATCGCCGGGCAGCCTCCTCCTTCGGGTAGCATGGGAGCAGTCCCCTGCTCCCGAGGAGAGGCTCGATGTCGTTCATTCCGTCCATTCTCCGGGGCGGATTCCGCAGAGCGGGTTCCGCCCCGGTTTTTCTGCTCGTCGTCCTGATCGCCGCCGGAGGGTTCGCCCTCTGGGCGTGCGCTCCGTTCATCCCCAACTGGATCCTCGGCGCCGAGGAGAACGTCCTCTCCGCTCCTCAGGGCTGGTTCACCCGGGAGATCCAGGGGCTGGAGCCGGATGAGGCGCGCTTCAAGGCGCTGCCGCCCGAGAGCTGGGATCCCTACACGCAGACCGCCGAGATCGACAAGGCGGACCTGCGCCGGGCGCTGGAGAAGATCGGCGTCCCCGCCAGCCGCCGCGACGAGATGCTCGCCCGGCACGCCGAGCTGCGCGCGGTCCTCCTCCGGCAGGCGCAAGCGGCGCACGAGCACAAGCACTACGACGGGGCGCCGCCGCAGCCGCTCCCCGCAGGCCTCGTGGTCCCCGCGGGGCTGCCGATCGAGTTCACGGACTATCTGAATGGAGCCGTCGCCTATCACGGGAACCGCTTCGACGCGGCCAGCGCCGCCTGGGAAAGGCTCCTCGGGCGCCCGGCGGACGAGCGGCGCCTTCGCTCCACTTGGGCGGCGTTCATGCTCGGCAAGGCCCACCTCCACGGCGACCGCAGGGAAGCAATCCGCTGGTTCCAACGTACCCGCGAGCTCGCGGCCGGGGGGTTCGAGGACACCTTGGGCCTCGCCGCCGCGAGCTTCGGCTGGGAGGCGCAGGCGGAGCGGGACCTCGGGCGCTGGGACCGGGCTCTGACGCTCTACGCCGACCTGCTCCGCACCGGCGATCCGCTCGCCCCGCGCGCCTTGCGCGTGGCCTGCCGGGACGCCCTCGCGGCCGGCCCTGAGGCGCTGGAGACGATCGCCCGCTCGCCCGAAGCCCGCGCGGTCATGACCACCTTCCTGGTCTCCCCCCCGAACCCCTCCTGGACGGATTATCCGGAGCAGGAGCCGGCGTCCATCCAGGCTTGGCTGGAAGCGGTGAAGAGAGCCGGTGTCCGCGACGCCGAAGGCGCCGACCGCTTGGCGTGGGTTGCCTACCGGGCAGGCGACTTCCGGACCGCCGGGGAGTGGGTGGAGCGGGCGCCGGTGGACGCGCCCATGGCGCGGTGGATGAAAGCCAAGCTGCTACTGCGCGAGGGGAAGCTGACCGAGGCTCGCAAGCTCCTCGACGAGGTCGCCCGCACCCGTCCCCCCGCCATGATGGCGGCCGGCGAGGCGATGATGTACGTCTACGAAGGGGGCGAGAAGCTCGCCACCGGACCGGAGGCCGGAGCCGAGAGCGCCGTGGTCTTCTTGGCCCAAGGGGACTACACCGGCGCCCTCGACCGCTTCCTGCGCACCGGCTACTGGCTGGGCGCCTCGTACGTGGCGGAGCGCGTGCTGACGATCCCCGAGCTGAAGGCGTACGTGGACGCGACTTGGCCCGCGGACCAGGCGGAGCTGTGGCAGCCCACCGAGGAGATCTCCTGGATCATCTACGCGGGCGGGCTCATCCATCCGCCCGAGGAGAGGCTGGCCAGGGACATCCGTTATCTCCTCGGCCGCCGGCTGGCGCGCGCCGGCCGCTACCAGGAGGCGCGGGACTATCTGCCCGCCGAGTGGAGGCCGCGCATCGACGCCCTGGCCCAGGCGCTGCACAAAGGACGAGATTCCCAGAGTTCGGCCGAGGAGCGCGCCGGCTCTCTCTTCCGCGCCGCCTGCGTCACCCGCTGGGAGGGGATGGAGCTGACCGGGACGGAGATCGATCCCGACTGGACCGAGGAAGAGGGCCAATACGAGCTGCAGGTCTATGTGAACGCCCTGGAGGCGCGGAACCGGAACCGGCGGCTGAAACCGTCCGCGGACGAACGGAAGCGGGAGGCGCGACACCGGGTGGAGCCCTGGAAGCGCTTCCACTACCGCTACCGCGCCGCCGACCTCGCCTGGGAGGCCGCGGCGCTCCTTCCGAATGACTCCGACGCGAAGGCCAACATCTTGGCGACCGCCGGGGACCTGGCTCGCCGGTCGCGATCCCAAGGCCGCCGACCGCTTCTACAAGGCACTGGTGCGCTGCTGCGGGTCCACCGAGCTGGGGCGGGAGGCGGACGAGCTGCGGTGGTTCCCGGAGGTGGAGGGGTGCGCGCCTGGGTTTGAAACCCCAGGCTAGGTTGTACCGCCTCAAGGGCGGGCTTCTGGTGGTGGTGTCGCCCCGTACGGGCGAAACTTTCCAGCCTGGGGTTTCAACCCCAGGCTCTCCCACCGGAACGGCCCTCGCGTCAGGTCCACCACCAGCTCGGGAGAGTAGGTGACCCATCCCTCCGGCGACCGGTATTTGACCCTCAGCGCCAGCTTCTCCATCCCCCGCGTCTGGAACCCGCCGATCCTCGGCACCTCGATGGCCTGCGCGCCGTCCGCCATGACGAGCCAGTAGCTCCCTTCCGGGTAGGGGCCGAGCTCCCAGAACAGGACCGGCCCCTGGGCCCGGACCTCGGCGCTCAGGGGGACCTCCCGGCGGATCGACGAGCAGTAGCGGCGGCGGATCGCGGGGAGGTCGCGGGTGACGTCCTTCACCTCCCGTTCGACCGGGTCGTACGCCCACAGCCGGCGGATCTCCTCTCCGCGGAGACATAGATAAAGGTCATCCAGGAACCAGCCGGCTCCCCGCGGCAGCCCCCACATCTCCTCCTTCCACCACCGCAGCTCGCCCAAGGAAGCCGACGGGCTGAGGGGGCGCCGGAGGAAGTCCCCCTCTCCCAGGGAGAGGAACGACCGGTTCTCGATGCTCATCCGCTCCGCCCGGGCGAAGCGACCCTCCCAGTCCCGGCGATTGGCCACCAGCCCTCCCGCGCAGGCCACCACGGCAAGCCCGGCGGCGAGAAGGCGGAACGGGCGTCCGCGCTCCGCCAGCGCGCGCGCTCCGAAGGCGAAAGCGACCACGGCCAGGAGCCAGGCCGGCACCGCGTACCGCGGCTCGAATTTCGTCGATACCGGCAGGACCGGGGCCAGGACGAGAACCGCCGCGACCGCGATCCGCAGCGCGGCCCCGCGCACGAAGACGGCCGCGGCCACCAGGCCCGCCAGGATTGCGCCGAGCATCCTCCATCCCGCGGACGAGGAGTCGCCCAGTATCTCCGCCGCGACCTTCCCGGGAAGCTCCAGGACGAGGCGCGCCCATCCTCCGGGCTCCACCGCGAATCCGTAGCCGCCACCCAGCGTTCCCAGAAAGTACAGGCGCAGGCCCAGATAGAAGATGAGCGCGGCCAGGCACGGCAGTGCGAAGCGGAATCGCTCCCGGAGGTCCCTCTCCGGAATCAGCAGGAGGAAGAGGGCCAGAGGGACCGCGATCTCCTTGGTCAGGACCGCCAGCAGGTAGAGCACTCCAGAGGCCGCCGCCAGTGCCCAGGAGCCCCTGCGCAGGGCCAGGATGTAGAGAGCCACGGAGAGCAGCGCGAGCAGGACCGCCTCGATGTAGTGCCTCACCATCAGCAGGGTCGAGAGGGAAGACACCGTCGGTCCGATCAGGAACAGGAACGCTCCGGCGGCGGCCCAGGCCCGGGGAAGCCAGAGGCGCAGGACTCCATAGAGCGCGGCCGGGCAGAGGCTCAGGGCCGTGATCTGGTGGAGGTAGAACGCGCGGGGGCTCAGCCCGAAGAGGACGCGGTCGGCGTCCAGCGAGAAGAAGAGCAGCGGCGTCAGGACCTTGGCGGAGAACTCCTGCCAGGCGCGGACGTCGAAGAGGTACCAGACCGGAGCGTGGGTGAGCTGATAATGGAGGTGATAGAGGTCGTCGTACATCCACCAGAGCCGCAGGGCCGGGCCGTAGAGCACCCAGACCGCCACGGCGAGAAGCGCAGCGATCCCGAGATCCGGAGCGAGCCGCCTTGGAGAGCGGATGACGGAGGGCACGGCCGGAGTGTACCCTTTCCCGCCATGCACCCCCTGGAGCTGCCGGCCGACGAGATGCGGAGCCTGGTGCTCGCCGCGCTGGAGCGCATCGTCCGGCACATCGAGTCGCTCCCGGAGCAGCCCGCCAGTCGCACCCGGGGAGGAGCCCGCCTGGCCCGCTCCCTGGCCGAGCCGCATCCTCCGGAGGAGGGCACCCCGGCCGGGAAGCTGCTCGATCTCCTCTTCCGCCAAGCCGTGCCCAGCTCCATCAACACGGCCGGCCCCGGTTATCTGGCCTACATCCCGGGCGGCGGCCTCTTCCATTCCGCCGTGGCCGACCTCATCGCGGACAGCGTCAATCGCTACTCCGGAGTCTTCGCCGCCGCCCCCGCGCTCGTGCAGCTCGAGATGAACGTCCTGTCCTGGTTCCGCGAGATCACCGGTTTTCCGCCGGAGGCCCGGGGCGTGCTCACCAGCGGCGGATCGCTCGCCAGCCTGATCGCCCTGGTCACCGCCCGCCGCGAGCGGCTGCCCGAGGATTTCCTGAAGGGGACGCTCTACGTCTCGGACCAGACCCACCATTCGGTCGCCAAGAGCGCCCTGATCGCCGGCTTTCCGGCGGCGAACGTCCGGGAGGTCCCGTCGGACGAACGGTTCCGCATCCGGCTCGACGCTTTGGAGAAGAGGATCGAAGAGGACCGGCAGCTCGGCTTCACCCCGTTCCTGGTGGTCGGCAACGCGGGAACGACCAACAGCGGCGCCGTCGATCCGCTCCCCGGGCTGGCGGAGACCGCCCGCCGCCAGGGCCTCTGGCTCCACGTCGACGGCGCCTACGGCGCCTTCTTCCGGATGACGGAGCGCGGCCGGCGGATCCTGGACGGGATCGAGCTCGCCGACTCCCTGGTCCTCGATCCCCACAAGAGCCTGTTCCTCCCCTACGGCACGGGCGCGCTCCTGGTGCGCGACGGCGCCGCCCTGAAGCGCGCCCACAGCGTGGCCGCCGACTACATGCCGCCGATTCAGGACGATCCGGCGCTCTCCGACTTCTGCGAGCTGTCGCCGGAGCTGACCCGCCCCTACCGTGGCCTGCGGGTCTGGCTGCCGCTGAAGATGCACGGCCTCGGCCCCTTCCGCGAAGCGCTGGACGAGAAGCTGGACCTGGCCCGCTGTGCCGTGGACGAGCTGCGGAAGATCCCGGGGATCGAGATCCTCGCCGAGCCCGAGCTGTCGCTCCTCGCCTTCCAGTGGGTCCCGCCGGGCTCGGATCTGGGGACCGAGGAGCTGAATCGTCTGAACCGCAGGCTCCTCGAAGGGATCAACGACCGCCGGAGAGTCCTGCTGACCGGCACCCTCCTCCACGGCCGCTTCGCGATCCGCATGTGCATCCTCTCCTTCCGCACCCACCGCGACCGGGTGGAGATGGCGATCGAAGATGTGCGGGAGGCGGTCGGGGACCCTCACCCCCTGGCCCCCTCTCCCGTCACCGGGAGAGGGGGAAATCCTGGATAGATTGGAGTGGGGGCGCTCCTCTCCCGGTGACGGGAGAGGGGACGGGGGTGAGGGCCTACTCCTGCGGGGGCTTCTGCTCCTGCTGCTGGTTCTGCTGGCCCTGGTTCGGCTGTCCCTCGGCCTGACCGGCCGGATTCGGCTGGCCCGGAGGCTGCTGGCCCTGCTGCGCCGGCGGCTCGATCCCAACCAGCTCGACGTCGAAGATCAGCACCGCGTTGGGGCCGATGTCCTGGCCCGCGCCGTTCTCGCCGTAGGCGAGGGAGGGCGGGATGACGAGGCGGGCTTTGGAGCCCACGTTCATGAGCTGCAGGGCCTCGACCCAGCCGGGGATGACCTGGTTCACGCCGAACGTGGCCGGTTGGCCGCGGTCATAGGAGCTGTCGAACACCGTGCCGTCGATCAGCGTGCCCTTGTAGTGGACCGTCACCCGGTCCTCCGGCTTCGGCTTCGGCCCGGTCCCGGGCTGGGTGATCTGGTACTGCAGCCCGCTCGCCGTGGTCGTGACGCCCGGCTTGCTCTTGTTGGCGGCGAGGAACGCATCCCCTTCCTTCTTGTTCTTCTCGCCCGCGGCCTTCATCTTGGCCTGCTGCTGGGCTCCCATCTTCTCCTGGAACTCCTTCATCGCGGCCTGGATCTCTTCGTCGGTCAGCGCCGCCTGCGCGCCGGACAGGCCGTCCCGCAGCCCGCGGATGATGACCTCCGTGCTGACCGGGATCTCCTGCTGCTTCAGGTTCGAGCCGAGATTGAAGCCGATGATGTAGCTGGCCCGGTCCTCCAGGGACTGCGGCTTCGCGCCCGCCGGCGGCGCCTGAGCCGGGGCGGCCGGCTGGTTCTGCTGGGCCGGCTGGGCCGGCTTGATCTGCTGCTGCGCCGAGGGCTCCTGGGCGCTGGCCGCTCCCACGGTCACCAGGACCAGCAGGGCGGAGAGTGTGGCAAGCTTCTTCATAGGACGTCTCCAAGTTAGGTGTTACGACTGGGGCGGGCGGCTCGCTGGCGCGCCGTATCCGGTGGATTGTACATGAGAGGCTGAAACAGTCCCCTAGGGGCGGAGCCGGTTGTACCTCTTCAGGATCTCCCGCAACCGGTCGTGCGGGAGCGCGTGAACGGTGTTGCCGCCGGCGCCGGTCAGGGTCTCTGCGGCAATCAGGGCATTGACGATCGCCTCCTCCGTGGCGTCGACGGTGGACTGCAGAATGGGGTCGATCCGGTCGTTGGGGAGCATGGACAGGCTCGCCAGCCCTTCCGCGCGCCCCGCCCCG
Source organism: Thermoanaerobaculia bacterium (assembly GCA_036380715.1). Taxonomy (GTDB): domain Bacteria; phylum Acidobacteriota; class Thermoanaerobaculia; order Multivoradales; family UBA5704; genus UBA5704. The sequence goes on along the minus strand of DASVEF010000138.1, from coordinate 15,207 downwards.
GGGTTGGCCGTCGAGAAAGCGAGGAAGATGTCGCCCGAGGAGTTCTCTCCGGCGCCGCCCACGCGGCCGACGCCGAGGGCGGCGCGCCGGGCCACGCGGTCGAGCTGTGAAGGGAGGAGAGGAGCGTCGGTCGCCACCACCACGATGATCGACCCCTGGCCGTCCGCGTACGGCCCCGGCTTCGGCAGGAGGTCCGGGATCTCCCGGCCGACCGGCGCCCCGGCAACCGTCAGGCGGCTCCGGCGCCCGTGGTTCGACTGCACGAGCACGCCGACCGTATAGCCGCCGGCCGCCTCGGGGAGCTTACGGGAGGAGGTGCCGATCCCCGCCTTGAAGCCGTAGGAGATCATCCCGGTCCCGCCGCCGACGTTGCCCTCCTCCACCCGGGCCGAAGCCCGCTCGAAGGCCTGGAAGACGTGCTCCTTCCGCACGTGGAAACCGAAGATGTCGTTGAGGAATCCGTCCCAGGTCTCGGCCACCACGGGCAGGCTGAAGTCGCCGTCCGCGGCCTCGGCCGGAAAGCGCTCCTGGTACCACTCGATGGCGGCCTGATGGGCCGCGCCCACGCTGTGCGTATTGGTGATCAGGACGGCCCCTTCGAGGAACCCGCTCTCCTCGATCCACTCGGTCCCGGTCATCTCGCCGTTGCCGTTCAGGGCGTACCACCCCGCGAAGACCGGATCGGACGATCCTTTTCCCCGGGGGAGCACGACCGTCACGCCCGTGCGCACCGGCCCCTTCCCCGCCTCCAGCTTCCCTTCTCCCGAAACGATCGTGGCATGCCCCACTTCGACCCCTTTGACATCCGTGACCGCGTTGAGAGGACCCGGTGTCCCCTCGAACGGGATGCCGAGGTCGCGTCCCCGGGGCCGCGCCTGTGCGGAGGAAGCGGCGAGGACCAGGGCGAGCGCAAGCTCTACCGAGACGAGGAGGCGCAGAGGCGGCATGTCGAGCGCCTATAACAAAGGGGAGCGCTAGCGGATTCCGGGAGCTGAGATGGATAATCAAAGGATGGCAGATACCGTCGAAAGGAACCTCAGCGGCCTCAGGATCGTCATCGACCGCGGCACCTGCATCGGAAGCCGGAACTGCATCAAGCTCGCCCCCGAGGTCTTCGCGCTGGACGCCGAAGGGATCGTCGCCTTCCGCGAGAACGCGCCGGACATCGACCGCGGCCGGCTGGTCGAGGCCTGCGACGTCTGCCCGGTCGACGCTCTGCAGGTGATCGACCCGGACGAGACGCAGATCGTCCCGTGAGGGTGTCTCCGGCAAGCCCAAGACTTGGCCAGAAACCTGAAGAGGCTCAGCTCATGAAGAAGCTGTCTCTCTCTTTTGGAGCCTTTCGGCTCTTTGATCCCACGTCGGGACCAAGGCCACGCGGAATCCCAGGTTTTCGCGCTGAAAATCGGGATTGCGCTTTAGGCGACAGGAGCATCGGGCGAAGCTGTCGTCGAAGAAGAATGAGCCGCCGCGCACCACCCGAGGGTGGGGCGAAACCAGACTTTCGCGCTTCTTCCATCCCCGCATGGAGCCAGGGTACGGATAGTCCCCCCAGAGGCTCCGGGTCCATTCCCAGACATTGCCACTCATCTCCTCGCACCCATAAGGGCTGACGCCGTCGGGAAAACAGCCTACGGGGCTCGTCCCCCGAATGTCAGTAGCTTGGCAGTTTGCACGAGCCGAGACATCCGGCTTGTCGCCCCATGGATAGATCCTGCCATCGGTCCCTCGCGCTGCCTTCTCCCACTCGGCTTCCGAGGGGAGCTGTACCATCCAGCCAGGCTTGACTATCCTCCGCTTGCGCCAGTATTTGACCAGCCACTGGCAAAACGCCACGGCGTCATGCCAGTTTACCCATGTCACTGGATGGTTAGGCAATCCGGTGCCCGCCGTCACAATAGGGCGCCTCGTGTCGCGGAGGAATAGCGCAAACTGAGCTTCCGTCACAGGATAACGGCTCATCGCAAACTCGTAGGGAATGTCGTAGCGATGATAAGGCTTCTCCACAGGCTGCGCGCTCTTGTCTTTGCCCCCCATCCAAAAGGCGCCGCCGGGCACCCAGCAGAGCTCCATGTCCTCCAATGTGACAACCCCGGGCCGTGGATCTCTCAGCCGTCCGAGAAAGGAACCGGCTGCAGCGCGCCGCTTCGGATTGACCTTCCGGTCGCGCAAAGTCTCAAGGAGAGCAGCAGAGACCCTTTTGCCGCTCGCCGGTGCCACGCCTTCAAGACCAATGTCCACCACCGTCTGGCCGGCCAGAAGCACCGCCTCTCCTGGTGGCCCCGGTGCTCGGCGGAGCAATTCTTCGAGCACCGCGCCCACGGCTTCGTCGCGCTGCTGGACGATCCCGAGATAGCCCAGGGTCAGAAGGCTCACCTCATGCCACAGGGGCTCGCCCATTTGGGTGGCCAGCGCGTCCACGATGGGTTGGACGCCCTGCTGCCCCTTATGAGCCAGAGCCACCGCCGCAAGGTACTCCTGGAACGTGAGATGGATAAAGCCGTAGTGCCGGCCTCCGTGGTCCAGGAGAAGAGCGGCGTTTTCGCGCACGTCCTCCAGGAACCACCGAGCCGCCTGAGAAGGATCCTGGTGCCCTCGTTCGGCGAAGATCTTCTCCAGCTCTCGGTAGAGATCGCCTTCTCGCACCAGACCCACCCCCGGCGAGGTCTGATGCATCCAGAGCGCCAGTGGAGCCAGGACCTTCACTGTCTTAATCACGTCCAGGTCTCCGGAAGAGCGGCCGGCAAGACTCCGCGCCAGATTCCAGTGCTTGAGCAGGGTCTCGACATACTTCTGATATAGCTCGACGCGTCGCTCCGGCAGCGAAACACCCTGGCGCTTCATAAGGGCGAGGATGGTCAACAGGAGAGGGTTCGAGGCCAGGGAACGCACTCCGGGGTTGCCCTGCACGGCCGCCAGCAACTCTTCCCGTTCGGACAACGCGAGCCGGGCTGAGTGGGCCGTCTTTCCGCCGGCCGCGTTCTCTAGAGCTGTCGTCCATCGCTCGACGAACTCTTTGATCTCATCGTCGTCAAAGTCCACCAGCGTGCATTCGGCCAAGCCCTCGGCCTCAGGACGGACCTCCCGATACCCAACGATCCGACTGGTGAGAACGAATTTGTTCCCGTCCCGCTGGTGGAAGCTGTAGAAGTCTCGGATCCGTTCGACCACCAGATGGCGCTGTCCCTGGTCCTTCACTTCGTCCAAGCCGTCCAGCAAGAAGAGAGTCTCTCCTTGCTCAAGCTTCCATTCCAGGACTGCGTGGAGGGGCAGGTCGACGCCTAGGTCCTGGTAATAGCGATCGATAAAGCGAGTCAGGGAGACGTCCCCGGTCACCAATGCCTGGGCATAGGCCGAGAGGGGAACGAGCACCGGAAGGCGATCGCCCAACCCCAGTGCCTCCCCACGCCCGGAGGCGAAAGCCAACGCCAGGAACTTCAGGAAAGTCGTCTTGCCCGATCCTGGGTCCCCGAGCAGGATGAGGCCGTTGTTGTTCTTGAGGAGGTCCAGCGCAGGCACCAGCTTGCCAAGGTGTCCGGCGAGGCGGACACGATTCCAGGTCTCCCCTGGCGGCGCTTCGACTCGCACCTTGAGCGGAACGTACATGTCCATCAAGGACAAGCGAAGCGGCACCCGGTCCGACACACCCATGCCCCGGAAATCCAAGTAGCGGTATCTCGCGGCCAGATGCGTCCGGTAGGTGTACCCGGCGGCCTCCAGATCCTCGATCCGGAGCCCCTCTTCTTCCATGGATGGCCTCGCGGTCTGGGCTGGGCGGAAGATGGTGACCTTAACACTCTCCGCCATCGTCAGGCCGAACTCTGCGGGAGGCAAGCCCGCATCGGCGAGGAGGCGCTGCATTCGAGGGACGCCGGAGCCGACTCTCTCCACGTGTCCGGCAAGGTAGAAGATCCTCGCCACCATGGGGTTGCGGAGGCAGGTGTCCCCCTTGCCCATCGACTCCACAGTCAGGGGCAGAGGCGGCGGCCCCGGGCTGATGATCTCGATCCGGTCCTCGAAGAGGTGAATCCGCACCGCCTCGTTTCGACTTGAGTACTCCCGATGGACCAATGCGTTCGCGAGAGCCTCGTCCAGTGCCACGAGCGGAATTTCGCAGCGTTCCTGACGGCCTGTGTCGTCGATGGAACGATAGAAGCGCAGGTTCTTGCGGAGAAACTCGCGGCACCCTTCGAGCTGGCTCAGCAGGTCTCCGCGGTGCTCCTGGTTGTCAATCCAACCGGAATCGGCGACCGCCCCCCTCCAGTAGGCGCAGTGCGTGGTAGCCCCCGGCCGCCATTTCTGGGGATTGGTCCCGAAGCAGAGCAGGGCTCCGTACGCCGGCTGCGAATCCCGCAGGAACCCGAAGCTCGCCATCTGCTCCTGGAGATGGGCTCCCTGCCGAAAATCCTGCTGGACCTGAACGAGCTCCTTCTCCAGGAAGGAGAGCAGCTTTTCGATGCTCAGATCGGCCAGAGAAGCCCCGGGGCAAGGCAAATGGTCGAACGGCTCGGCGTAGGGCTCTTCTTCCGTCGTTCGGCGGCGGAAAAACCCGGCGTCCCGAATGGCCCTCTGGCCGTGCTCCCAGTTACGGATCGCCTGCGTTACGTTGGCGGCCAGCTCTTCGGGAGACCTGAACGTCTCCAGCATCCGCTCCTGGCGGATACGGTTTCGGAAGTCCTGCTGCCGCTGCCAAAGGGCATCGCTCTCCCGCCGCAACGTCGGATAGGAATGACCATCCTCCGAGAGAAAGACCAGACAGGGTATGCCGGCCTCAACAGCGCAGCGGTATTCCTGGACCGTGTACGACTCTTCGGAGCCGGGCACGGTGCTCCCATAGCACAGGCCGATCAGGAACACTGCCAAATCACATTCGGCAATCGCCTTCCGGCAGAACTCCTCGGCAACGGCGTCGCGAGCGCCGAAGTCTTCCATACGGATGCAACGGTACTCATCCAGCTTCTGGACAGCCTTGTACACGGCCTCCCGAAAGGGCTGGAGATCGGTATGTGTGGAGCCGAGGAAAACTTTCGGCATGAGGACGGTTCAGCAACCAGCCGGATGGCATGAGCCCATCATGGCCCTGGCTGCCTGCGACAGGGGGGTTGGATACACAGGGCAAAGTTTAACAATGCGACTACACTAATAGTCACCCTTTGTCACTTTTATGCTTATCGGTAACGCAGGCCGCATCTCCTGTCATCGAGATGCAGGGAGAAGTTCTCCGCAGGCGCGAGCCGGCGGATTCCGGCTTACGCCATGAAGCCCAGGTCCGGGCTGCCGAAGCGGCCCAGGTTGGGGAGGACGAGCGGGAGGTCGCTTGGCGCCACGCCGAACCAGCGGGCGAGGGTCGCGGAGTACTCGTCGACCGAGAGCGTCGGAATCCAGCGGCCGTCCCCCGAGTCGTCCGGACCGTCGACGGCGAGCGTCGGCACCTCGCCGTAGAAACGGCCGCCGGATACGGCCCCGCCGAGCACGAAGTGGTGGGCGCCCCAGCCGTGGTCCGAGCCCTCGCCGTTGCTGATGTAGGTGCGGCCGAAGTCCGAGGCGGTGAAGGAAGTGACGTCGGAGGCGACGCCCAGCTCCGCCGTCGCGGCGTAGAAGGACGAGAGCGCCCCGTCGAGCTCGGTGAGAAGGTTGGCGTGCGCTCCCACCTCCGCCTGGTCGCCGACCTGGCCGTCGTGGGTGTCGTAGCCGCCGGCGGCACAGAAGAAGACCTGCCGGCGCAACCCGAGCGCCTCGCGGATCGAAATGAGGCGCGCGACCATCCGGAGCTGGCGGGCGAGGTCGGTGTCCGGGAAGGCGGTCTGCAGCGGCGGCGCGGCCTCCAGGGCGCCCGCCAGCAGGCGATCCTGGTCGAGCGCGCGCTGGAACACGTCGCGGTAGCCTCCCTGGAAGAGGTTGCCGTAGCTGCGCGCCATCAGCCGCCGGATGGCGGTCGACGGCGGGTGGTTCCAGTCGTTGCCGTCGTAGTACCAGCCGAGGCCGATGCTGCCGTCCGGCGAGAGCTGGTACTGGGTCACGGCGTTGCCGATCTGGAAAGTGTTGTTGCCCGCGAGCGACATGGACATCGACACCTGCGAGCCGTCGTTCAGCGAGTGCAGGAGGTCGGCGACGCGGCCACCCCAGCCGGTGCGCGGCGGCTGGTCGGGGATCCCGGTCTGCCAGTGCACCGTCTGGTCGCTGTGCGAGAAGAGCTGCGGGGGCAGAGCGGCCGTGCCGGCGAGGTACTCGCTCCGCGTCACCGGCGCCACCAGGGGGCCGACGTTGGCGACGAGCGCCAGCCGCTGCTGTCCGAACAGGCTTTGGATGCCCGGCAGGTTCGGATGGAGGCCCCACTGGCGGCCGTCACCTCCCGACAGGGGCGAGATCGGCCGCAGCGTCGCCTGGGCGAGCGACAGGCTCCCCCGCGCCGCCGCGTAGGCCGCGTAGTCGGCGCCGCGCGGCACGAGAACGTTGTTGCTGTCGTTGCCGCCATAGAGAAAGACGCACACCAGCGCCTTGTAGTCGCCGGCCAGCATGGCCGCCGCGGCGACCCGCCGCAGGTCGAAGACCGTGGAGGCGAGCGAGGTCATGCCAACCGCCGTGCAGACCGAGCTGAGGAAACGGCGCCGGGTGAGGCCGCGGGGCTCGGGGATCGGAGGCTGCTCGCTCGTTGGGCTCATCTGGGGGCTCCTATCGCTGGACCACAAACTCGGGCGAGAGGCTCACCAGCCAGACCAGGGTCCTGACGCGCTCCTGCGGATCGTCGGGGAAGTCCGGGTCGGCCAGGGCCTCGGCGAAGATCGTGCGCGTCTCCGGCGCCATCTGGCCGGCGTAGAAGAGCAGGTTCACGCGGTCGAGGAGCGCCGCGTCGCTCCCCGCGCTCGTCAGATACGAATCGTCGAGCGTGACGTAAGCGTCGTCGTTGGCGTAGCCTTCGAAGATCACGCTGTGCAGGAAGTTCGCGGAGCCGAAGACCGAGGTCTCGGTGATGATCTGGAGCTCCGGCGAGACGATCCCGGCCTCGGCGACAGGGCCGGGCTGAGAATAAACCGGATCGAAGAAGTTGAAGACGGTGGGGGCCTGGAGCGGGCTCTGGTTCAGCCCCCACTCAGCGCTCGACAGCCAGTAGTAGCGGAAGCGGCCGTCGGCCGGCGGCTGGGCGCGCAACGCACGCAGCAGGGCCACGAAGCGGACGATCGGCTCCCGCACCTTGCCGTAGCCGGGCTGCGCCAGCACGTCGGCGCTCCGCGCCTCCCAGTCGAGGAGGATGGCGCGGATCACCGCCCTGAGGTCGCCGCGCACCCCCTGGCCCCCCTGGTTATTATTGGCGAAGGCCTGCCCGCAGCGGTAGACGTAGGCCGGGCTCGGGTTGCTCGTGACCAGCCGCTGGATGAGCTGCCGGCACAGGAACGGCCCCACGTTGGGATGCTGGAAGATGTTGTCGAGCGCCGCCGCGAGGTCGGCCTGCGGCGTCTGCCCGGCGGGCAACGTCACGCCGTCGAGGAGGCGCTTGGTCCCGGACGAGTGATGCTCCGTCCAGACCTCCATCGGCTGCCTCCAGTCCTCCTCCGGCCAGTAGAAGCGCCATTCGTGGGCGCGGTCCTGCCCGGCGAAGGTCCAGCCGGTGAAGACTTGGGCGAACCCCTTGATGACCTCCTGGTCGTAGGTGTCGACCGGCAGCCCCCCGGCGTCGAGCTGGAGGGTGCCGTCGGGGTGGAGCCGGTAGAGACCGACCGAGAAGAGCTGGAGGATCTCCCGCGCGTAGTTCTCGTTGGGGTTACGCCCGGTCTCCGGGTCCTCCTTGTCGTTGCTCAGCATGTCGAGGTACACGCCCATGGACGGCGAGAGCGTCACCTCTTCCAGGAGCTGCCGGAAGTTGCCGAAGGCGTTGCGGTTGAGGAGATCCATATAAGGGGCGATCTCCTTGGCCAGGCTCAGATCGTCGTCCTCGGAGGAGATGACGAAGATCTCGCTCAGGGCGAAGGCGACCCGCTGGCGGAGCTGGTCCGGCCCCTGGATCGCCTGCTTCCAGAACGACTCCCGGGCGTGCCAGCTCCACGCATCCTCCGGCGGCAGCGCGTCGACGTAGGCCTGATGGGAGACGAGCGGCTGGACGAGCTGGTTGTCGATCCACGCCGAGTAGCCCTGGGATTGGACGGCGGCGATCGCCTCCGGGGTGGGTCCGTAGCTCGCCTGGACGAGGAAGCGGGCGGCCTCGGCCGCGCTGGGCGGACCCGGCGGCAGAGGCGGCGGAGGCGGAGGCGGAGTGAAAGTCGAGCTGCCTCCCGCGATGCGGAAGAACCCCTTGATCTCGCCGTTCGGATAGTTCGAGGTGTGCAGGTTGAGGTAGCACTGCCCCGCCCGCAGGGCCGCCAGGATCTGCGGCCGCGTCCAGGTCCCGGCCGGGATGATCGTCCAGACGCGGGAGCCGTCCGGAGCGGCCGGCGTGGTGTCCAGGTCGAACAGGATCTGACCGTCGGGCGCGTGGATGTGGGCGCCGCTCAGGGTCGCGCTCAGGTTTGACCAGGTCTCGCGCAGGACCGCCGTCACCTCGTCGGCCGCGAGCAGGAGGGTCGCCCGGCCGGAGCCCAGCGTCACAGCCCCGCTCTGCGGCGTTAGGGTCGCGGTGAACAGTACCTCCTGCCGGGTGATCGCATAGGTCCCCTGGCTGAGCGGGCTGTCGGCCAGGCCGCTCTTGTCGGCGATGGCCCGGAGGTCCGTGGCGCCGGTCAGGGTGACTGGCCCGGTGTAGAGCGCGCCGTTCGACGGCGACGGCGTCGAGCCGTCCGTCGTGTACCGGATCTGCGCGCCGGGCGTGCTCGTCACCATCTCGACCACCTGCTCGCCCGAGTAGCTTCCGGGCGGCGGGTTGAACGCCGGGGGAGCGGCCGTCGTCGCCTCGCGGTCGGCGTCGGCGAAATATCCGACGACGTCGACGATCAGGCCGACCTCCCCCACCGCCCCGGAGTAGACCGTCACCCCGCCCGCCGCCCCGAGCGGCAGGACGGCGTTGTTGGCGCGCGCCAGGCCGGCGCGGAAGTTGATCGTCGACGTGGAAGGCCGGGGGGAGCCGGCCGGACCGAAGATCAGGTGCCCCGGAGCGGAAGCCGGCACCACGGTGACGTTGACGGCCACGGCCTCCGCCGCGGACGAGACGCCGCACCGGCCGCCGACCGAAAAGGAGCGGATCGCGCTGGCGGGCAGGTTCGGCCCGCCGAGCGGTCCGGCATTGCCGCGGGTATCCACGAGCCGGCACGGCGTCACGGTGTAGAAGTCCGCGCCCGCCGCCTGCAGCGAGGCGGCCGAGAGGAACGGCACGAGCCCGAGAAGCAGCCACTTCGCAGACATCCACCGTACCGCCGTCGCGGTCATCTCCGTTCCTTTCTTGTCCGGACTGCAGACTCGGAGTGTATCCTGCCGCGTCTCATCCTCTTCTTTCAGTGAGGTGGTTCACAGCGAGGATGTGGCGGAATTCACAGCCCCAAACCCCCAACCCTGAAGGGGGCGGCGGCGGTACCTCCGAGATACACTGTCGGCATGGGTGGTCGCGTCGAATGGGTTCTTGCGCCTCTGGAGCGCGCGGGCGTCCGGTATCTTGTGGTCGGCGGAGTCGCCGTAGTGCTTCACGGCTACCTCCGCACAACTCTCGACCTCGACCTCGTCGTCCAGTTGGAACCAGGCAATCTGGAACGAGCCTTGATGGTCTTTGAGGACCTGGGATTTCAACCTCGTGCGCCGGTGCCCCTCAGGTCCTTTGCCGATCCACAGATCCGCGAGACCTGGAGGCACGAGAAGAACATGACCGTCTTTTCCCTCTGGCATCCAGACCGCCCAGGATTTGCCCTGGATCTGTTCGTTCAGGAGCCCTTTGATTTTGACGTCGTGTACCGCCGTGCCCTGCGCGTTCCTCTCGAAGAGGCCCAGGCGACGGTCGTCTCGCGCGAAGATCTCGTGGCTATGAAGCGAGCCGCTGGCCGGGCCAGAGACATCGAGGATGTCGAAGCTCTGCTGGATCTCTCGGAGGATGAACCATGAGCGAGCCACCATCCGCGCCCAAAGCTCAGGCTCTCCAGGGAGAGATCGCCTGGGACTTCGAGGGAACACGCCGCCACCATCTCCGTCTCGGTCTGCAGATGACACCCGTGGAGCGGCTTCGCTGGCTCGAGGAGACGGTGGATGAGATGCGGCAGCTTCAAGGCCTCGCGCGAAGGGGGCGGAAGATCAGGGATGTGATTTAAGCCGAGACAAGCCCCGCCGGTCGTACTCTTCGCGCGCCGCTGGAAGCTGCCGCCCGCAGAAACGTCAGGCACCCCTCCACAGCAAGGGTGTGGTGGAATTCACAGCCTCAAACGCCTTCTCACCTCTGGTCTCGCCTATGAACAGTCGAGATCCTGCTCTCGACCTATTGCCGGAGTTGTCCCTCTTATTCTTCCGTAAGCACCTCAAATAGTAGACGAGCCGGGCCAGATCTGATGGCCCGTGTGGCGCCTCTTAACGTCGGCTTCGAGAGGAGGACTCACGTGAAAAGGTCTGTCGGGTTCGCGATTGTGCTCCTGTTAGGCATGTGTCACTCGGCCATCGCCGATCCTGCCATCCGGCCAGGGATCGACGTCTTCACCACAATTGGACGCGGGTTGACCTCCTACAACTTCGCCAAGAATCCTGTCCCTGCCGGCTTCTTCTGCGACTCCTCTCCGATCTTCACCGGCCGCGTAGCCCTCAAGGGCCTCCCCTTGGAGACCGGTACTCCGGGGCAGCTCCGGAACACGGATACCATCGTCGAGCGCCTGGACGAGGCGGTGTTCGACGCCCGTGGCGTCGCCGAGACGCGCATCCGGTTCCGGGCCTTGTCGATGGTGAGCATCTCTCCCATCAAGACTCCTTGCGGGGCCTTTCACGTCTACGTCACACTGGACGGCAAGCAGCCCGTGACGAAGATGCGGATCGAACGCACCCAGGACCGCGGCGGAGTCTTCCGTGCGCCTCTTGCCGCCAACGTGCGCTTGACCTTCGTGCCCGTGCAGGGCACGACTCCTCGCAAGCTGGAGCTCAAGGGGAGCGTCAGATTCCCCGGGAAGCCCATTCCGTGGACCTTCCCCGACGGCAGGATCCTGAAGCCGATGGCTTCTGCCGTCGTCGATACCAATGGCGACCTTCGCCCGGACACGCGGCTGCCTGGCACTTCGAACTTCACGGCCGGCTACCCGCCTGAAGGGCTCCGATCGATCACGGCAGCAGGTTGCTACTGCGTATGCCACGACGACGATTCGGAGTACCATTGTACCGGGACAGGTGGCTGGAATTGCTCGTATACCATCAACTGCTATCAGTAGTATCGGCAGAGGGCAATTCGCCGAAGCACAAGAGCCGCGTCCCAAGCCCTGACCTTGAGCGTTGAGGTCGGGCTTGGGCGCGGACACCGGTGGCCTGCTGCGAGCTCTGGCAGCAGACCTTGATCCGAGCCGGAAGGTCAACTACTGAGCACCGGCTGCGTACCGGATTCCACCCAGCAGGTGTTCCAGAAACGCCGATTCGGAGAAGGACTCGTCCGTGTGGCCTCCCGCCGTGTACCAGGCCCGGCCGCCATCGTACTCGTGGTACCAGGCGATGGGATGATCGGCCCCCATTTGTCCCCCGGGATAGCTCGCCTCATCCAAGTTGAGCAGAACGGTGACGCCCTGGCTCCGCGGGTTCTGCTGAAAGTCGTACCACTCATCGAAGCGGGTCCAGGGGTCCGGCAGCGTTCTCGTCGAGGGGTGGTCCCGGTTCTCCACCCGAATCCGCGCCCGCGCCGGCGCCGGATGGCGCGCGAAGTACGCTCCCAGAAGGTTTCCATACCAGGGCCAGCCGTATTCCGTGTCGGCCGCGGCGTGGATTCCCACGAAGCCACCCCCATTGCGGATGTAGGTCATGAAGGCGGCTTGCTGCTCATTGTTGAGGACGTCCCCGGTCGTGGAAAGGAAGACGACGGCCTTGTAGCGGCTGAGGTTGGCGGTGGTGAATTGTCGCGCGTCCTCGGTGGCGTCGACTTCGAAGCCGTTCGCGGCTCCCAACTCCCGAAGGGCGGCAATCCCCGGCTCGATGCTGCTGTGGCGGAAGCCGCGGGTCCTGGAAAAGACGAGGATCCGATCCGGACGGGTCTGCGGCTCGAGCCGGTTCTCCCAGAGCTCCACCGGCCCGTTACCGAACGGGAGGGTGCCGAGGATGTCGCCGTCGCCGTCGGAGACGCGGATGTTGTGCAAGGCCGGCGCGCCGAGCACCTGGCGTCTCCAGCCTGAGGCCCGCCCTGCGTTGAGATAGACCAGCAGGCGTCCCTCTCCCCGAATCTCCGACGCCACCACGTCCAAGTCGCCGTCGCGATCGAGATCCGCAAGGCTCACCCCCTGCGCCGAATCGAGAGGACCGCGGTCGATGACGCGTTTCCGCCAGCGGGACTGGCCGGGGTTCGCTGGATTCTCGAACCAGGAGATCCTTCCCGCCCCCTCCGCCACTGTCATCACGACGTCAGGCCGGCCATCCCGGTTCAGATCGCCGATGGCGAGGGCCGCCTCCGGGCTCCAGAAGCCGAAGATGCGCTGCTGCCACGGCCGAGAGAGGATCTGGCCACGCGGATTCCTCAGCCATCGTCCCCCCACGACAATGTCGAGAAACCCGTCCTTGTTGAGGTCGGCCAGCGCCAGTCCTTGCGTCCTGACCCCGAGAACCAGGTCGCGCCGGACCCAGGACCGCGGTCTGTTCTGCTTGAACAACGTCACCACGGAGCCGGTTTCTCCGCGCAGCACGACATCGGGTTTGCCGTCACGATCGAGGTCGCCGATGGCCACGTCCTGACTGCCGCCGCCGGGGCCGATCCGATGAGCACGCCAGGGAACGGTTGGATTGCCGGCCGGCAGACGAGGGTTCTCGAACCAGACGGTGCCCACGGTGACGTCCAGGTCACCATCCCGGTCCAGATCTCCGATCGCCAACCCGCCTTGCGTGGTATATCCCCGGACGGCAAGGACGGACCGGGTCCAATCGGGATGGGCGTACCAGACCAGCGGTCCGTCGCTGCCGGCGACGATCGCGTCGAGCCGGCCATCGCCGTCGAGATCCCCCAGAGCATTGCCGCAGGGGCCGTGGGGGCTATCCAGGGCGATCACTGTGCGGACGAAGGGGATGTCCTCGGCCAGGCCCGGAGCTGACACGATTACGGCGGTGACGAGAAACAGGACTCCAAAAAGGCCGCCCGACCGCCTCATGAGCAGCAAGTATACGCGGTGCTCAAACTCGTTCAGACCCCGAACGCCCGGCCGGGTGCTACCCCTTCGATGCCGACCGGGTGCCACCTCTTCCGGCGGCGGCGACCGGAGGACGCCAAATCGAGGAGATCTGAAAAAAGTGTGCGAGATTGACGACCTGTTTTACGTCTTCTAAGGGGCATGGCACGAAGACTGCGCTACCTGCCCCCGGAGGGGAGCCGCCTGGTGGAGGTCACCACCCGCACCGTCCACGGCCGCTTCCTGCTCGCTCCTTCTGCGGAGCTCAACGACCTCATCCTCGGCGCCCTCGGCCGCGCCCAGGAGCTCTACCCTCTCGACCTCGTCGCTTTCGCCTTCGCCTCCGGCCACTACCACCTTCTGCTGCGGGTCAAGGACACCCAGCAACTCTCCTCCTGACTTGCCCTTTTGCCACCTCCGCCTTACCGCCCCCATGCCGCCTCCCAGGGGGTATCCGCAGGAACCGAGAACCCTCGGCGACCACCTGCGGAAGGCCCGCCTGGATCGGGGGCTTTGGCAGGAGCATGTGGCGGAGGAGCTTGGCGTCTCGGTCGGGACCCTCCTCAACTGGGAGAGAAACCACACAAGGGTTCAGACTCGGTTCCTGCCCAAGGTTCTTGCCTTCCTCGGCTACGACCCACGGGAGGAGACCGGCCACCTTGGCGAGCGGATTCGGGCACTCCGGGAGCGGCAAGGCCTCTCCCAGGTGGCCCTGGCTGCAAAGCTCGGAATCAATACCTCGACCGTGGTTGCCTGGGAACGTGGTCGGGTGCGGCTGGCCTTCCCCAAGGTGAGAAATCGGTTCGAGGAGTTCCTCGCGGGAGGGTGAGGCGCGAATGGTTCTTGAGGAGAAGAGCGAACGTTCAGCATAGATTCCAAGGAGCGGTCGGGGCAGAAAGCCCGCCGCTCCTTTTTCTTTGGGCGGGGGCGGAAAAGAGGGACGGCTCCCCGAGGGGAGCCGTCCCAAGAGTCGCATCGGTATATCGGGGGGGAGCCGCCGTCCGGTCGCGGGGCGAAACCCGCGATCCTCACCGCAGGGCCTCGCGGGGGCGCATGCCGACCGCGAGGTCCAGGCGGATTCTCTCCTCCTCAAGGATGCGTTCGGGGTTCGCCAAGGCATCCTCCAGGGTGGCGGCGATCCTCTCCAAGTCCTCGTAGAGGCGGCTGGCGTAAGTGGCAAGCGCGTTCGTCTCCGGGGTCGGTTGTGTACCCTCTCCGATCCAGAGGAGGACGTCGCGCAGGTGTCGGATGTCCTTCACCGTCGCTCCGAGGAGGGCGCGGAGGTCTCCCTCCTCGTGGCGGGGCCACCAGCGGGGAGCGGCGTTGTAGTAAAGCTCCAGGAGCAGGGCGACGAGGCGGCGGAGGGCGGAAGCGTCCCCCCGCCGGGTGAAGCGGATGAGGAAGGTCTCGCGGAAACCCTCCTTCCAGTGGCGGGAGGTGAGACGGAATCCCCGCTGCCTCATGACTCACCTCCCCTGAGTTCGGCCTCGATCCGGTCCGCAAGCTGGCCCGCGTCCACGCTCCAAACTTCGGCAAGCTCGGACAGGCGCGCGTCATCCGGGGAGAGGGAAGCGTCCTTGTGCTCCGCCCCGATCGCTCCGAGGAAGCCTTCCAGGTGGCGCAGGTCGGCCAAAGCTGCGCGGGTTTCGGTCCGGGTGGCGCTCTCGGGCGGATCGGGCATGGTGCCGGCCGTCTCCAGGATGAGTTCGTAAAGGAACTGTCCGAGGCGGCGGAGGGCGGCGTTGTCCTCCGGCCGGGTGAAGTGGGCGAGGAAGGATTCCCGGAAGCCCTGGAAGTCCTCCCAGGCGGCGGGGTCGATGGTAGATGGAGTGGGCGGGGTGGGCGGTGTAGACTCCTCGATTAGCTCGGGCATGGGTAGCCTCCGTGCTCGGGTTAGGCTCCGGCAGCAGGTGTGCGCCTCTGTCGGGGCCGCTTGTTCTAGGGAGGACGATCCTCCCTGCCTGAG
>DASVEF010000137.1:0-4801 GCA_036380715.1 Thermoanaerobaculia bacterium | reverse complement strand
GCCCGGTCTCGTCGGCGTCGTTCAGCCCCGACGGCGAGCGGGTGCTGACCGCGTCGAAGGACGGAGCGCGTTTGTGGGATGCCACCACGGGCCGATCGCTGGGAGAGCCGCTGCGTCTGGAAGGGCCCGTCCGGCAGGTCTCGTTCAGCCCGGACGGAAAGCGGGTGGTGACGGCGTCGGGGGAGGTCGTCCATCTGTGGGATGCGGCCACGGGCCGGCCGCTGGGCGCGCTGCGCTATGAGAAACCGGTCCTGCAGGCGTCGTTCAGTCCGGACGGGGCGCTGCTGGTGATGGCGTCCGGAGAGGTCGCCTGGGTGTGGGATGTGGCCGCGGGCCGGGCGTTGGGCGAGCCGCTGCGCCACGAAAGGGAGGTCGGGCAGGCGTCGTTCAGCCCGGACGGAAAGCGGGTGGTGACCGTGTCCGGAGGCGTCGTGCGTCTGTGGGATGCGGCCACAGGCAAAGGGCTGGGTGAGCTGCCGCGCCACAAGAGCAGGTCCGCGTCGTTCAGCCCGGACGGGAAGCGCCTGGTAACCGCGTCCGGAAACTCCGCGCAGGTGTGGGACGCGGCGACAAGCAAGGCGATTGGAGAGCCGCTGCGCCACAATCGTGCGGTCCTGTCCGCCTCGTTCAGTCCGGACGGGCGGCGAATCATCACCGCCTCGAAGGACACCACGGCACGGGTCTGGGACGCGGCGACCGGCAAGCCGCTGGGTGAGCCGCTGCGCCACCCGCGCGACGTGAGCTTCGCGTCGTTCGGTCCGGACGGGGCGCGGGTGGTGACGGCGTCGGAGGACGGCATGGCGCGCGTGTGGTATCTGGGGCTCGGCGCGCCGGCGGGGACGCCCCTGCGCCACGGAGGGACCGTGCTGTCCGCGGCGTTCAGCTCCGATGGCCGGCGCGTGGTGGCAGCCGCCGCCGATGGCACAGTCCAGATCTGGGACGCCATGACGGGCCGGCTGCTGTGCCAGCCGCTGTGCGAGAAGGGCTCCGTTCCTTCCTCGTCGTTCCGTGCCTATGGCCGGCGGGTGGTGAAGGTGTCGGAGGACGGCACGGCGCGGATCTGGGATGTGGTATCGGGCAAGCCGGTGGGCGAGCCGCTGCGTCACGAGGGCCGGGTCGCCTCCACATCCTTGAGCCCGGACGGCCAACTGGTGGTGACGGCGTCGGAGGACGGCACGGCGCGGATGTGGGATGCGGCCACGGGCAGACCGGTGGGGAATCCGCTGCGTCACAGGAGCCCGGTCCTCTCCTCGGCGTTCAGCCCGGACGGCCAGAGAGTGGTGACCGTCTCGGCCAACGGCACGGCACGGGTGTGGGACGTGGTGACCTCCACGGCGGCCGAGGGCGTGGATCTGGCACAGGCCGCCGAGGCCCTGGCCGGTTTCTCGGTGACAGCCAGCGGCGGTCTGGAGCCGATCTCCTCTTCGGAGCTCGGCGAGCGGCTCGAAGCCCTCCGCCGCAAGGCCCAGACGGCGCCGGACCACCGGCCCACCCTGGCCTCGTTCCTCCGCTGGTACTTCACCCCGCGCGCCGAGCGCAGCCTCTCGCCGCTGTCGGGCCTGGCCATAGAATGAGAGCATGACCGACCTCCTCACCTTCAACGGCGTCAACGGCGCCACCGGCGGCTACGGCCTGCCGCCGATGACGGGGGAGGAGCTGTCGCAGTTCCTGCGCGGCGAGGCGGCGCCCGAGAACCTCAACGAGCTGAGGTTCCGCGTCCAGAGCAGGGACAACCGTCACTTCGGGGTCAAGGAGGGGGTCGACCCCAAGCGGCTCGACCAGGCCGGCTGGGGGGTGATCTTCGCCCACGACGCCGATCCGGCGGTCCGCGAGGCGCTCGCGCCGCTGCTCGCGCTGCGCCGGGAGCAGGCCGGCGATCTGTTCAAGGTCTATGAGAAGGCCGGCGGCCACCGGCCCGGCGAGGCCAAGGCGAAGTTCCTGGCCCGCCACGGCGCCGGGCCCGGGCCGGCCGATCCCGCGAAGGTGCCCTACTACCTGCTCCTGGTGGGCAGCCCGGAGCGGATCTCCTATCGCTTCCAGTCGCAGCTCGACGTGCAATATGCCGTGGGACGGCTCCATTTCGACCGCGCCGAGGACTACGCCCATTACGCCGCGAGCGTGGTGGCCGCCGAGACGGGCAAGGTCCGCCTGCCGCGGCGGATGAGCTTCTTCGGCGTCGAGAACCCCGGCGACGCCGCCACCCGCCTGAGCAACGGGAGCCTGGTGGCGCCGCTGCTTGAAATCCTGCGCGCGGCGCGGCCGGACTGGCAGGTGAACGCCTTTCTGAAAGAGGACGCTACCAAGGCCAGCCTCGCCCGCCTGCTGGAGGACGGCGAGAGGCCGGCGTTGCTGTTCACCGCCAGCCACGGCATGGAGTTTCCCCTCGGCGATGCGCGCCAGAGGCCGCACCAGGGCGCGCTGCTGTGCGGCGACTGGCCGGGGCCGGAGGGGTGGAAGGGTCCCATCCCCCAGGACTTCTACTTCGCCGGCGACGACCTGACGGCCGGCGCCGACCTGCTCGGCCTTTTCGCCTTCCACTTCGCCTGCTACGGCGCCGGCACGCCGCACCTCGACGATTTCGCCAAGCAGGCGTTCAAGGACCGCGCCGCCATCGCTCCCGAGGCCTTCCTGGCGGCGCTCCCTACCGCGCTCCTCGGCCACCCCCGAGGCGGCGCCCTGGCCGTGATCGGACACGTGGAGCGGGCCTGGGGCTATTCCTTCCACTGGCAGGGGGCGGGCGCGCAGACGACCGTTTTCGAGAGCGCGCTGGCGCGCCTCCTCGACGGCCACCCCGTGGGCTCGGCCATGGAGTACCTCGACGAGAGGTACGCGGAGCTCTCCACCATGCTCGCCGACCGGCTCGAGGAGGTCGAGTTCGGCGTCGAGGCCGATCCCTACGAGCTGGCCGGCCTGTGGACCGCCAACAACGACGCCCGGGGGTACGCGATCCTCGGCGATCCCGCGGTGCGCCTGCCCGTCGCGGCCCCCGGCGACCTCCAGGAAATGGTGGTGGAGCGGCCGGCGATCCTCCTGCGGGATTCGCCGAAGCCTCCACCGCGGGAGGAGGAGACGGACCCGTATCCGTGTACGGCTCCCCCCGTCGGCGACGGCCCTGACGACGGCCCGGTCTCTTTCAGTGTCAAGCCGGGCGGTTTCGCTGTCGAGGCCGCCGTCGATTCCGATCCCGACGAGGTGCAGATCAGCGCCTGGCACCCTCGCGCCCTGCCGGTGGGGGAGACGGCGAAGCTCCTGGTCTACGCGCATCTCCTCGCCGCCCGGGACGCGGTGGCCGCCGACGCCGGGCAGATGCTGGGCAAGGCGGCCGGGGGCTACCGCGAGGCCGAAGCGCAGGCCACGGCCGCCATCGCGCCGGGCACCGAGATCCTCGTGGTGCCCCAAGGGGAGGGGCTGCTCTTCGATCCGCCCGAGGCGCGGATCACCTGGTCCGGAGCCTGGCAGCGGGCTGACTTCGCCATGACGGCCACCGGCGAGCGGGCGGGGCACGTGATCGAAGGCTCCATCGCCTGCTACGTCGGGCCGCTGCTGATCGCCGACCTGCGCCTGCCGGTCGTGGTGCCCCGTCCAGGCGAGACCGGGGAGCCAAGGGGTGAGGACCGGGCTGTACAGTCGGCGCGCCTCTACCAGGCGATCTTCGCCTCCTACAGCCACGCGGACACGGCGATCGTGGAGGCCATGGAGAAGGCGTGCAAGGCCCTGGGGATGGACTACCTGCGCGACGTGATGTCGCTGCGCAGCGGCGAGAGCTGGTCGGACGGGCTCCTCGGGATGATCGAGCGGGCCGACATCTTCCAGCTCTTCTGGTCGACCCCGGCCAGCCAGTCCGCGTACGTGGAGCAGGAGTGGCGCCACGCCCTCGGTCTCGCCGAGCGCAAGGGTCCGGCCTTCATCCGCCCGATCTACTGGGAGAGGCCGCTGCCGCCGGTGCCCGATCCCCTCAAGCCTCTCCACTTCGCGCCCGTCGATCTCCTCCCCGTGGCCGCGCCGAAGGCGCCGGTCCACCGCCTCCCGGGTGACGGCAGCGATCTCACGACCCTCACCGTCTCCACCTACGACACCGGCGGCGAGCTGAAAGCCCGCACCCGCGTCTCCCTGACCGGCGACGTCGACGCCCACCTCTCGGCCGACCCCGCCGACGCGCCTCTGCTGGCCATCCACGAGAGAATGGTGGCCGAGGCCCTTCGCACCCGTCTCGCCTATCTGGACCTCCTGAGCCGCAATCCTTCTTGAATCCCGCCGGGCGACAGGGTACTCTTGTGGGAATTACTCAAAAGGGAAGGAGTCCGTGTACAGCCAGCTTCGCGGCTCGATCGCTCCGGGTGAGATCACGAGCCTCCTCGCCGCGGCCCGCGAGGGGGATGGCAGCGCCATGCACCGGCTGGTGGCCCTGGTCTACGACGAGCTGTATGCCATGGCGCGCCGGCAGCTCCGGCGCCAGCAGCCCGGCCAGACGCTCACCACGACCGCCCTCGTGCACGAGGCCTACCTGAAGCTGGTGGACCATCCCGCCGTCACCTGGCAGGACCGCTCCCATTTCCTTTCGGTGGCGGCGGTGGCCATGCGCCACATCCTGGTGGACTCCGCCCGCCGGCGCGCGGCCAAGAAACGCGGCGGCGAGGACGTGCGGATCACGTTCGATGAGATGGCGCTGGGCGCAGGGCAGCCGGGGGCGGATGCGCGCGCCGTCGAGATCCTCGCCCTGGACCGCGCCCTCACCTCCCTGGGCGCTCTCAACGAACGGCTGAGCAAGCTGGTGGAGCTGCGCTTCTTCGCCGGTCTGAGC
>DASVEF010000136.1:0-3019 GCA_036380715.1 Thermoanaerobaculia bacterium | reverse complement strand
TCCGGCCGGGGCGGTCTCGTCGGCTCGCAGGAGCTGGCGGAAGGCCGAAGGGGTCTGGTTGAGAACCGTGACCTGCTCCTGGCGCAGCAGCTCGTGGAAGGCCTCGGGCGAGCGGCTGACCCAGTAGGGGACGACCACCAGGCGTCCGCCATGGAGCAGGGCGCCCCAGATCTCCCAGACCGAGAAGTCGAAGGCGTAGGAGTGGAACAGCGTCCAAACGTCCTCCGGGCCGAAGCCGAACCACGCCTCGGTCGAGGTGAAGAGACGGGCCACGTGAGCGTGACTGACCACGACCCCCTTGGGCCTGCCGGTCGAGCCGGAGGTGTAGATGACGTAGGCCGGGCTCTCGGGCGGCACGGCCGGCAGAGCCTCCCTTGCCGCCGGCGCCTGGGCTTCCCATCCCTCGTCGAGAAGCAGCGTGCGGCAGCCGTGCTCGGGCAGGCCCGCGGCCGCTCTCTTCTGGCTCAGCAGGACCGGGGCGGCGCTGTCTGCGAGCAGGAAGCCGATGCGCTCGGCCGGGTAGTCCGGGTCGATCGGCACGTAGGTGGCGCCGGCCTTGAGCACGCCGAGGATGGCCACGACAATCTCCGGCGAACGCTCCAGGCACAGGGCGACGAGTTCGCCCGGGCCCACTCCCCAGGCGCGCAGGGTCTGCGCCAGACGGGTGGCTCGCCGGTCGAGCTCTCCGTAGCTCAGCCGCTCGCCCTCGAAGACCACGGCCGGGGCTTCTGGAGACCGCGCCGCCTGCCGGGTGAACCGTTCATGCAGGAGGAAGACCGGAGAGCCCGCGCCTGTGCCGCCCCACTCAAGAAGCTGCTGCCGCTCGGTTCCGGTCAACAGCGGCAATTCCGACAGCCGTGCTTCAGGGTCCGCCGCCACACCTTTCAGCAGCGCACGGAAATGCGACGACATCCGGACCGCGGTAGCGGGATCGAAGAGGTCGCGGTTGTATCTCCAGATGCCGAACAGCTTGTGACCGCTCTCCAGAACGTTGACGACGAGGTCGAACTTGGCCGTCTGCGCCTCCGCTTCGACAGGCTCTACCGTCAGGTTTGGCAGGCGCACGGCCGACCTCGGCGTATTAACCACCTGGAAGACCACCTGGAAAACGGGGGCGCGGCTGAGGTCCCGTTCCATCTGCAACTCGGCGACCAGCTTCTCGAAGGGCATCTCTTGCAGTGCATAGGCTTGAATCGAGGTCTCCCGAACGCGGGCGACCACCCCGGAGAAGCACGGATCGGCAGAGAGGTCGATCCGCATCGCGAGCGTATTGACAAAGAATCCGATCAGCTTTTCGAGCTCCTTGCGGGTACGGCCTGCGATGGTCGAGCCCACGACGAGGTCGTCCTGCCCGCTGTAGCGGTGGAGCAGGGCCTGGAAGGCTGCAAGGAGGACCATGAACAGGGTTGTACCCTGGCTGGAGGCAAGGCGGCGGAGGAGGGCGGCGGTGGCCTCGTCCACCTCGAAATTCGTCGCGCCGCCATGGAAGCTCTGGACGGTGGGTCGCGGTCGATCGGTCGGCAGCTCCAGCGCCTGGGGAGCGCCGGCGAGCCGCGCTTTCCAGGTGTCGATGAGCCGATCCAGCGTCTCGCCCGAAAGCCGGCGCCGCTGCCACACCGCATAGTCGGCGTACTGGATCGGCAGCTCGCGAAGCGGCGAGGGCCGGCCCTCCGTATACGACTCATAAAGCGCACAGAACTCCTGGATGAGCAGACCCAGGGACCAGCCGTCCGCGACGATGTGATGCATCGTCAGCAGCGCGGCATGCTCGTCTTGGGCGAGCCGCAGCAGCGTCACTCGGAGGAGAGGGCCGCGGCTGAGGTCGAATGGCCGGAGGGCCTCCTCGGTGGCCAGGCTCGAAGTCCCGGCCTCCCGCTCTTGGTGCGGCAACCCAGAGAGGTCGACCAGAGGCAGAGCCGGTTCCCACGCCGGAGCGATCACCTGACTGGGGGCGCCATCCACGAAAGTGAAGGAGGTCCGCAGCACCGCATGGCGGCGGACGATCTCTCCCAGGCTGAGCTCCATGGCTTTCTGGTCGAGCCTGCCCCGGAGCCGCAGAGCCGCGGGGATGTTGTAGGTCGGCGAGCCTGGATCGAAGCGGTCGAGAAACCAGAGGCGTTCTTGAGCGAAGGACAGCGGGGCCGCCGTCCCTGGCTCCCAAGCCTGCGGCTCGATCTGCTCCAGGCTGTCGACCCCGCCAGACGTGGTGAAGGAATACCCGAGTCGAGCGGCGGTTTCGCGGGTGGGTTCGCCGAGGGAGTCTTCGGAGAGCTCTTCGCGCCAGCGCTCGGCCACGGCGGCGTCGACATCGCGGTGCTGGTGGAACTTGACGTCGCCGAGCATGCGCGACTCGGCGTGGATACCGTCGGTCATGCGCTCCGACTTGGCTTTATACGGCAGGGCCATGTCGGGGTGGTAGTCAAGGCCCAGGAAAGCGCAGATGCCGGAGAGCACCCGTTCGGGCTCGCGCACGAGCTCCTCGAAGCGGACCCAGTGCTGGCGTTCCGGCGGGATCTCCTGGAGGAACTCGACGATGTTGCGCTCGCTGGCAAGCCAGATCAGCTCGGCGAGCGCGCGGCGGGAGAAGGGGTGCTCGTGGCGGAAGAAGATCTGGTCGAGCTTGGCCTCCTCGAAGGAGCGGATCATGCCCAGGGGATGGCGGATGAGGTGGATGTAGCGGGGCTGGTCGAAGGCCTCCTCGGCCCGGCGCAGGATGGCCGGATCGAGCGCGTAGGAGGGGGTCTTGTCCACCAGCATCCGCCGGCCGAGCCACTCCTGGAGGCGGCGGTACATCTCGGCGGTGCTCAGCCCTTCGCTCTCCATCTGCTCCATCAGGGTCCTGGCCTCTTCGGCGCCGCAGCCGCGGACCTCCATGAGAGCGCGCAGGAGCCCTTCAAGCCAGAAGCTGTCGCGGCCGGAGAAGGCGGCCTTGCGTTCGGCCAGAGTGTTGAAGGAGAGAAGCTCCAGCTCAGGAGGCGCGAACAGGTCCGGGTGGCCTCCGAGCATGACCCGCATCAGG
>DASVEF010000135.1:0-4327 GCA_036380715.1 Thermoanaerobaculia bacterium | reverse complement strand
GCCGATCAGGAAGAAGCCCTCCCCGAGCTGCTCGTCGACGCGGCGCCGGTGCTCCTTCCAGAAGTCGTGGGTGACGTGCTTGACCGTGTCGAGGCGGAAGCCGTCGAGCCCCACCCGCTTCGCCCGCTCGATGTGGGCCTTGAGGAGGTGGTCGGCCACCTCCGGCATCTCGGTCCTGAAATCGGGCAGGCCGGAGACGCAGGACGTGATGTCGTCCTTGCCGCAGGTCCCCAGCGCCTCGGTGCGCAGCCAGGCCCGGGTCTGCGGGCTCATCAGGTAGTCCGAATTGTAGCCGGCGTGGTTGTAGACCACGTCGAGCAGCACCTTGATGCCGCGCCGGTGGGCGTCGTCGACCAGCCCCTTGAGCTCCTCCTCGCTGCCGAACCGCGGGTCCGTGGCGTAGAAGTCGTCCGCCCAATAGCCGTGGTAGGCCCAGTCGGGGAAGCCGGCGCCGGTGACGAAGTCATCCTGGTTATCGACCACCGGGGTGATCCAGAGGGCGGTCACCCCGAGATCGGCGATCTCGTCGAGCTGCTGGCGCAGTCCCGCGAGGTCGCCGCCGTGGAACGTCCCCTTGGCGCCCCGCTGAACGGTCTGGTTGTTTTTCGCATCGCCGTCCGCGAAACGGTCGAGGACCACGAAGTAGAGGACGGCGTCGGACCAGCGCTCGTGCGGGACGACCGTGACCGGCTCCCGGGAAGCGGCGGCCGGGAGTGAAGCGCCGGGCGGGGAGCCGGCTCCGCTGCAGGCGGTCAGCAGCGCGTAGAAGAGGAGGAGCGGGAGGCTGAGCCTTCTTGGCCTGGGCGAGTGAGACCGCAGAGAGACCTTCCTTTCCAGAAGCCCTATGCCGTCTGGAGGGCAGATTCTACAGGAGATGCCCGGAACTGGGAAAACAAAAGGACCCGGCAGACGCCGGGCCCTTTTGCGTCCTCCGAGGAGGAAGGGGGGATTTAGAGGTCGGCCGCCTTGAGGCTGGCGGTGAGCTGCTGGATGCAAGGCTTCATGACCTTGTCGAACATCCGGTCGTCGTCCACGCCGCCGCCGAAGCCGCCGACGTTGACCTTGACGCTGCTCTCCTCGGCCGACGCCTCGTCAGCCCACAGGATCTCGCCGGTGTCGGTGTCGATCAGGCGGGCGTTCATCGCCGCGACGAAGTTGCGCTTGCCGGCGGAGAAGCCGGGCAGGCGGCCGATGCCGCGGCCGTGGCCGCTCTTGTCGGTGACGCCGTACTCGGTGACCGCGCCGGTCAGCAGGTAGTTGACGCCCAGGAGCTTGCCGACCTTGACCGCGGTGGCCGGGTCGATGTCGCCGGACAGCGTCAGGTTCTTCTCCTGCATCAGGGCCGCGAGCTGCTCGCGCTCGACGACGCGGAACTTGCCGCTCTTGACCAGCTCGGTCACGAACACGTCCTGCGCCGCCTGGGCGCCGCCGTGCCACCACCACTGGTTCTCGGCCTTGTTCTTGAACTCCAGCACCGCGATGCGGGGCTTGGTCGACTTGTCGGCCGCGAAGGCCATCGGGGCGGCGATGGCGCACAGCACGGCGGCGCACAGGGCGAGGGAGATGACACGCTTCATTTCTTTGCCTCCTTACAGCATCGGGATCGTACCCTTGAGGATCCCCTTGTGATTCCGGCCTTGTAGTATTTCAAGCGCGCCATACACTGCTTGCCGCGACGGCGGCGCGCGTCTTGAACGTCGGTACGAGCGATTCTACCCTGAAAATCCCTCATCTGCCAGCCGGTTCTTGCTCCCGGCTTCCGGCCAGCTCCTGGGCGTCGACCACGCAGAGCGCCGCCATGTTGACGATGTCGCTCACCTCGAGGCCGCTCTGGAGCACGTGCACCGGCTTCTCCATCCCCAGCAGGATGGGCCCGATCGCCTCGGCGTTGGCCAGCCGCCAGATCAGCTTGTAGGCGATGTTGGCCGACTGCAGCTCGGGGAAGATCAGGATGTTCGCCGGCTCCTTGAGCCGGCTCCAGGGGTAGCTCTCCTTGAGGATCTCCTCGAAGACCGCGGTGTCGGCCTGCATCTCGCCGTCCACCTCCAGGCCCGGGGCGAGGCGGCTGACGATCTCGGTCGCCCGGCGCACCTTGCGCGCCGCCGGATGCGTGTTGGAGCCGAAGTTCGAGAAGGAGAGCATGGCCACCCGCGGCACCACGCCGAAGCGGCGCGCGAACTCCACCGTGAGCAGGGCGATCTCGGCCAGCTCTTCCGGGGTCGGATCGATGTTGACCGTGGTGTCGGCGAGGAAGAAGAGGCGGCCCTGGAGGATCAGGATGTAGGCGCCCGAGACCCGCCCCACCCCCGCCCGTGTGCCGATGATCTGCAGGGCCGGCCGGATCGTCTCCGGATACGACTGGGTGAGCCCGGAGATCAGGCCGTCGGCGTCCCCCCGCGCGACCATCATCATGCCGAAGTAGTTGCGCAGGCGCATCCACTTGCGCGCATCCTCCAGCGTGACCCCGTCGCGCCGCCGCATCTGGTGGAACGTCTCGGCATAGGCCGGATACCGGTCGCTGCTCTCGCTGTGGATGATGGTCACGCGCGACTCGTCCAGGTCGAGCGAGCGCAGCCGGTCGGCGATCTTGTCCCGGCGGGCGAGGAGGATGGGATGGGCGATCCCCTCCTCGACCAGGATCTTGGCGGCGCGCAGGATCTTGTCGTGCTCCCCCTCGGGGAAGACCACCCGCTTGGGATCGCGCTTGGCGCGGTCGACGAGGCCGCGCATCAGCTCCAGGCGGCGCGAGATCAGCGTCTCCAGCCGCCGGTGGTAGGCCTCGAAGTCCTCGATGGGCACCCGGGCCACGCCGCTGTCCATGGCCGCCTTCGCCACCGCGGGAGGGACCCGCAGCAGCACCCTGTAGTCGACCGGCTTGGGGATCAGGTACTCGCGGCCGAAGCCGAGATGCTCGAGGCCGTAGGCCTTGAGCACGCCGTCGGGAACGTCCTCGCGCGCCAGCGCGGCCAGAGCCTCGACCGCGGCCAGCTTCATCTCGTCATTGATGTCGGTCGCCCGCACGTCCAGGGCGCCGCGGAAGATGAAGGGGAAGCCGAGGACGTTGTTGACCTGGTTGGGATAGTCGCTGCGGCCGGTGGCGACGATGGCGTCCGGCCGGGCCGCCTGGGCTTCGTCGTGGGAGATCTCCGGGTCGGGGTTGGCCATGGCGAAGACGATCGGATCGCGCGCCATGGAGCGGACCATGTCCGGCGTGACCAGCCCGCCGACCGAGAGGCCGATGAAGACGTCGGCGCCCACCAGGGCCTCGGCCAGGGAGCGCGCCTCCGTTTCGGCGGCGAACTCCTCCTTGTAGGGGTCCATCTTCTCGGTCCGGCCTTTGTAGATGACGCCGTGGCTGTCGGAGAAGATCATGTTCTCCCGGCTCGCCCCCAGCTTCATGTAGAGCCTGGCGCAGGAGAGGGCCGCCGCTCCGGCGCCGGAGAAGACGAGGCGCACCTCCTCGATCTTCTTGTTCGCCAGCTTCAGGGCGTTGAGCAGGGCCGCGCCCGAGATGATCGCCGTGCCGTGCTGGTCGTCGTGGAAGACCGGGATGTTCATCTCGGCCTTGAGGCGGCGCTCGATCTCGAAGCACTCGGGAGCCCGGATGTCCTCCAGGTTGATGCCGCCGAAGGTGGGCTCGAGCAGCCGGACCGTGCGGATGAGCTCCTCAGGGTCCTCGGTGGCGATCTCGATGTCGAAGACGTCGATGTCGGCGAACCGCTTGAAGAGGACCCCTTTGCCCTCCATGACCGGCTTGCCCGCGAGCGCTCCGATGTTGCCCAGGCCGAGGACCGCCGTGCCGTTGCTGATCACCGCCACCAGGTTCCCCTTGGCGGTGTACTCGTAGGCCAGGAGGGGATCGTTCTTGATGTCCTTGCAGGGCTCGGCGACCCCGGGGCTGTAGGCGAGCGACAGGTCCCACTGGGTGGCCGTCGGCTTGGTGGGGACGACCTGGATCTTCCCCTTGCGTCCCCGGGAGTGGTACTCCAGAGCGTCTTCGCGGTTGATCTTCTTCATGTCGGGCGGATCTTACTATGGGGGATAATCCGCCCGCGATGATCGTCGTGCCCGAGAGCGACAAGCTGCTGCTGATCACCCAGCCCGACCACGCCGCCTTCTCCGCGGAGCTCCTCTCCCTCTGGCGCGCGGAAGGGGTGCCGGAGCACTCGCGGCGGACGGAGCTGCTCTTCGCCGTCCGCGAGCACGACAACGGCTGGCGCGAGACCGACGCCGCCCCGCGCCGCGATCCCGGGACCGGGCGTCCCCACGACTTCATCTCCATCCCGCGGGAAGACCGGATCGAGCTCTGGGAGCGCGGAGCCGCCCG
>DASVEF010000134.1:0-19236 GCA_036380715.1 Thermoanaerobaculia bacterium | reverse complement strand
TCGGTGCAGGGTCCCATGGACCCCGAGTGGCGGATCTTCGCCCGCTCGGCGAGCGATGACAAGTCGCCCATCGTGGCCATGCTCACGGCTTTGGACGCCCTGCGCGCTTCCGAAGCCAAGCCGTCCGTCAACCTCAAGCTCTTCCTGGAGGGAGAGGAGGAGGCCGGATCGCCTCACCTGACGGACATCCTGAGCCGGCACGCCGGCCTGCTGACGTCCGACCTGTGGATCCTCTGCGACGGCCCGGTCCACCAGACCCGGAGGATGCAGGTCTTTTTCGGGGCGCGCGGGGTGAGCGGCCTGGAGCTGACGGTCTACGGTCCCTTGAGGCCGCTGCACAGCGGGCATTACGGCAACTGGGCTCCCAATCCCACGGTCGAGCTGGCGCATCTCATCGCCGGGCTGCGCGACACCGAGGGGCGCATCCTGATCCCGGGCTTCTACGACGACGTGCGGCCGATCAGCGAGCAGGCGAAGCAGGCGATCGCCAAGCTGCCCGCGGTCGAGCCGGAGCTGCGGCGCGAGCTGGGGCTCGGGAGGACCGAGGGGGGCGACGCCCGGCTCCAGGAGCGGGTGATGCTGCCGGCGCTGAATCTGCGAGGGATCCGCGCGGCCGAGGTGGGGGAGGGGGCGGCCAATGCCATCCCCACGGAGGCGCGGGCCTCGATCGACTTCCGGCTCGTCCCCGACCAGACGCCGGAGAAGGTGCGTCAGAAGGTGGAGGAGCACCTGAAGCGCCAGGGCTGGTTCCTGGTGACGGACGTGCCGGACCGCGAGACCCGGTTGGCGCATCCGCGGATCGTCCGTCTGGAATGGTCGCTCGACTATCCGCCCGCGATGACCGACATGAGCCTGCCCGCCTCGCGAGCCGTGGTCGCGGCGGTCGGCGAGGCCGTGGGCGGGCCGGTCGTGGAGGTGCCGATCCTCGGCGGCAGCGTCCCCATGCACCTCTTCACCGAGACCCTGAAGGTGCCGGTGATCGGCGTTCCCATGGTCAACCACGACAACAACCAGCACGGGATCAACGAGAACCTGCGGTTGCAGAATCTGTGGGATGGGATCGAGGTGTATGCGGTGCTGATGGGGAAACTCTAGGCTGTCCCCCGCCCGGTCCTTACCCCTGGCCCCCCTCTCCCATCGCCCTCCCTCCGACCGGGAGAGGGGAGAGCGCGAGACGCGATATTTCTTCTAGGAACCGAAGCTGTAGGGGCGCAGCACGCTGCGCCTTCTACTGCTGGAGGTCCCCAACGCCGAATCCCGTCTTCTGCCTTTCTCCCCCTCTCCCGGTCGGGGGGAGGGCGATGGGAGAGGGGGCCGGGGGGTGAGGATCTTGGGAGGGGTCCCCTAGTTCTCCGGCTCCACCCCGTTGACCAGCCACTCCAGCGCGATCTTCTCCCAGTCCGGGTGGGTCGCGTCGATATAGCGGGCGTAGCGGTCGATGCCGGTCTCTTTGGCGATGCGGCGGGCCTGGAGGGTGGCGATGGCGCTGTTGAGGACGACGGCGTTGCGCTCCATGCCGGCTTCCTTGCAGAAGAGGATGGCTTCTTTCAGCAGCTCGCGGGCGTCGGCGGGGAAGGCGCGCGAGTTGCGCATGTCCAGCAGCAGGGGAAAGGTCTGATCCTTGGCCGGCCGGATCTTGGTCTTCATGGTCTCCAGGAGCTGGCCGACCTCGGCGCGCTCCACGAAACCTTCCAACACCAGCCGATACCCATACTTGGTCTGTTCGAGCTTGTGCATCGCGGGACCCTCCTCGGATCAAAAGAGATTGAAAAATTCAAACCTTCAGCTTTGAAGTGCCGGAGAGGGCGCGGAGAGGGACAGAAAAGCGCCCCCTCCCCGTGGAGAGACGGGGAGGGGGCGGGAGAAGCGAATCAAAGATCGAACGAGAAGGTGGCGACCAGCGAGTCCATGGCCATCTCGGTCGTCACGCGGCTGCCCGGGATCGGGCCGGTCGCGGGCGAGAAGATGGGGCCGGAGACCCGGTTCTCGAAGACGTGGTAGTAGGCCAGGTTGGCCTGCAGGTTCGGGTAGACCCGGAAGCCGAGCCCCGCGGTGATGCGGTCCTCGAAGACAGCCGGGACGGGCACGGTGAAGAAGACCCGGTCGCCCTCGATCGGGCTGTCGGCGTGATTGGCGCCGACGCGCAGGGTCAGCTTGTCGCTGGCGCGGAACTGGGCGCCCAGGGCGATCACCGTCATGTCCTTGAAGCCGAGGGCGTCCTTGAAACCGTCGGTGCTCTCGTAGTTGACCCAGCGGCCGTCGAGGGCGACGTCGATGCGGTCGGTCGGCCGAAAGCCGATGCCGGCGGAGAGCATGGGCGGCGCGTTCAGCTTGAAGCGGACGACGCGGTCGCGGCCGAAGGTCGGCAGGTTCGGGTTGGCCACGGTGGTGTGCCACTCGAAGTCCTCGAAGTCCTGCTCGGTGGCGTAGGAGAGGCCGAAGCTGAGCCGGTCGCTGATGTCGTAGAGCATGCCCACGGTGAGGCCGAAGCCGAAGGCGCTGTCGTTGTTGACGCTGGGCACGAAGCAGTTCGTGGGGCTCGAGCAGTCGGGGGTCGTGAAGCCCGCGGGGTCGGCGGTGAGGGTGGCCCGGCCGGCGTTGAGCGAAGCGCCGAGCGACAGCGAGTCGGTCACCTGATAGGCGACGGCCACCGGCACTTTCATGAAGGCGTAGTTGGAGAAGACCCGGCCGAAGCCCGCGGGCTGCGGCGAGAGCAGCGGGTTGCCAACCGTCTGCGGATAGTCGACGCCGAAGCCGGCGAGGCCGAGGAAGCCCATGCCGAGGGCCAAGCGGCTGTCCGGACGGTGGGCGGTCCACCCGAAGGCGGGGATGAGGGACGGGTCGCCCTGCTCCTCGGTGCGGCCGGAGAAGGGACCAACCTGGCTCTCCACTGCGTTCTTGGCGGTGTTGTATTCGGCGCTGAACTCCATCTTGTGGCCGTCGAGCCGGGTGAGCAGAGCGGGGTTCCACGTCAGGGCGCCGAGGGCGTCGTTGGGCAGCGCCACGCCGGCGCCTCCCATCGAGCTGTTGACGGCGCCGACGCCGTGCAACAGATGGCCGTTGGCGGCCCAGGCCGGGGCTCCGGCCAGCAGCAGCGCGGCGGCGAATGCGAAGCCTTGTCTCTTGCGGTTCATGAATTCCTCCCTGGATCGGATGGATCGCCGATCGTAAAAATCCCCAACGGCGGTCCGCGGCTCCTGGCGGATCGCCCTGGTGGTCCAACTGAGTCTGAGAAAAGCTGCGTGACTATACCGCAATTTAAGGAGCAACTCCAGATTGTGCGTCCATCCGCTTGCGGCAAGGGGTTGAATCCCCTATCCTACGGCCACAAGAAAGCTTCAAAGCGTTTCGTGAGCGGCAGGGCAGACCCCTTCCGGCAGGGAAAGGAGAACCAGGCGATGGATCCAGAGTCGACGGTGCGCGCCGGGCGGCGTGCGCTCCCCGAGTGGGCGGGGCGGTATACCGACAACGCCCTGATGGGGTGGATCCTGGTCCTGTCCCTGACGCTGGTCGGGTTCCTGCTGTTGACGCGCGCCACGGCCGCCGGGGCTCCGGCGTGGATCTCCTACGCCTTTCTGGGCATCGGCGTCGCCGGCTCGGCCGCTTACGGAGCCTGGGTCTTCCCCTTCTTCCGCAAGCTGGAGCAGCGGCTGCCGGACATCCAGGAGCGCTGGTCGCGGCTGGAGGGCAAGCTGATCGCGGCGTTCGAGGAGCTCGGAGCCGGCGACCTGGTGCGCTCGAGCACGCAGACGCGCAGCCTGCCGGAACGGCTGGCGCGTTCCTGCCAGATGGCGAGCGACGCCCTGAGCCAGCTCGCGCAGCAGATCCAGGACAGCTCGATCGAGGTCGCCTCCGCGGCCGACGCGGTGAACCAGATCGCTACGGAGCTAGCCTCGGGCTCTTCAGAGCAGGCGGCTTCGGTGGTGGAGATCACGGCCGCCATGGAGGAGCTGGCGCGGACCGCGTCGCAGATCGCGGACAACGCCACGCGCCAAGCGGAGCTGGCGCGCAAGGCCGAGACCAGCGGCAACGACGGCGCCCTGGCGGTCAACGAGGCGGTCACCGGAGTCGAGGAGGTGCTGAAGCGGATCAGCGCCATCTCCAGCCGCGCCGACGCCCTGGGCACCCGTTCCAAGGAGATCTACCGCGTCCTCGACCTGATCAACGAGATCGCGCAGGAGACGCACATCCTGTCGCTGAACGCCGCCATCGAGGCGGTCGCCGCCGGCTCGGACGGCCGCCGCTTCTCGGTGGTGGCCGAGGAGGTCCGCCACCTCGCCCACCGCTCGCAGGAGTCGGTGGAATCGGTGCGCGGGCTGCTCGACGAGTTCTCGGGCTCCATCCGCGCCACCATCGTCGCCACGGAGGAGGGGAGCAAGGAGGCCAGCCGCGTGCTGGAGCGCGCCCGCGCGGCCTCGACGGCCATCGGCGAGCTGCGCGACGCCTCCGGCGACACCTCGCGGGTGGCGCAGCAGATCTCCCTCGCCACGCAGCAGCAGAACTCGGCCTCGGACGAGGTGGTGATGACCCTGCGCGAGGTCAGCCTGGTCGTCCAGCGGATGACCAGCGGCCTCAAGAACCTGTCCGTCACGGCCGACCGGCTGAATTCGCTGGGTCTGACCATCCAGCTCCTGGCGCAGTCGTTCCACCTCGACTCCCCGCGCTCGCTCAAGCACATGGTCGAGGACTGGGCGCAGAGGCTCCAGAAAGCCTCCGGATCCACCCAGATCGAAGGGGTGCTCGACGAGCTGGTGCAGTCGGCGCCGTTCATCGACATGGGCTATTTCGTGGACACCACGGGCTTTACGGTGGCGCTGGTGACGAACCGGGGGACCAACAACGGCCGGGGGTCCGTGGCGTCGGTGAACCTGCGCGAGATCGACATGACGCGCCGCCCCTGGTACCGCGCGGTGTCGCGCGAGAAGCGGGCCGCGCTGACGCCGCCCTACGAGTCGCTGAACGAGGGCGACCGCGTCTTCACCGTCGCCGCCCCCCTGCTCGGCCGGGACGGCACGTTCATGGGCGTGCTCGGCGTGGACATCAACGTGACTGGATGGACGAGGATCTGAGGATGAGCGCTCGATGCTGACCTCCGGCAACGGCCGCCGCGGCGGGCTCTCCATGGGGAGCCACCTGCTGGTGCAGGCGGGGGACTATGTCTGCGCGCTGCCGCTCATCTCGGTGCGGCGGGTGCTGCGCGCGCTCCCGGTCCACCCTCTGCCCGGCGCTTCGGCGGAGCTGAAGGGGCTGGCGGAGTTCGCGGGCGAGCCGCTGCCGGTGCTCGACCTCGCCCGCCTGGTCAGCGCGCCGCCCGGGGGGAACCCGGCCTACCCGGTGACGATCGTGGTGTGGGTGGGGCCGCAGGACGGGCGCGAGCTGGTCGGCCTGTCGGCGGACGCGGCCCTGGAGGTCGCCGACGTGACGGTCTCGTCGGTGGTCGGCGGGGACGGCGGGTTCATTCTCGGCGAGGCCCCGGTGGGGAACGCGGTGGTCCGCGTGCTCGACCTGGAAGCCCTGGGGAGGGAGAGTTGAACGCGCCGGGCGGTCTCGGGCGCAAGGGCTATCTGCTGGTGCGGCGCGACGGCACCCTCTGGGGGGTGGACAACGCCGACGTGGAGAGCCTGACGCGGGCGGGCGCCGGATACCGGATCGGCTTGGCCGAGACGCCGCTGTGGGTCGAGGAGGTGCTCGGCGTGGTGGCGGACCTGCCGGTGTACCCCGTGGCGCCGGTGCTGCGGCGCTTCTGGCCCGACACCGCCGGCGGGCTGGCCGTGCACGCCGAGAGGCCGCTGCTGATCCTGGACCCGCGGCGTCCGCCGCACGCGCTGCGGATCGAAGAAGAAGGAGAGGAGTAGAGGATGTCCAGAGACGCCGCGGAGTCGATCAACCACTCCCGCACCGGCCTGCTGATCGTGGCCGGGGTGGCCCTGTCGGGGCTGCTGATGATGATGGCGGCCGAGTCCTCGGGCGCCCCGGGGTGGCTCTTCAACGTCTATCTCCTCTTCGCCGCCGCGGTGCTCGGGGTCTACGCCCGGTACATCCACAACGGGCAGCAGGTGCTGTGGGAGCGCGTGGACGGGGCGGAGAAGCACGACACCGAGGTCGAGAAGACCCTGGTGCAGGCGCTGGAGCGCCTGCGCTCCGGCGATCTGGTCAACTGCGCGGAGCGCTCGCGCGATCTGCCGGGCAGGCTGGCGGCCACCTTCACCAACGCGACCAACGCCCTGGACATGCTGGCGCAGCAGATCCAGGCCAGCTCGGTCGAGGTGGCCGGGGCAGCGAGCTCGGTCAACGAGATCGCCTCGGAGCTGGCCTCCGGCTCCTCGCAGCAGGCCGCCTCGGTGGTGGAGATCACCGCCGCCATGGAGGAGCTCGCCCGCACGGCCTCGCAGATCGCCGAGAACGCCGCCACCCAGGCCGAGCTGGCGCAGCGGGCCGAGGAGAGCGGCAACGTCGGCAAGGCCGCGGTGGAGGAGGCCGTGGAGGGGGTCGAGGAGGTCCGCAAGCGCATCCACGGCATCGCCACCCGCGCGGAGACCCTGGGGACCCGCTCCAAGGAGATCTACCGCGTCCTCGACCTGATCACCGACATCGCGCAGGAGACGCACATCCTCTCCCTCAATGCCGCCATCGAGGCGGCCGCCGCGGGCGAGCACAGCAAGCGCTTCTCGGTGGTGGCCGAGGAGGTCCGCCGGCTGGCCCAGCGCTCCCAGGAGTCGGTCGATTCCGTGCGCAACCTGCTCGACGAGTTCGCCAGCTCCATCCGCGCCACCGTGGTGGCCACGGAGGAGGGGAGCAAGGAGGCGAGCGGCGTGCTCGACCGCGCCCGCTCCGCGGCGTCGTCCATCGAAGACCTGCGCGAGGCCTCCGGCGACACCGCCCGGGTGGCGCGCGAGATCTCGCTGGCCACGCAGCAGCAGAACGCCGCCTCCGACGAGGTGGTGCTCACCCTCAAGGAGGTGAGCCACGTGGTCCAGCGCATGGCCGACGGCCTGAAGCAGTTCTCGGATACGGCCGACCGCCTGAACCAGCTCGGCCTCATCATCCAGATGCTGGCCCAGTCGTTCCACCTCGATTCGCAGCACTCCCTGAAGCACCTGGCCGAGACCTGGGCGGCCGAGGTGCGGCGCCGCCTCGGCAACTGGGAGGCGATCGACCGGCTGCTCAACGACCTCGTGGCGCGGCAGCCCTACATCGAGTGCCTCTACTTCTACGACGGCAAGGGGGGCCAGGTGGCCCTCACGGTCAACCGGCAGATCGTGGGCGACCGCGAGGTGCCGGCCTCCGTGCGGGCGGGCGAAGGGTTCGCAGACCGCCC
This sequence comes from Thermoanaerobaculia bacterium, assembly GCA_036380715.1. Classification (GTDB taxonomy): domain Bacteria; phylum Acidobacteriota; class Thermoanaerobaculia; order Multivoradales; family UBA5704; genus UBA5704. The sequence continues at coordinate 11,918 of DASVEF010000134.1, read as the reverse complement.
GTGGTACAAGGCCGCCGTCCAGGAGCGGCAGACGATCCTGACCCCCCTGTTCAACTCCCTGCTCTCCGAGCAGCCCATCTTCACCGCGGCCGCTCCCATCTACGAGAGAGGGGAGCTGGCCGGCGTGCTGGGCCTCGACGTCAACGTCGAGAACTGGGCCAAGATCTGACGGGGCGCCGGTGGATCCCGAATTCGCCGACCTCGTCCCCCTCTTCGTCGAGGAAGCCCGCGACCGCATCGAGCGGCTCGCCACCTTCCTCCCGCAGCTCGACGCGGACCCGCAGGCGGCGGTCGAAGTCAAGCGCGAGCTCCACACCCTGAAGGGCGCCGGTCGCATGCTGCGGCTGGGAGCGCTCGCCGAGCTCTGCCACGCGGCCGAGGAGGTGCTGCACGCGCGTCCGCCGGGCACCATCGGCTTGCTGACCCGCGTGGTCGACCACCTGAGCCACATGGTGGAGACGGTCTCGCGGGGAGGGGAGCCCGAGCATGATGCGGGGCTGTTGGCGCTCATGGCAGGCCCGGCGGAGGTGGAACCGGAGCCTCCCGCTCCTGCGGACCCTCACCCCCTGGCCCCCTCTCCCGTCACCGGGAGAGGGGGAAAAACGGAGAAAGAGGGAGAAGAAGAGAAGGCGGCGGATGGGCGGGGGCGCCCCTCTCCCGGTGACGGGAGAGGGGACGGGGGTGAGGGCTCGGAGGGGCAGGCCGCCCCCGCCGCCCCCAAACCTGAGCCCAAGCCGTCTTCGGGCGCGATCAAGGCCGGGCTCGGTGGCGATGTCCGGGTCGACACCGCGGCCCTGGACGCGGTGGCCGAGCGGGCCACGCAGGTGCGGATCATGGCGCTCGCGGGCCGGCAGGTCATCGAGCGGATCTACGACCTCGCCCGGCTGGCCGAGGACGGCCTTCACGAGCCGCAGCCCACGCAGGTGCTCGCCGTGCTCTCCACCATGCTGCGCCGCGTCGCGGTCGAGCTGGAAGGAGGGCAGCGCCGGCTGATCCGCTCGGCGGAGGAGCAGCTCGACAAGATGCTGGCCCTCCAGCTCCAGCCGCTGCGCGGCTCGCTGCTCCTGCTCGCCCGCTACGCGCGGGAGCTGGCGCGTTCGCTCGGCCGCGAGGTCGAGGTCGAGCTGGAGGGGGAGGACACTCGGCTGGACCGCCGCATCGCCCGCGAGCTGGAGGACGCCCTCCTCCACCTGGTGCGCAACGCGGTGGACCATGGCGTCGAGCCGCCGGAGGTGCGCGAGGCCCAGGGCAAGCCGCGCGCCGGGCGCATCCAGCTCCTCGCCGCCGCCGACGGCCCCAAGGTGCGGCTGACCATCCGCGACGACGGCGCGGGGATCGAGATCGAGGAAGTCGTCCAGCGGGCGGTCAGCGTCGGCCTGGTCGATCCTTCGAGCGTCGGGCGCATCGGTCGGGCCGAGGCCCTGCGCCTGCTCTTCGCCCCGGGGTTCTCCACCCGCAAGCAGGTTTCAGAGGTCTCCGGCCGCGGCGTCGGGCTCGACGTGGTCGCCACGGCCGTGAACCGGGTGGGCGGCGAGGTCTTCCTGGACACCGAGCCCGGGCGCGGTACCACCATCACGGTCGAGGTGCCGGTGGCCCGCCGCGGCGAGGCCGTGATGCTGCTGCGGGTGGGGCAGCTCCGCATCGGGCTCCCCTCGGCGGTGATGCGGCGCGCCACCCGCCTCGCCCCCGAATCCGTGATCGAGCGCGACGGCCGGACCCTGGCCCGCTTCCCCGACCGCCTGGTCCCCTTCGTCCCCCTAGCCCGCCTCTACGGGCAACCCGCGGCCGACGAGCAGCTCCTCCTCGAAGGGGTCGTCTCCGGCCAGGACCTGGCGCTGGCGGTGGACGACGTCGAGGGGGAGCAGGAGGTCCTGGTGCGACCGATCACCCGCAAGGTCCCGACCGACCGGCTCCTCGAAGGGGTGGCGCTGCTCGCCTCGGGCGAGCCGGTGGGCGTGCTCTCCCCCTCGGTGCTGGCGCAGCGCGAGTATTTGCGCGCCCTGCCGGTGGCGCGCGAGCAGGTGATCGTCAAGAAAGTCCGGGTGCTGCTGGTGGACGACTCGCTGGTGACCCGCGAGATGGAGCGCCGGCTCCTGGAGGACGCCGGGTTCCACGTCTCCGCGGCGAGCGACGCGGACGAGGCCCTGAGCCGGCTCTCCGAGGACTCCTTCGACTGCGTGGTCACCGACATCGAGATGCCGCGCATGGACGGCTTCGAGCTGACCGCCCAGCTCCGGGGCATGGAGCACTTCGCCCACCTGCCGATCATCGTGGTCTCCACCCGCGACCGCGCCGAGGACCGCCTGCGCGGCCTCAAGGCCGGCGCCGACGCCTACCTCACCAAGCAGAGCCTGGACGCCGGCGAGCTGGTCGATCTCGTCCGCCGCCTCAGCGGCGGCCACTGATCCAGCCACCAACTCGGGAAACTCGGGGTACAGTCCGGTCATGATCCGCGTCGTCCTCGTCGACGATTCCCAGTCGGTCCGGGCGGTCCTGAAGCGCTTCTTCTCCCGCACGCCGGACATCCAGGTCGTCGGCGAGGCCGAGGATGGGGCGCAGGCCCTCCAGGCGGTGCTGGACTTCCAGCCGCAGATCGTGGTCATGGACCTTCAGATGCCGATCATGGACGGCTACTCGGCGATCGAGCAGATCATGGCCATCCGCCCGACACCGATCGTGGTCCTCTCCTCGCGCGCCACGCGCAACCAGATGCAGACCGCATTCGAGGCCATGCGGCGGGGCGCGGTCGAGGTCCTCCCCAAGCCCGAGGACACGCCGAGCTGGCAGCTCCTCGCCGACAGCCTCCCGGAGACTGTGCGCGCCATCTCCGAGGCGCAGACCCAGCGGCCCAAGCGGCGCCGGCGGACAACCGAGCCCGAGGCGCCGGTGGCGGCCTCCCTCGCCCAGGAGCTGCGCTGGGTGGCGATCGGCGCTTCGACCGGCGGGCCGGCGGCCATCCGCGAGCTGCTGGTGGAGCTGCCCGCCGACGCGCCGGCCGGCTTCGCCATCGTGCAGCACATCGCCTCCGGCTTCGAGCTGGGGTTCGCCGACTGGCTCAACAAGGAGCTCCCTTTCGACGTGCGGCTGGCGCGCGACGGCGAAATCCTGAAGAAGGGGACCGTGCGCCTGGCTCCGGGGGGCTCCCACCTGCGGCTGGAGACCGACGGCGTGCTGCGCCTGGATACCGGCAGCCCGGCGCGGCGCGGGCACCGGCCGTCGGTGGACGACCTCTTCTTCTCCTGCGCCGAGAGCTGCCCCCGCGAGGTGGCGGGGGTGCTGATGACCGGCATGGGCGCCGACGGCGTCGAGGGGCTGCTGGCGCTGCGCAAGGCGGGCGGCCTGACCCTGGCCCAGGACGAGGCCAGCTCGATCATCTTCGGCATGCCGCGCGTGGCACTGGAGCGCGGAGCGGCCGACGTCGCCCTCTCTCCCAAGAACCTCGCCCGCACCCTGGCGCGGGTCTGGGAGAAGAAGGGGATGCCGTGAGCGCCCGCGTGCTGGTGGTCGACGACAGCGAGATCACGCGGGCGATCCTCGCCAGGACTCTGCGCGGGTCCGGGTTCGAGGTGCTGGAGGGGCGCGACGGGGCCGAAGGGGCGATGATCGCCTTGCGCGAACGGCCGTCCGTGGTGATCACCGACCTCGAGATGCCCACCCTGGACGGCTTCCCGCTGCTGCGCCTGCTCAAGGCCGATCCCCAGTGCGCGCACATCCCGGTGCTGATCCTCACCAGCCACAGCGAAGCGGCCTCCCGCTTCTGGAGCCTGCGCACCGGGGCCGACGCCTACCTCACCAAGGACTACCGGCCGCAGCAGCTCGTGGAGACCGTGGCGCGCCTGGCCCGCCAGTCCGAGCTGGCGGAAGCCGCCGCGCTGGCCGCGCCTGCCGCCGCGGAGCCCGCGGGTCCCGCCTTCGGGCCTCTGGAGGTCCTCGAGCGGGTGGCGCGGCAGCTCGACTCCAGCCTGCTCCAGGCCACGGTGGTCAACACCCTCCTGGAGCAGGGGATGGCCGCTGGCGACTTCCACGAGGTCAGCCGCGCCGCCCTGGGGACCCTCGGCGAGGTCGTGGACGCCTGTTTCCTGGCCGTCGCGGTGTCCGAGCCCGAGACCGCCATGGCGGAGATCGTCCTCCAGGAGCGCATCCGCTTCGAGGCGGTGAAGGCGCTGTGGGAGCTGCTGGCCCGGCGGCTGGACATCTCCGCCGAGGATATCGAGGTGCGGTTCACCGGCGATCCGGGGATGGTGGAGATCGACCTCACGCAGACCGTCTGGCACCCGCTTCCGCTGCGCGGCGCCCGCGGCGTGCTCGCCCTCCTCCCCCGCGATCCCCAGCAGTTCGCCTTCTTCACCGCGGGGATGCTCGAAGGGCTTTCGGGGCCTCTGAGCCTGGTGCTCGACAATGCCCGGCTGTCGCAGCGGCTGCACGAGATGTCCACCCGGGACGGCCTGACCCGGCAGCTCAACCATCGGGCGATCTACGACCGGCTGACCGAAGAGCTGGAGCGCGCCCGCCGCTACCGCTACCCCCTGAGCGTGATCCTCTGCGACTTCGACCATTTCAAGGAGGTCAACGACACCCACGGCCATCTCGCCGGGGACGCGGTGCTGCGCGAGGGCGCGGAGGTGCTGCGAGGATGCCTGCGCTCGACCGATCTGCTCGGCCGCTACGGGGGGGAGGAGTTCCTCGCCGTGCTGCCGCAGGTGGACCTGAGCGCGGCGAAGGTCGCGGCGGAGCGGCTGCGCCAGGGATTGGAGAGCTCCCCGGCGCGCCTCGAAAGCGGAGAGCTGGTGCGGATCACCGGCTCCTTCGGCGTGGCCTGCCGCGACGAGGTGGGTCCCCAGGAGGCCGGTGACCTCCTGGTCTCGCTGGCCGACCGCCGCCTGTACGAGGCCAAGGCGGCGGGCCGCAACTGCGTCCGCCCCTGATCGAGAGCTGCCCATGCACGGCCCGCACTCCGAACCGGCTCTGCAGAAGCTCGTCGCGATGATCCGCGACCGCACGGGCAACATGATCACCCAGAGCCGGCTGCCTTTCCTGGAGGAGCTGGCCCAGCGGCGCGCCCGCGCCAAGGGGTTCGGCTCGGTGACCGACTACGTGACGGCGCTCGAAGCGGGGTCGATCCCCGGGGAGTGGGAGAGCCTGGTCCCGCTGGTCACCATCAAGGAGTCGTACTTCTTCCGCGCGCCGCAGCAGTTCGAGGTCATCCGCGCTCACATCCTGCCCGAGATCCTCCAGGCGCGCTCCCAGAAGCGGCAGCTCCGCATCTGGTCGGCGGCCTGCGCCCGCGGCGAGGAGCCGGCCACGCTGGCCATGGTCCTGGCGGAGGAGAAGTCGCTCGCGGGCTGGGACTGGACCATTTTCGCCACCGACGTGGACGAGGAGGCGCTGGGCGGAGCGCGGCTCGGCCTCTACGGCGACCGGGCGGTGGCCCAGGTCCCGCCCGAGCTGGCCGAGCGCTATCTCTCCCGGCGCGGCAAGCTGTTCGAGCTCGATCCCGGCCTGCGCGCCCGGATCTCCTACCAGACGCTGAACCTGGCGCATCCGCCCTACAGCCTGCCGTTCCGGGAGTGGGACCTGATCCTGCTGCGCAACGTGCTGATCTACTTCCGCCGGCCGCTGCAGCGCCGGGTGGTGACCCAGGTCTCGCACCTCCTCGCGCCGCACGGCCATCTGTTCCTCGGCGCCTCGGAGACCCTGTGGCAGATCCAGGACGAGCTGGAGGCCGTGGACCACGGCTCCTGTTTCGTCTACCGCCACCGCCGCGGCCCCCGGCAGGCTCCCGCTCTTGCCAAGCCGACGGCGCGCCGCCCCGCCGCCGATCCGGACGACCGCGACGGCAAGGCCCTCCGCCCCGCGAGCCCGGCGCCGAAGCCGGCCGTGCCTCCCGCGCCTCCGCCCAGGGCGAGCCGGCCGCCGGCACCCGCGCCGCCGACCCCTCCAGTCCTCGAGCCGCTAGGGATTCACCAGCGGCTGACCGAGGTCGCGCGGCACCTGGCGGCCAACCGCGTCGAGGAGGCCGGGCGCGCCATCGGGCAGGTCCTGGCCGCGGACCCTTCGGAGCCGGCCGCGCACGCCCTGGAGGGCTTCCTCCACGACCTCACGGGCAGGACGGACGACGCGGTCGCCTCCTACCGCGCCGCCCTCTACCTGGACCCGGCCCTCTTCCAGGTCCGCGTCCTGCTCGCCGACTGCCTGCTCCGTCTGGGCAACCGCGACCGCGCCGAGCACCACTACCGCGAGGTCCTGGCCCACCTCGCCGGCGGCCGCGAGCGCACTTTGGATGTGTTTGCGGAGCTACCGTTCCCCGACCGGGCGCGGGCGCAACGGCGGTGCCGGCAGGTGCTGGCGTCGGCCTGAGGCCCCCTCCCCCGGCCGGGGACCCTCACCCCCTGACCCCCTCTCCCACCCGCACTCACGCCCACCCGGGAGAGGGGGAATCTGGATCAGCCCTCTCCGAAGTCATTCTGAGCGGAGCGAAGAATCTGGGTGGGGGATTCCGAGGCCTCCACCCTCCAGATCCTTCGCTTCGCTCAGGATGACGTCAGAAGGGTCTCCCCCCTCTCCCGGGCGGGCGTGAGTGCGGGTGGGAGAGGGGGGCCGGGGGGTGAGGGTCGGGCGGGGGTCTCTTCCGCCCTCCCCCCGATCGCGGTACATTTGGGACCGCCATGGCCGTCCGCGTCCGTCCCCCCGCCGTCGCCGGCGCTTTTTATCCCGGATCTCCAGGCACGCTGAGAAGCGCGGTCGAGGGCTTCCTCCGGGAGGCTCCCGCCTCCTCGGCCGCGCCTCCCAAGGCGCCCAAGGGGATCATCGCGCCGCACGCGGGGTACGTCTACTCCGGCCCCATCGCCGGGTCCGCGTTCCAGGCCGTGGCTCCGGCCGCGCGCTCGATCGAAAAGGTGATCCTGCTGGGGCCGGCGCACTTCGTCCCCTTCCGCGGGCTGGCGCTTCCGGACTCCCAGCGGTTCGAGACTCCGCTCGGCGAGGTCGTCGTCGATCCTCCGGGAGCCCAGGCCTGCCTCCGACTGCCGCAGGTGCGGGTCCAGCCGGCGGCGCACGCGCAGGAGCATTCGCTGGAGGTCGAGCTGCCGTTCCTCCAAATCCTCCTGGGTGAGGAATTCAGCATCGTCCCCCTGGTTGTCGGCGATGCGGACGGCGAGGAGGTGGCCGAGGTGCTGGACCAGCTCTGGGGCGGACCCGAGACGCTGATCGTCATCAGCTCGGACCTCTCACACTACCTCCCCTACGAGCAGGCTCGGGAGGCGGACCGCGCGACCGCGGACCGCATCCTCGCACTCGACGGCCCTCTCCACGGCCGGCAGGCGTGCGGCGCGCGGCCGATCAACGGCCTGCTGGTGGCCGCCCGCCGCCGCGGCCTCGTCCCCGAGCTGCTCGACCTGCGCAATTCGGGCGACACCGCGGGAGACCGCGACCGGGTCGTCGGCTATGGGGCGTTCGCCTTCCGGGAGGCGGCGTGAGCGACGAGCGGGGGAGCGTCCTCCTGGCGATCGCCCGCGAGAGCCTGGTCGAGGCCTTGGGTCTGGGGCAGGGGAACGGCTACAGCCATCCCTGGCTCCGGGAGCTCGGGGCTACCTTCGTGACCCTGATGCGATCCGGGCAACTGCGCGGCTGTGTGGGCTCCCTCCGCGCCTACCGTCCGCTCTTCGACGACGTGCGCTCCAACGCCCGCGCCGCGGCCTTCTCGGACACCCGGTTCCCACCCCTCCATCGCGACGAGTTTCCCGAGATCGCAGTCGAAGTCTCGCTCCTCTCCATCCCCGAGGAGGTCCGGGTGAGCTGCGACGAGGAGGCCTGTGCGGTCCTCCGGCCCGGCGTGGACGGCGTGATCTTCGAGTGTGAGGAGTGCCGCAGCACCTTCCTGCCGCAGGTCTGGGGCCAGCTCCCCGATCCCCGCGACTTCCTGGGCCAGCTCAAGCGCAAGGCCGGCCTGCCGCCGGGCTACTGGCGGCCGGAGGTGCGGCTGTGGCGGTATACGGTGGTGAAGTGGGCGGAGCGGGAGCGGCAGTAAAACCACGGACGAAAAGGACAGCAAGGACGTCAAGGACGCGGGTGAAATGACGTGTTTCTTCGTCCTTGAAGTCCTTGTCATCCTTGGTTTGAGCTCTACTCCGTCCGCAGAGCCTCGATTGGATCGAGCCCCGCCGCCCGCCTGGCCGGCAGCAACCCGGAGAGGAGCCCCGTCGCCAGGCTGATCGCCACGGCCAGGACCACGAAGACCGGCGGCGTGTGCACCGGCAGGCCCGGGACCGCGAGGCGGAGCAGGGCGGCGAGGCCCAGGCCCGCGAGCACGCCGGCCAGCCCTCCGGCCCCCGCCAGGGCCGCGGCCTCGGTCAGGAAGAGCAGGTTGACCTGCCGCCGCGTGGCGCCGATCGCCCGTACCAGGCCGATCTCCGACGTCCGCTCGCCCACCGCGATCCACATCATGGTCAGGATGCCGATCGAGCCGACGAGCAGGGAGATCCCGGCGATCGCTCCGACCGCCATCGTGACCACGTTCATCACGTTGCCGAAGACCGCCAGCATGGCCTCCTGGGTGGTCACCGTGAAGTCCTCGGTGCCGTTGTGGCGCTCGGTGAGGACGCGGCGGACGTCGCGCTCGACCCGGTCGGCCAGGCCGGCGTGGCTGTAGACCACGTGGACCTCGTTCAGCTCCGTCAGGTTGAAGACCCGCAGAGCGGTCGCCACCGGGATGTAGGCGGCGTCGTCGATGTCGAAGCCGAGGAACTGCCCTTTGGGCTCCATGATCCCGATCACCCGGAAGCGGCTGCCGGCGATGCGCACGAAGCGGCCCAGGGCGTTCGCCTCGCCGAACAGCTCGCGCTTCAGCTTGGGACCCAGCACGGCCACCTGGTATCCCCGGCGCGGATCGCCCTCCGGCCAGAACGAGCCCTGCCGCACTCGGAACCTCCAGGCCCGGGGCACGTTCGGGGTGACGCCGTAGATGAACACGCTGCGCCCCCGGCCGCTCCCTTCCACCCGCGCCACGCCGTAGGCGCTGGCCACGATCTCCTCGACCCCGGCGATGCGGCCGAGCGACAGCGCGTCGTCGATCGTCAGCTTGCGCGTGGTGCCGCCGAGGATCCCCGGGATGCCGGTCGTCTGCGCCTTGCCGGGCACGACCGAAATGATGTTGGTGCCGAACTGCGCGAACTGGCCGACGATGTAGCGCCGCGTTCCCTCGCCGATCGAGGTGAGCAGGATCACCGAGGCGATGCCGATGGCGATGCCGAGCATCGACAGCGCCGAGCGGAGCTTGTGCCCGGCGACGGCGTTGAAGGCGAGGCGGAGGAGGTCGCGCATGGCTTCCTTCTATCAGCTTAGCCCACCTGCACTCCCGCCGTCCGGACCCTCACCCCCTAGCCCTCTCTCCCACCCGCACTCCCGCCCCCCGGGAGAGGGGGAACCCTGATCTCGTCTTTCCAGAGTTCTGGGTGCGGAGAAAAGAGCAGCTCTCCCCCCTCTCCCGGGTGGGTGTGAGTGCGTGTGGGAGAGGGGGACCGGGGGGGTGAGGGTCCCTCTTACCTCGACGCCAGGGCGAGCACGGGATCGAGCCGTGCTGCCCTCCGCGCGGGGAGCAGGCCGAACAGGACGCCGACGCCGAGCGAGAGCCCGAGCGCCGCGGCGATGGCCCAGGCCGGCGGGCTCGCCGGCAAGGCGGGGAAGATCCGCACCAGGATGCGCACCGCCAGCCAGCCGGCCGCCAGCCCGATCAGGCCGCCGGCCGCCGAGAGCAGCGCCGCCTCGGTCAGGAAGACTGTCAGCACCTGGCGGCGGCCGACTCCCACCGCCCGCAACAGGCCGATCTCGCGCGTCCGTTCCGAGACCGAGACCAGCATGACGTTCATGATGCCGATCCCGGCGACCGTGAGCGAGATCGCCGCGATGGCCCCCACCGCCAGGGTCAGGGCGCCGAGGATCTGCGAGAAGGTGGCGACGACCGCGTCCTGGGTCAGGACCGTGACGTCCTCCTCGTCGTGGCGCTCGGCGAACAGCCGGATCACCTTGGCCTTGGTGCGCTCCAGGTCGGCCGTGGCGCGCACCTGGATGAAGATGCGGAACAACGACCGGCGGTCGAGCAGCTTCATGGCGGTGACCACCGGCACCACGACCATGTCGTCGATGTCGGCGCCGAGCTGCACGCCCTTCTGGGTGAGGACGCCGATGACCCGCATGCGCCAGCCGCCGATCCGCACCACCTGTCCGACCGGCTCCTCGCCGGGGAAGAGCTCGCGCGCCACCCGGTCGCCGAGGACCGCGACCGGCCGGCCGCGCAGCAGGTCCTCGGACGGGAGGAACTCGCCGCGCGCCATCTCCAGCTTGCGAACCTCCAGGAAATCGCTCGTCGAGCCGATCACCGCCGCCTGCCGCCGCCGCGCCCCGTGGGCCACGGATTCCGTGCCGACCACCACGGGCGCGACCTTCTCGGCCTCGGGGATCTGGCGGGCGAGCGCCTCGGAGTCCTGCAGCGTGATGTCGTTGGGCGCCGCCCCAAGCCCGGGGATGCCGGTGGTCTCCGTCCTGCCCGGCACCACGATCAGCAGGTTGGTGCCGATGCTCGCGAACTGCTCGACCACGTAGCGCCGCGCCCCCTCGCCGAGCGCCGTCAGGGCGACCACCGCGGCCACGCCGATGGCCATGCCCACGAGCGACAACGCGGTCCGCAACCGGTGCCCGCCGAGGGAGCGGGAGGCGAAGCGGAAGAGGTCGGAGGCCCTCATTTCTATCTTCTATCTCCCTCTTCTATCATCTCCCTCTTCTATCATCCTCCCCCTCTCCCGGTGACGGGAGAGGGGGCCGGGGGGTGAGGGTCCGCTGCGAACAGGTCCGCCGTCCCCGCCACCTCCGACCCCGGCAGCCGGCGCACGACGTGGCCGTCCACGAGCACGATCACCCGGTCCGCCCGCTTCGCCACCGTGGGGTCGTGGGTGACCACCACGAGCGTCATCCCCTCGTCGTTCCTGCGTTCGAGCAGGTCGAGGATCTGGCGGCCGGAGGTGGTGTCGAGGTTGCCGGTCGGCTCGTCGGCGAGCAGCAGGCGGGGTCCCATGACCATGGCACGGGCGAGGGCGACCCGCTGGCGCTCGCCGCCGGAGAGCTGGTCCGGGCGGTGGTCCGCCCGGTCCGCAAGGCCCACCGACGCGAGCGCCCGGGCCACCCGCTCCCGGCGCTCCGCGCGCGGCACGGCGGCGAAGACCATGGGCAGCTCCACGTTCTCGGCGGCGGTCAGGCGCGGCACCAGGTGGAACGACTGGAACACGAAGCCGATCAGGTCGCGGCGGACGGCGGTCAGCTCCTCGTCACCGAGCCGGCCGACCTCGCGGCCGTCCAGCCAGTAGGAGCCGCTGTCCGGGCGGTCCATGCAGCCGATGATGTAGAGCAGGGTCGACTTGCCGGAGCCCGACGGTCCCATGATGGCCACGTGCTCGCCGGTCCGGATCTCCTCGTGGATGTCGACCAGCGCGTGGACCGGCTGGCCCCCGAGCTGGTAGGTGCGGGAGATCCCCTCCAGGCGGATCACGGCGCCGCTTCTTGGCCGCCGGCGGCGATCCGGACCTCGGCGCCCGCCTGGATCTCCGGCCGGTCGAGCGTGGTGACGATGCGGTCGCCCGGCGACAATCCCGAGAGCACCTCGGTCCAGTCCCAGTTCTTGAGCCCGATCCGGAGCTGCCGCTCGGCGAGCCTGCCGTTCTCGACCACCAGGACCTTGTTCCCCTCCAGCAGGGCCGGAGTGGGGACGCGCAGCGCGTTCTCCCGCGTCTGGAGGATGACCTCCACGTCCGCCGAGGTGCCGGGCAGGAGCCGGACCGAGGGCACGGGCTCGAACCCGGCGTCGATCTCGACCGTCCGGTTCTGCTCCTCGCGGTCGAGGACGTAAGGGGCGATCCGCGTCAGGATGCCGG
>DASVEF010000133.1:0-7939 GCA_036380715.1 Thermoanaerobaculia bacterium | reverse complement strand
CGCCTGGATGAGCCCTTCGTAGACCCGCGTCCTCTGGGCCTCGGTGAGATGGACCTGGTCGTAGGCCAGGGCGCATGCCGCCTTGTCGCGGAACAGCGGGACGCGGTCGTTCTGCAGGATGTCGAGCAGCGTCTCGACGACTTCCGGATCGTCGCTGACCTTCCCGAGGGCGTACTGGACCGCCAGCCGGAGGTCGACGTTGCGGGTGCGGACGTCGACCATCAGCGTGCGCTCCGCCTCGGGGGACTTCCACTCCAGCTTGTAGAAGAGGTTGGCGACGCGGATCCGCTGCGCCTCGTCGCCCAGGTCATAGAGCCAGATCATCGCGGGGATCACCTCCGGGCCGATCTGGCGGAGGGCCTCCACGTCGTTCTTCTCGACGAGCTGCGCCACGCGCTGGCTCAGGGTCGGCTCTTCGCCGGGTAGCTGGGCCAGCGAGAGGGTTGCAGAGAAGACGAGGCCGAGAGACACCACGACGGTCTGAAGCAGCCGGTTCCTGCTCATACTGCACCTCCGATATGCTGAAAGCTGAATAGAGGATAGCAGATATCTTGTCGCCGCGTTAGCATGAGCGCCCGAAAAGGGAGGAAGCGTATGCCGAGAGCCCTCTGGAAGGGGACGGTGATCGCCGAGAGCGACACGTACGAGACGGTCGAAGGGAACATCTATTTTCCGTCGGATTCGGTCCGCCGCGAGCACCTGAAGCCGAGCCCGACCCATACGGTCTGCGGATGGAAGGGGACCGCCAGCTACTACACGGTCGTCGTGGACGGCCAGGAGAACGAGGACGCCGCCTGGTACTACCCCGACCCGAAGCCCGCCGCGGCCAACATCCGGGACCACGTCGCCTTCTGGCGCGGGGTCACGGTGGAAAGGTAGCGATGTCCCTTCTGCGGACCCCGGTCACCGAGCAGCTCGGCATCGAGGTGCCGCTGATCTGCGGGGCGATGTATCCGTGCAGCAACCCCGAGCTGGTGGCGGCCGTCTCGGAGGCCGGCGGGATCGGAGTGATCCAGCCGCTCTCCATGGTCTATGTCCACGGACACGAATTCCGCTCCGGCCTGCGGCTCATCCGCAGCCTCACCAGCAAGCCGGTGGGGATGAACGTGATCGTCGAGAAGTCCTCCAAGGTCTATGAAGAGCGGATGCGGCGCTACATGGATGAGGCCCTGGAGGAGGGGATCCGCTTTTTCGTCACCTCGCTGGGCAATCCCCGCTGGGTGGTGGAGAAGGCGCACGCCATGGGCGGCCGGGTCTACCACGACGTCACGGACCGCCGGTGGGCGCTCAAGGGGCTGGAGGCCGGGGTCGACGGGCTGATCGCGGTCAACAACCGGGCCGGCGGCCACGCCGGTCCCAAGAGCGCCGAGGCGCTGTACGAGGAGCTGCGCGACCTGGGCGTGCCGCTGGTCTGCGCCGGAGGCATCGGCGACGAGGCGGATTTTGTCGCCGCCCTGGGCCTGGGCTACGCCGCGGTGCAGATGGGGACCCGCTTCATCGCCACGACGGAGTGCAGCACCCAGCCGGAGTACAAGCAGGCCATCCTGGACTCCGGGGAGGAGGACATCGTCCTCACCGAGCGGATGACCGGAGTGCCGGTCTCGGTGATCCGCACGCCCTACATCGAGAGGATGGGGACCAAGGCGGGGCCGATCGGCCGCTGGATGCTGCGCGGCCGCAAGACCAAGCACTGGATGCGCACGATCTACGCCCTGCAGTCGCTGTGGAAGCTGAAGCGCTCGACCGTCCGCTCCTTCTCCTACAAGGACTATCTCCAGGCCGGCAAAAGCGTGGCCGGCATCCACGCGGTCGAGCCCGCGGGCGAGGTCGTCCGCCGGTTCCGGGAGGCGGCGGAGCGGGCTGTCTCCGGCGTCTGGTATGCTGAGGGAAGCTCCACCGGAGAGCGGAGAGAGCATCGAGGGATCTGATGTCCTGCCTTCCCTGCTGGCGCCGTTCAGGCATCCTGGCGCCGGTTTTCTGGAGCCTGGCCCTGTGGCTCGGCGGCTTCGCGGCCGCCGAGCAGCTTCCGGTCCGGACGTACGACATTCACGATGGGCTCGCGAGCGACTCCGTCACCCAGATCTTTCAGGATTCGCGCGGCTATCTCTGGTTCGCCACACGGGATGGCGCCAGCCGCTTCGACGGGGAGCACTTCCGCAGCTACGGCGTCGAGGACGGCCTGCCGCACGAGCGCATCCACGCGCTGCTGGAGACCCGCGACGGGGTCTACTGGATCGCCACCCAGGGTGGACTGGCGCAGTTCGATCCTCGCCACGTGTCGGCCGGCCCCGCGTTCACCCGGGTGATCCTGGGCGACATGGTGACGCGGGGGCCGGTCTACTCTCTTTTTGAGGACCGCGCCGGCCGCCTCTGGATCGGCGGCGCAGGGCGCGTGACCGTCCTGGAGCGCCGGGGCGGCAACCGGACGATGCGTCAGGTGGACCTCGGCGCGTTTGCGCGGTCTTCTCACCGGGTGAAGGCCTTCGCCGAGACCCCGGACGGCAGCGTCTGGGTGGGGACCCGAGGGGGGCTGTTGCGCCTTCTGGCCGACGGACGGACGGTCCGCTATCCGGTCATGCCGCACTATGGCGAAGACGTGGTTCAGGGCCTCGAGGTGGATGCCGCGGGGAGGCTCTGGATCGCCCATCTCATGGGCGCTCTGGTGCTGTGGCCGGAGCCGCCGGAAGCGCTGGGCCGCGGCCCGGGCCCGCCGCTGGTCGAGCGTGCTCGCGAGGCGGGAGCCCTCCCGGCGGCGGATACAGGGGCGCTCCGTCTGCCCAAGGCGCCCGGCGAGATCTGTGCCCTGACCTCCCCGGAGAGGACCGGCGTCTACCAGATCCACAGGGTCCGCGATGGCAGGATGTGGCTGGCCATGAATGAGGGTCTGGCCCTGTGGAACGGGCGCCGTCTGGCGACCTGGGGTGTCGAGAACGGGCTCGGCGAGAAGACCCTCACCGCCGTTGCCGAGGACAGGGACGGCAACCTGTGGGTCGGCACCGAGAGCGGCGGCGCGCTGCGCATCGCGCGTCATGGCTTCGTCAGCTTCACCGCCGCCGACGGCCTTGCCGACGCCCCGGTCCGCTCGCTGTTCGAGGGGCGCGACGGCGCGGTCTACGCCGCATCCGGCAGCTCCTTCGACGAGAGGCTCTTCCTCCAGCGGCTCGGCGGCGGCCGTTTCACGGCGGTCCTCCCCCGAATGCCGCCCGGCCAACCTTACCTGGGATGGGGAGAGCAGCAGACCGCGCTGCGGGACCGCTCGGGACAGTGGTGGCTGGCCACCGGAAGAGGGCTGCTGCGCTACCCGGCGACCGCCCGCTTCGAGGACCTCGCCACGACGGCGCCGGCGGTTTTCAATGCCCGCAATGGGCTCGGCGGCAACGTCGTCGTCCGGCTCTATGAAGACACCCGGGGCGACCTCTGGGTGGGCACTAACGGGGTGCGTGCCCTGAGCCGCTGGCGGCGCTCGACGGATAGGTTCCAGAGCTACGGGCCGGAAGACGGCATCCCACCCGGGGAGCTCTCGGCGTTCGCCGAGGACCGGGCCGGCCAGCTCTGGATCGGCTTCTCGGAGCACGGCCTGGTCCGCCGGCGCGGCGAGCGCTTCGAGCGCTTCGGCGCGGCCCAGGGAGGGCCGGCCGGTTTCATCCAGTCTCTGTACGTGGACCGGGTCGGCCGCCTCTGGGTGGCCATGGCCGACGGCGGCGTTGCCCGGGCCGATGCTCCTGCCCGGGCCGTGCCCCGGTTCGTCCGCTACACGACGCGCGAAGGGCTCGCTTCGAACGACGTCCGCTGTCTGACCGAGGACGCCTGGGGGCGCCTCTACCTGGGGACCCGCAAGGGGATCGACCGTCTCGATCCGGCGACCGGCAGGATCGAGCACTTCACCACCGCGGACGGGCTGGCCGGCAACGTGGTCGACGTGGCGATGCGCGACCGTGGCCGCACCCTCTGGTTCGGCACCCGCCGCGGTTTGTCGCAACTGGTGCCCGTACGCTCCCCGCCGTCCTCCGCTCCCGCGGCCTGGATCACGGCGGTGCGGTTGGAGGGGATGCCCCAGGCGGTCCCCGAGCTGGGCGCTCCCTCCGTCTCCGGCCTCGAGCTCGACGCCGGGAAGAGGCTGGAGATCGAGTTTCTCGCCCTCAGCTTCGCGCCGGGAGAGGAGCTGCGCTACCAGCACAAGCTGGAGGGAGTCGATCAGGACTGGAGCCCGCCGACGACCGTGCGCTCCGTCCAGTATGCCCGTCTGCCGGGGCGGCAGCTCCGCTTCCTGGTGCGCGCCGTGACCCGCGACGGCGCCGTGAGCCCCGCGCCGGCCGAGCTGTCCTTCGTGGTGCACCCTCCGCTGTGGCGCCGGTGGTGGGTGGTGGCCTTCGCCATCGGAGTGGCCAGCGCCGCAGCGGTGGGGCTCTACCGTTATCGCGTCACGCACCTGCTCGCCGTCGAGCGGATGCGTACGTCCATCGCCACCGACCTGCACGACGACATGGGATCGAGCCTGTCGCGCATCTCCATCCTCAGCGAGGTGGCCCGCCGGCGGGTCGAGAAGGACGCGGAGAGCGCACGGCTTCTGAACGAGATCGGAGAGAGCGCCCGCGACATGATGGGCGCCCTGAGCGAGAGCATCTGGGCGATCGATCCGCGGCGCGACGACCTGCGCAGCTTCGTCACCCGCCTCCGCCTCTTCGCCGGCGATCTGCTGGAAGGGCGGGGCATCGCCTGGCAGCTCCGCGCGCCCCAGGACGGCGAGCTCGTACCGCTCTCGCCGGTGCAGCGGCGGCAGCTCTTCCTGATCGCCAAAGAGGCCCTCCACAACGTGGCCCGGCACTCGGGCGCGGCGTCGGTCTCGATGCAACTCGCGGTGACCGGCCGCCGCATCACCCTGGAGATCCGCGACGACGGCCGGGGCTTCGATCCCTACTCGTCGGGCGACGGCCGGCACGGGCTGCGCAGCATGATGTCGCGCGCCGAAGCGCTCGGCGCGCGCTTGGACCTCGAATCGGCGCCGGGCCAGGGGACCCGCCTCTTCCTGGACGCGCCCATCGTCCCCCGCAACGCATGATCATGCGCTTCCTCCGGCGGGTGGACACGTGATACCAAATTACCTCTCGGAGCAACCATGACAGAGCCTGACACGATCAGGATCGCCATTGTCGAGGACGACGCGGCGGTTCAGGAGGGGCTTAGGCTTCTCATCGACGGCACTTTCGGGTTTCGTTGCGTCAGCGTCTTCGGCAGCGCCGAGGCGGCCCTGAAAGGGCTCGGCGCTCCGGCTCCCGACGTCCTGCTGCTCGACATCAGCCTGCCCGGCATGCCGGGCTCCGCGGCGGTCCGGCTCTTCCACGAGCGGTTCCCGGACATGAAGATCCTCATGCTGACCCTCCACGACGATGAGGAGCGCGTCTTCGAGTCACTGTGCAACGGAGCGAGCGGCTACCTGCTCAAGAAGACGCCGCCCGCGCGTCTGCTTGAAGCCATCCGCGAGGCCCGGGACAACGGCGCTCCGCTCTCGCCGGAGATCGCTCACAAGGTCGTGCGCCTGTTCCGTGACTTCAAGCCCAAGGAGAAGGTGGACGCGGACCTCACCCGTCTGGAGGTCCGCCTGCTCTCCCTGCTCGCCGAGGGCTACAGCTACCAGGCGGCGGCGGACGAGATGAAGGTGAGCATCAACACGGTTCGCAACTACATCCGTTCGATTTACGACAAGCTCCACGTGCACTCGAAGTCCGAGGCCGTCACCAAGGCCCTCAAGGCCCGTCTCATCTGACGCAGATCGCGCATGTCCATGCGCTTCCGCCGTGGCGGCGGCCCCTCTATCCTCTGCCCATCTGATTTGCAGTACATTCCCTGGAACCTTTCTCCAGGGGCATGATTTGAAGAGGGGACTCGAGAGGGGCACCCATACTCTGGGGGGATCGGTGAGCGCAGATCACGATCCATGTATTGAATTCTGATCGTTTGCGGGGGAGCAAGGAGGGCTGCTCCCCCGATTTGTTTTTGGGCCGCCGACGTGTCGCCGACGTGTCGGTCCAGGCCTCCGACACGTCGGTCTCCCGCCCGCCTCTTCCTTCCTCCCGCTGTTTTTACCGGATTTTCAGGCTTTTTCGCGCAAAGACCGCCTGGCACAGCCCATGCTCTAGGAGAGAGACGGCGCCGTAACACAGGTTGGTCGCCCGCGCGGTGTTGAGCCACTCCCTCCAACGCGCGGGCCTTTTTATTTCTCCGCCTTCGTGCTCCGCCGCATCTCCCGCACGAACATCATCCCGTCCAGGACCCGCGTCCAGTCGGCCTTCATCTCCGCGTAGCCGAAGGGGCGGCTGACCAGAGGCTGGCGGAGCCACTCGCCGCCGGCAGGCGGATTGCGGAAGTCGACGATCGCGTTGTTCAGGCCGGCGCGGTGCATCAGGTCCTCCAGCGAGCCGTCGGCCGGTTTCTTCAACGTGTGCGGCTCAGCGGCGGAGGGCCTGCCGGCCTCGCCTTCGTAGGCGGTGAAGCCGAGGCTGTACATCTGGTCTCCGAGCGTGGCTGCCGCGACCTCTCCCATGGGCGAAAACTCCCTGTAGAGATCCTGGAGCTCGACCGTGTCAGAGCTGATCGTCGTATCGATGACTCCCAGGTCGCGGGCGTTGTGGAAGGTCGCGGCCCAGACGACGATCTTGCGCCCGGCGTAGCGCTCGTTGGCCAGCCAGACCAGGTTGTCTCCCATCTGGCTGTCGCGGAAAGGCGCGGTATCAACCTCTTCGCTGTCCTCCCAGGCCCAGTCCCAGCGAGCCTGCGAGCCCAGGCTCTCGAGCATCTGCGCCCAGAATGCGGTGTCCGGATCGGGATGCTTCGCGGCATGAGCCGCGGCCTCTTGG
Organism: Thermoanaerobaculia bacterium; assembly: GCA_036380715.1. Taxonomy (GTDB): domain Bacteria; phylum Acidobacteriota; class Thermoanaerobaculia; order Multivoradales; family UBA5704; genus UBA5704. Next base: position 1,085 of record DASVEF010000133.1, on the reverse strand, counting down.
TGCAGCGCGCCCATCTGGGCGAGAAAGCGTTCCTGCTCCTCGGCACCGGGCTTTGGAGCTTTGCCTTCCAGGTAGGCATACGTCACCAGATTGTTCAGGATCGTGGAGAAGCCGGCCCAATCCGGGCTGTCCACGAAGGGCGAGCCGATCTTCTTCAGAAAAGCGGTCAGGTCGCTGGCGAGCGACTCGCGCGAAGAGCTCCCCGTGAACTGGCAGTCGAAGCCCGCGAGCTCCAGAGGCCGGTCGGACTTGGCCCGTTCGCCGAGATACTCCAGCAGCGGTATTACCTGCGCGCTGCGGGTCCATGCGCCGAACACCCCCCGCCGCACGGCCGTCACCGGGTCCTCGCCGCTGTGCAGAGCCTCCCACGCCTTTTTGCAGTCATAGAGGCCGCTCTCGAAGGCCAGCACGTCGAAGCCCATCTCCTCGTGGAGGAACTTGACGAGCCGCGTCTTGGCATGGAACGTGGCCCCGTCGCCGTGCGACTGCTCGCCGAGCAGCACGACCCGGGCATCGCCGATTACCGCCTTCAGCGGCTGGAGGTCGGAGAAATCCTCGTCGTCGGGAGAGACCGACCGGATCGGGATGGCGTTTCGACGGAGCCATTCGACCCGGGGATCGGCCGCCGGGACCTGCTGGGGAGGCGGGGCCGAAGCCTGGCAGCCGGCCAGGGCGAGCAGGAGCGAGGCGATCGAGAGGGACCTTGCCTTCATCGTATGATTGTATTCGCCGGTGAACCCCCGTAAGCCAACCCGAGAGGATCTCCTCGCCGCCGTCCACAAGACCGTCCCGGACGTGATCGCGCCGGGGTTGCGGGTCCTGTTCTGCGGCATCAACCCTGGACTGTATACAGCGGCGGTCGGGCATCACTTCGCTCGGCCGGGGAATCGGTTCTGGCCGGCTCTCCACGCCGCGGGCTTCACCGAACGCCTGCTGTCCCCCTTTGAGGAGCGCGAGCTGCTGCGCGACGGGTACGGCATCACCAACGTGGTCGAGCGCGCCACGGCGACCGCGGCGGAGCTGAGCGGCACCGAGCTCGTGGAGGGCGGCCGCCGGCTGGCGGAGAAGGTGGGGATCTACCGGCC
>DASVEF010000132.1:0-22220 GCA_036380715.1 Thermoanaerobaculia bacterium | reverse complement strand
CCAAAGCTCTCACCTTCGCGGCCTCTCCCGCCCAGCCCCGCACCCCCGACCCCGCTCCCGCCACCGGGAGAGGGGCGCCACCGCCCTGCCACTCAATCTCCCCCCTCTCCCCGTGATGGGAGAGGGGAGCCGGGGGGGTGAGGGCCTCCGAAAACGCCCGCGTATCCCCCTTTCCGCAGAGGCTGCCCGGCGGGTTGTGGTACTGCTTCACGGCGCCGGTCCAGAGGTCGGTCACCCGGATCCAGTACTCGACGTCGGACAGGGCGCCGTAGAAGACCCACCAGCTCCCGTTGTACGCCCGGCCGTCGAGCACTTTCACGACCAGCTCGATGTTGGCGGCGTCGAAGAACCAGAAGAAGCCGGTCTGGTCGGTGCTGGGCACGGCGCGGCCGAAGCCGGCCCGGCCGCTGCGCTGGTCCCGCCAGCTCACCTCGACGGCGAAGCGGCGGGCCATCAGTCCGAGGGTGCGCGCCTGGACCGGCGGTGCCGGGGTGACCGCGACCTGCTTCTGGAGGGGGGCGCCGAAGCGGTCGAAGCCCTCGCGCAGCATGCGCCAGCCGATGGTGTAGGTGCCGGGGGTGGTGGGCGCGGCGATCGGGAAGATGAAGGTCTTCTCCTGGCCGGGCGCGACCGAGTCGCCCGCTTCGAGGAGCTGCCGGGGGTCGGCAAAGGGGTCCAGGTCGGAGGTGGCGCCCAGCTTGTAGCCGGCCGCCGCGGTCCACGTGGTCGTGCCGGTGTTGCGGAAGGTCAGGCGGACGGTCATCGGCTGGCCCGCCTCCAGGGTGTCGGGGAACGTGGAGCTGACGAGCAGGGCGTCGTCGATCCGCGGCTGGTGGGCGGCGATGAAGTCGCGGAAGACCCCGTAGGCCGGCTTGGCCGAGCGGTCCGGACGCAGGATCCCCCAGCTCGGGCTGCTGGGCGTGGTGCCGTCCTTGATCTCGTAGAAGAAGATCTTGTCCACCCAGTCGCGCCCCGGCCGGCCGGTGAGCCAGTCGCTCAGCAGGCCGTGGTAGTGGACCGCCTGCGTCGACTCCGAGACCCGGCCCGACTCCCAGCCGGTCTCGGTCAGCCAGACCGGCTTGCTCCAGCCCACGTTGCGCAGCACCTCCTCGACCGACGGCGTGACCGCGTCCCAGAAGTCGGGGCGATTGCCGAAGACGGTGGAGCCTTCCAGCTTGTCGGTCACGTCGCGGCTGCCGTCGACGTCGTAGACGTGGTGCGTCACGAAGTCGAAGCGGTCGCCGGCCTGGCGGAGGATGTCGCGCAACCAGTCGTACCAGTCGCTGTCGTCCGCGGTCAGGTGCGCCAGCTCGGGGCCGCCGACCTGGGCCTCGGGGTTGGCCGCGTGGATGGCGTCGGCCCCCGGCCGGACGATGACGTCGATGTACTGTTGGCGGCTCCCGGCCCAGAAGTGGTCGAGGTTGGGCTCGTTCCAGAGCCCCCAGTAGCGGATCGAGCCGCGGTAGCGCCGCGCCGCGCGGGCGCAGAAGTCGGCCCACCGGTCCGGATCGTCGGGCACGCCGATGAGCGGGGTGCCGGAGGTGGCCCAATCCGGCGTCTCGCCGAGCGAGGCGTAGATCTCGATGCCCCGCGCCCGGGCGGCGGCGACGATGGCGTCGTAGACCGTCCAGTCCCAAACGTCCGGCGCCGGCTGAATCCAGGTCCAGAGGAAATCGATCCGCACCCAGCCGATGCCGGCCTCGTCGATCCGGTCGAGCAGGAACGTCAGCTCCTCCCCCGTGGGCGCATGGATGTCGATGCCGAAAGGTGAAGCCTCGGCGGCTTGGACGGGCGCGGCCGGCGCGAGGACCGCCAGGACGACAAGGACGGCAAGGACGAACAACGGAGGGGGTGTCTTCGAGCTTTGGGGCATGGAACGGCTCCGTTCCCCTGGAAGCCCGGCGGCGGCCTCTTTATTCCTACTGGGATTCGGCATAGATCCTCGTCTATACTCAATTTTGCCTGAAAACCGATTCCGAAGCCGCTTCATCCGGTCCCGGGGAGGATCGAGAGCATGCACTTCCGCGAGCTTGCCGACCGTTACAGCCTGGAAAAGATCCTGCGGTCCGCCCGCAGCGGGACCGTCCTGCGCGCCGTGGATTCGCGCTCGGGGCAGAGCGTGGCGATCAAGCTGATCCCGGCCGGCTCGCCGGCCGCCCTGGCGCAGCTCGCTCCGGAGCTCGACAAGCTGGCGGCCGTCCTGGCGGAGATCCGGCACCCCAACCTGCCGGCGGTGATCGACTCGGGGCTCACCACCGACGGCAGCGCGTTCCTGGTCATGGAGCTGCTGGAGGGGAAGACGCTGGACCTCGTCCCCGGCCCCCCTCTCCGCGTGCTGGGGCTGCTGTTCCAGGGGCTCAACGGCCTGGAGGCGCTGGCCTGCCGCGGCCTCGCGCACCTCAACGTCTCGCCCGACAACCTGCTCGTCACCGGCCCGCCGGAGACCGAGCAGGTCAAGGTCCTGGGGCTCGGCAGCGCGCTGTTCCGCGCCGCCGGCCCGGCCTCGGCCGAGGCCGCCCGCTTCCAGGCGCCCGAGGTCTCCGCGCCGGGGGCCGGCAAGCCGGACTGGCACGCCGACCTCTATTCGTTCGCCCTCACCTGCTGCCACGCGCTGGGGGCCACGGTCCGGCTCGGCGACGCTCCGGAGGTCCAGCTCCCCTTCGCGCTGACTCTGGAGCTGGACAGTTGCGAGGGTTTCCTGGCGATCCTGGAGAGGTGCCTGCGGAAGAACCCGGACGAGCGCCCCTCGCACCAGGAGATCCGCGACGCCTTCCGCATGACGCTCGGCGCCGCCGCGCCGGCGCCGTCCGGAGAGCGGCCGATCATCCCGAAGCTCGTGCTCCCCGCCCAGCCGCAGCCGCCGGCGGCCGTGCCCGCGCCGGAGGCGGCGGACGGCGAGCTCCTGTCGTCCATCACGGACGAGGTTCTAGACGCGCTCGCCGCGGAGCCCCCTTCGCGGCCTGCCGCGGACGCCGCCGCGGCGCAGGCCGCGACCGCGCCCCAGGGCCGCGCCGCCATGGCGGCGGCGCTCCGCGAGGAGCCGACCATGGTCAGGACCGCGCGCTCGCGCCGCCTGGCCGGCGTGCTGGCTGCCGCGGCCGGCGTGCTCGCGCTGGGGGCAGGGGCCGCGTTCTGGTGGCTGTACTGGGCCCCGGCGGAGGTTCCCCTGTCCCCGGCCCGCGCCGCCGCCAGCTTGGCCGACCCGGACAGCTTCGCGGTCCTCGCCGCCCAGGCGCCGGGGGCCGCCGATCCCGCCGGCGCGCGCGACCGGGCCGCGGCCGCCGTGGAGAGCGAGGCCGAGGCGCTGGCCGGCCGGGGAATGTATGGCCAGGCCGTCGCGCGCCTGGAACCCATGGTCTTCATCCGGCCGGACCGCCCGGGCCTCAACGAGCGGATCGCGGCCTACGAGCGGTACCGAGCGAGCAGCGCGGAGCAGCAGGCCCTGCTCGACGGCCTGTCCGCCTACGAGCGCCGGAAGAGGCCGCACGAGGGGCTGGAGAAGCTCCGCGGAGTCGAGCCGGTCCCGCACCTCGCGCCGCTCTTCGCGGAGGTGCGCCGCAAGCTGGAGGCGCAGCTCCAGGCGCTCGACGGCGGGCCGCCGCAGATCGAGCTGCGCGACGGGTACGCCCTGTACTACGACCGCGGCCAGGCCGTGGAGCTCAGCTTCCGCATCACCGATGACTACGAGCTGACCGGCGTCAAGATGATGGCCCGGCCCGAGGGGGGCAAGATGCGCGAGATGGAGCTCGCGAGGTCCTCCTTCGGCTACACCGTGGAGCTCCCGCCGGCCTTTCACCGCAACAGCGCGATCGACTTCTACGTGGTCGCCACCGACCCCTCAGGCCACGAAGGGTGGTTCGGCACGCCGGACAAGCCGCAGAAGGTCGAGCGGCGGCAGGGCTTCGATCAGCTCGTGCGGTAGGGCCACGCTGAGCCCTCACCCCCTGACCCCCTCTCCCGGAGGGAGAGGGGGAAACGCATTCCAGATCAGCGTCTCCTGAGCTTTTCCCGAGCTTTCACCCCTCTCCCTCCGGGAGAGGGGCCGGGGGTGAGGGCCGCGCTACGCCGGCAGGAGGGGGAGCCGGCCGATGCCCGCGTCCGCGGTCGCCGCCGGTTTCGCCTGCTCCTCCTCTTCCTCCACGGTCTCGCCCGGATTGCGGAACAGGTTCGACTCCAGGTTGTACTGCCGCGTGTAGAGGGCGTGGTAGCGGCCGCCGAGGGCGAGCAGCTCCTCGTGCCGGCCGCGCTCCACGATCTGCCCCTGCTCCAGGACCAGGATGGTGTCGGCCCGCCGGATGGTCGACAGCCGGTGGGCGATCACGAAGGTGGTGCGGCCGCGCATCAGCTCGGCCAGACCCTCCTGGATCGCCGCCTCGCTCTCGCTGTCGAGCGACGAGGTCGCCTCGTCGAGGATCAGGATGCGCGGATCGGCGAGGATGGCGCGGGCGATCGCCACCCGCTGGCGCTCGCCGCCCGAGAGCTTCACCCCGCGCTCTCCCACCACCGTGTCGTAGCCCTGCGCCAGCCGCCGCACGAAGTCCTCGCAGCGGGCGATGCGCGCCGCCTCCAGAACCTCCTCCTCGGAGGCGTACGGCCGCGCGTAGGCGATGTTCTCGAAGACCGTGCCGTCGAACAGGAAGTTGTCCTGGAAGACCACGCCGAGCTGCGAACGGTAGTCGTACAGGCGGATCTCGGAGAGGTCCTGGCCGTCCACCAGGAGGCTCCCGGAGGTCGGCTGGTGGAAGGCGGCCACGAGGTTGATCAGGGTGCTCTTGCCCGAGCCGGACGAGCCGACCAGCGCGGTCGAGGTGCCGGGCGTGGCCACGAAGGAGATGCCGCGCAGCACCGGCGTGCCGGGCTCGTACTCGAACCAGACGTCGCGGAACTCGATCCGCCCGTCGATGCGGCCGAGCGGGCGGCGCTCGGCCTCCGCCTCGACCTCGGTCTCCTCGTTGCGGATCTCGCGGATGCGCTCCAGGCCGGCGAAGGCCTCCGTGATCTGGCTGCCGATGTTGACGATCTGCATCACCGGCCCGACCATGAGGCCGAGATAGAGAGTGAACGACACGAACGAGCCGATCGTCATGCGGCCGCTCAGCACCTCGCTGGCGCCGATCCACATGATGGCGACGCCGAGCCCGCCCAGCAGCAGGCTGGTGACCGCGCCGATCAGCGAGAAGCTGGTGATCGTCTTGGCCACGTTGCGGAAGAGCCGGTGCGCCCCCTTGGAGAAGACCATGGCCTCGCGGTGCTCCGCGCCGTAGGCCTTGACCACCCGGACGCCGGAGAAGGACTCGGTCAGCCGGCCGGAGAGGTCGGCGTTGATCCGCGAGCGCTCGCGGAAGAGCGGGCGCAGGACCTTGAAGGCGCGCAGCATGACGATCCCGAAGAGCGACAGGACGCCGACCGTGACCAGCGTCAGCTTGACGCTGTAGTAGAGGAGGATGCAGAACGCCAGCGAAGCCGTGATCGCGCCGCCCACCATCTCGACCAGGCCGGTGCCCACCAGGTTGCGGATCCCCTCGGCGTCGTTCATCACGCGCGAGAGGAGGGCGCCCGACTTGGTGCGGTCGAAGTAGCCGACCGGGAGCCGACCCACGTGCCGCTGCACGGCGCGCCGCATTTCGGTGATCGAGCGCTGGGCGGCCTTGCCGACGACCTGCGACAGGGAGAAGGAGGTGACCGCCTGAATCAGGGTCGCGGCCCCCGCCACCAGCACGAGCTGGCCGAGCATCGCCCGGTTTCCCTGGCCGATCACCTCGTCGAGGAGGTATTTGCTGGTGCCGGGGAGCACCAGGCTGGCGAGCCGGTTGATCACCATGAGCAGGAGCCCGAACAGCAGCCGTCCCTTGCGCGCCCGCACCAGCTCCGCGGCGTCGCGCAGCACGATGCGCAGACTGAGCGGCACCCTGGGCTTCGCGCCCGGCGCGTCGCCGGGCTCGCGGACCGGACCCGGCTGCCGGGAGGAGACGGCGCCCCCGTAGAGGCCCACGCGCGCGGACCGGCGGCCCGGGGGGGTTGGAGTCGGTTCGGCTGGGACTGGGATCGGTTCGGCCATGAAAAAAGGTCTCCCGCTACGGGTGCCAGAATAGCACCTCGCCGCGGGAGGCCTGCGAGCCCTCACCCCCTGACCCCTCTCCCGGAGGGAGAGGGGGAAACTGCATGAGAGCTCGCTGTCGTCTGAGCTTCGCCCCCGATTTCACCCCTCTCCCTCCGGGAGAGGGGCCGGGGGTGAGGGCCTCCTCCTAGCGCCGCGGCCGGACGCGGACCGAGTCGTTCAGCTCCACGTTGACCATGGTCCCTTCGGGGATCGTCACCTCCTCGCCGGGAGTGCGGGAGGCGAGCACCGCGCCGGCGGCGGCTCCGATGACCGCGCCGATGATCGCGCCCTTGGAGCGGTCCTTCCGGTTCAGGATCCGCCCGAGGATCGCGCCGCCTGCCGCGCCGCCGCCGATGGTGGCCGCGTCCCGGCCGGTCTCGCTGCGCCCCTGCTCCACGAGGGAGGCCTCGATCGGGAGGCTCTGGCCCGAGGGGAGCACCAGATCGGTGAACTTCAGAGCCAGCCTCGCCCGGCCGCCGACCTTGCGCAGGGGCGTCGCCTCGGTGACCTCGCCGACGATCTCGGAGCCGCGCGGAATCACCACCCGGCCGTCCTCGCGGATGTCGCTGGCGATGCGGGTGCGGAAGCTGTCGCCCGGCCGGCTGCTCTGGCTGGAGACGGAATCGAGGAACTCCACCTCCAACACGGTGCCGGCCGGCACGGTCGCCGGCTCGGGCCGGGGCTCCTCCTCGATCTCAGGCTCCGGCTCGGGCTCGGCCTCGCGCTCCGGCTCCAGCTCGACTTCACGCTCGGGCTCCGGCTCGGGCTCACGCTCGGGCTCGGCCCGGCGCTGCGGCTCGACGACCTCGTCGTCGGTGGTGGCAGGGGCGGGGGCCTCTTCCCGGTCGGCGGGACGGCTCTCGGCAACCCTTTCCCGCTCCGGCTCGCGCGGCGTCTCGCGCCGCGGCTGAACGCGGGGCTCCGGCCTCCGCTCCTGCTCGCGGAGCCGGCGCTCGCGGGCTTCCAGCTCGGCCTGACGCTCCGCCAGGCGCTGCTCCCGCGCCTCCAGCTCGCTGTCGTCGACGCGGCCTTCCGAGGAGGGCTCGGCCTCCTCGACCACCACCGAGCGGGGCTGGGTCTGCAGGTCGTTCAGCTCGGGTTCGCTCTCCTCGGCTTCGTAGGGGGGCTGCTCGGCCGGCAGGCTCTCTTCGGCGATCTCCGGCTCGTTTTCATCGGGCTCCTCGCCGCGGTCGCAGGCGAAAGTGACAAGCGCCAGGGCGCAGGACAGTGCGATCAGGAATGGGTTCTTCTTCAGGCTTCGCATGGTAAAGCTCCTCTCCGGAGAGAGGAGAGAGCAAGGAGGATGCCACCTCGGCGAGATAAAGCTAAACCTTTGAAGAGCTTGGGTTTGGAAGCCCGGCCGGAGGAGAGCGGCGCCGGGTTTCCGTCCTCGTTGCAGGACGGCCGGTCACTTGCGGCGCTTGGGGTCGAAGCGGAGGACCTCGCCCGGCTGGCCCGGGGCCGGCTCTTCGGCAGGCTGCGCGGGCTCCTCCGGCTCTTCCTGCGGGGCGGCCCCGCCGTCGAAGCGCAGCATGAGCTCGGCCGCGGGGTCGACGAAGACGGTCATGGCTTCGAAGGGGACGATCAGCCGGTGGCGGGAGGCGTTGAAGCTCAGCGTCACCGAGAAGGCCTCTTCGTCGACCTCCAGGTCCCAGAACTGGTGCTGGAGGACGATCTTGACCTCGTCCGGATAGAGCTCGCGGAGGAACCGCGGCACCACGACCCCGGGGTGCTCGGTGCGGAAGCCGATGAGGAAATGGTGGTCCCCGGGCATGCCGCTCTCGGCCACCTGCTCCAGGGCGCGGCGCACGACGCCCCGCAGGGCCTCCTGGACGAGCCTGGGGTAGTCGATGCGGTCGGGAAGCGCGATCTCTTCGCTCACGCGCCGAGCATACACAAACTTTTCTGAAACTCCGTCGTCCAATGAGCGTAGGGCACAATAAGGAAAGCTCTGTCCGACCCGGAGGATCATCGATGAGAAGTACCGCCGCCTGGCTCGCCCTGTCCCTCCTCTGCCTCTCCGCGCCCGCTTTCGCCGGAGAGGAGCCGCCCAAGTTCGACGACCTGGTCCGCGGGGCCACCGCCCGCGAGGGGCTCCTGGACACCTACGAGAAAGGGGACCACCTCTACCTGGCCCTGCCCGCCGACCGCCTCGGCCGGGAGATGCTGCTGGTGCCGCGCCTCGACCAGGGGGTGGGCGCCGTCTGGCTGTTCGGCGGCCTGATGTTCGACCGCCAGGCGGCCAGCCTGGTCGCCTTCGAGCGGCACGGCGACCGCGTCTTCCTGGTCAAGCGCGCGCACCGCTTCACCGCCTCCCCCGGCTCGGCGGAGGAGGCGGCCCTGGCGCTGTCGATCGGCGACTCCGTGCTGCAGTCGGCCCCGGTGGTCACCACCCGACCGGACGGCGCCGTGGTGATCGACGTCTACGAGTGGTTCGTCTCCGACCTGTCGAACATCGACCGCTGGCTGCGCCAGGGTCTCGGCAAGTCGCCGGACCAGCCCGGCCAGGCCTCGCTCGACCGGTCGCGGAGCTACCTCGCCGGCGTCAAGGCGTTCCCGAAAAACGTGGAGATCAGCGCCAAGCTGACGTTCACGCCGGGCGAGCCGCCCAAGCTCGAATCGCTCCCGGACCGGCGCTTCCTGCCGCTCACGCTCCACTACTCGTTCGCGCAGCTCCCGGACACCCCCATGGAGCCGCGCCTCGCCGACGACCGGCTCGGCTACCTCATCACCGTGCGCAAGGACTTCTCGCGCACCGAGGACGAGTTTTACGTCCGCTACGCCAACCACTGGCGGCTGGAGCCCGGGGAGAAAGCCGGCGACCTCTACCGGCCGAAGAAGCCGATCGTCTACTACATCGACCGCACCGTGCCGGAGCGGTTCCGGCCCTGGGTGAAGGCCGGGGTCGAGGAGTGGAACCGCGCCTTCGAGGCCGCCGGCTTCAAGGACGCCATCCGCGCCGAGCCGCTCCCGGAGGACGCCGATCCCGCCGACCTCCGCTACGCGAGCATCCGCTGGATCACCAGCGACCAGCCGCAGTTCGGCGCCGTCGGGCCGTCGATCGTCGATCCGCGGACGGGCGAGATCCTGGACGCGGATATCCTGATCGAGGCCACCTTGGCGCTGGAATACCGCGAGATCTGGCGGTTCATGGCGAACCCGTCGGCGCGCCTCCATAGGCTGCTCAACCCCTCGGCCGCGCCCTTCCCCGGGGCCGAGACCGCGGACTTCGCCGACACCCTCGCCGCCCAGGCGATGCTCCTGCGCCTGGACCTCGCGGCGGACGGCCGGATCGCTCCAGGCGAGCCGGCGCCCGACGAGTTCATCGGGCAGGGGATCAAGTGGGTCACCATGCACGAGGTGGGACACACGCTCGGCCTGGACCACAACTTCCGCGCCTCCGCGGCCACCCCCTTCGAGAAAATCCACGACCGCGAGTGGACGCGCCAGCACGGGCTGGCCAGCTCGGTCATGGACTACACGCCGATCAACATCGCCCCGCCGGGGAAGGAGGACGGCCACTTCTTCGACTCCCGGGTCGGCCCTTACGACATCTGGGCGATCTCCTACGGCTACACCCCCGACCCGGAGCGGGCGCGCCAGCTCGCCCGCCTCGGCGGGCAGCCGGGGCACGACTACATGATGGAGGAGCACCTGGACACGCCGGGCGCCCTCGATCCGACCCTGGCGCGAGGCGATCTCAGCCGGGATCCCCTGGCCTGGTCCCAGGAGCGGGCGGAGATCTACGACCACCTGCTCTCGCGGCTGCCGGACCTGGCGCTGCGCGACAACGAGAGCTACGCCGAGATGACGCCGGCCTTCGACGTCCTGGTGGGCTCCATGGTCGACGTCCTGGTGCCGGCGCTGCGTACGATCGGCGGCCAGTACCAGAACAACGACCATGTGGGCGATCCCGGCGGCCGTCCACCGTTCGCGCCGGTGCCGCGCCGGGAGCAGGAGAAGGCGCTCGCCTGGGTGCTCGAGCGCGGGCTGGGAGAGAAAGCCTTCGCGGTGCCCCCCGGGATCCTGCGCCAGCTCGGCTCGCCCTCCTGGGCGCATTGGGGAGTGGAGCCGACCTTCGACGGCCGCGTGGACTACCCCTATACGGACAGGGTCGCCGAGCTCCAGCGCGTCCTCCTGCAGATACTGACCCAGCCGCAGCGGCTGGCCTCCATGCGCGACGCCGAGCTGAAGTACGGGGCGAAGGAGGTCCTCACCCTGCCCGAGCTGCTGACTCCGGTGACGGAGGCGGTCTGGACCGAAGCCTGGGCGGCGCCCGGCCGCGACGTCCCGACGCTGCGCCGCAGCCTCCAGCGCGCCTGGCTCGACCGCATGACCGAGCTGGTGGTCAAGCCCCCGCAGGGGACCCCGGGCGACGCCCGCGCCATCGCCCGCCAGGAGCTGCGCCGAGTCCACGAGAGGATCGCCAAGCGGCTCACCCCGCCCTACCGCTTCGACGCCTACACCGAGGCGCATCTGCTGGACGTCAAGGAGCGGATCGGGAAGACGCTGGCGGCAGAGTACCAGGAGGTGCCCTGAGCCGCCTGGGTTGAAACCCCAGGCTGGTTTGTTTCGCTCCAAGGAGTGACTCCTCCCCGACCCTCGCCCGCCGGGGCGATACAGCCCAGCCTGGGGTTTCAACCCCAGGCCTGCGCGGCGGCAATTTTCAGAGCAGGGGAAAAGACAAACCCAGGAGGGTCGAGGAGGGGGGGCTCCTCTACGGCACCGCTTCCGGCAGGAAGTACCCGCTCACGTCGACGATCACGTGCGCGCTGCCCGCGCCGCCTATGGAGACGAAAATCGACAGCGAGCCCGTGCCGTCCGTCGCCAGCGGCAGGATGGCGCTGTTGGCCCGGGTGGCGCCCGGCACGAAGTTGATCGTGCTGGTGGAGGGGACCGGGTAATTGCCTGGATAGAGGGCGGCGAACCCCGGCGCCGTGGCATTGACCACGGTCACGTTCGCGGCCACCGCCCTGGCGATCAGGGGGATCCCGCAGAAGCCGCCGACGCTGATCGTGCGCGCGGTGCCGGAAGCGACGGCCACGGAGGAACGGGAGTCGTAGGCTCGGCAGGGCGCGACCGTGTAGAAGTCCGACGGCCGCTCGGCGGTGACAGCGATCGGCAGGAGCAGCGATTGGGCGGAGCCCGCGGTGTTCTGGAGGCTCAGCCTCGCCGTATAAGCGCCCGCCGGGAAGCCGGCGGTGTTCCAGTACGCCGTGGCCCCGGAGAGCGACAGCACGGGCGAGCCCCCCAGAGAGATCTGCCAGGTGTAGGTCAGCGGCGGCTTGCCGGAGCCCGAGCCGCTCAGGATGACGAGCTGCCCCGACTCCACGACGGGCGTCACCACGGTCGCCGAGCTGATGACCGGCATGGGATCGAGGACCGTCACCGTCCTGGTGATCGACGTGCACTGCGCCGCGAGGTTGCACACTTGCAGCGTCACCGACTTCTGACCGGGGCTGTTGAAGACCACGGCCGGGCTCGATTGGGTCGAGGTTCCCGCATAGACTTCGGGCGTCGACAGCAGGGCGGTCAGCCCCAGTCCCGCAACTACGCTACATCTCACAGCAGCGCGGATCGCTCGATTCATGAGTAAACCTAAATTTGTCTTACGCTATATGCTTCCGGAATGCGTGTCAAGAGGGCCGCCTGAACCCGTCTTCAATCCGGCTAGAATGATCGCGATGGTCACTGACGAACGGATCCTTTCCGGCGCCCCCGATCCCGAGGACCTCGGAGTCGAGCCGACGCTGCGCCCGCAGCGGCTGGACGAGTACATCGGCCAGAAGAAGATCCTCGACAACCTGCGGATCTTCATCCGGGCGGCGCGGGAGCGGCGGGAGAGCCTGGACCACGTCCTCCTCTTCGGCCCGCCCGGCCTCGGCAAGACCACGCTCGCCCACATCATCGCCAGCGAGATGAGCGCGCCGCTGCGCATCACCTCGGGGCCGGTGCTCGAACGGGCCGGCGACCTGGCGGCGATCCTCACCAATCTCGATCCGGGCGAGGTGCTGTTCATCGACGAGATCCACCGCCTCGGCCCCACGGTCGAGGAGATCCTCTACCCCGCGCTGGAGGACTTCCGGCTCGACCTGGTCATCGGCCAGGGGCCGGCGGCGCGCACGGTCAAGATCGACCTCCCCCGCTTCACGCTGGTCGGCGCGACCACGCGCGCCGGGCTGATCAGCGCGCCGCTGCGGGCGCGCTTCGGCATCGTCCACCGCCTCGACTTCTACCGGCCCGAGGAGCTGACGCTGATCGTGCAGCGCTCGTCGCGCCTGCTGTCGGTCCCCATCGACCAGGCGGGCGCGGAGGAGATCGCGCGCCGCAGCCGCGGCACCCCGCGCGTGGCCAACCGCCTGCTGCGCCGGGTGCGCGACTTCGCCCAGGTCGAACGCGCCGGCCGGATCGACCTCGACATGGCCCGCAAGGCGCTGACCCTGCTGGAGGTCGACGACTTCGGCTTCGACGACCTCGACCGCAAGATCCTGAGCACCCTGATCGAGCACTACGACGGCGGGCCGGCCGGCCTCAAGGCGCTGGCCGTGTCGGTCGGCGAGGACAGCGGCACGCTCGAGGACCTCTACGAGCCGTACCTGATCCAGGAGGGGTTCCTGCAGCGCACCCCGCGCGGCCGGGTCGCCACCCGCCGCGCCTACCAGCACCTCGGCTATCCTCCGCGCCCCGGCACCACGGGGACCCTGTTCTGAGCCGTCCCGCCTCCGCCGTGCGCCGAGCCGCCCTGATCTACAACCCCAAATCAGGGCGCCAGCGCCACAGCCAGGTGCTCGACGCGATCCTCGCCACCCTGAAGAAGGGCGGGTTCGAGGTCGAGCCCGTGCCCTCCGGCTTCCCCGGCGAGGCCACGGAGCTGGCGCGCGTTCTCGCCCGCGACGGCCGGGTCGAAGCGGCGTTCGCCTTCGGCGGCGACGGCACGGCGCGCGAGGTGGCCGCGGGCCTCCTCGGCAGCCCGGTCGCTCTCGGCGTCATCCCCGGCGGCACCGCCAACCTCCTGGCCCTGGCGCTGGGGCTGCCGCGCGACCCGGTGCGCGCCGCGGCCGCGCTGTGCCGCACGCCGGTCCGCTCCATCGACGTCGGTCTCGCCGGGGACCACCCGTTCCTGATGATGGTCTCGGCGGGGCTCGACGCCACGGTCCTGGCGGCGCTGGACGTCGAACTCAAGTGGCGCTTCGGGCAGGGGGCGATCGCCTGGCAGGGGCTCTGCGAGTGGTGGCGCTATCCGTATCCCGAGCTGGAGGTGGTCGCGGACGGCGAGCGCCGGACCGCCACCTTCGCCGCGGTGGCGAACATCCCCTATTACGCCGGCTCGTTCCACCTGGCCCCGGGGGCCAAGTTCGACGACGGCCTCCTCGAGCTGGTGCTCTTCCACGGCACCGGCCGCGCCGCCACCGTGTCGTTCATCCTGGACCTCTTCCGCTCGGCCCACGTGCGCCGCCGCGACGTCACCGTCGTCCAGGTCCGCGAGGCCCTCCTCGGCGGCCCCGAGGGGGAGCCGGCCCAGGTGGACGGCGACCTCTGCCAGGAGCGGCTGCCGGTGCAGGTGCGGATCGCCCCGGAGAAGCTGCGCATCCTCTCTGCCCTGAACCCGTGAGGCTCTCATGACCCAGACCCGCGCTCTCGACGCCATCTTCTCCCCCCGCTCCATCGCCGTCATCGGCGCCTCCCGGCGGCGGAATTCGATCGGCTTCGCCCTGCTCCACAACCTCGTGGTCAACGAATTCAGCGGCGCGATCTACCCGGTCAATCCGGAGGCGCGGGCGATCCACTCGCTGAAGTGCTATCCCAACGTCGCCGCCATCCCCGACCCGGTCGACCTGGCCGTGGTGATGGTGCCTCGCCGGCTCGTCCAGAAGGTGGTCGAGGAGTGCCTGGCCAAGGGGGTGCGCGGCCTGGTGGTGATCTCCGCCGGCTTCTCCGAGACCGGCGAGGAGGGGGCGCGGCTGGAGCGCACGCTGCGCGACACCGTGCGCGCGGCCGGCGTGCGCATGATCGGGCCGAACTGCATGGGGGTGATCAACACGGCCGCCGACCTGAGCCTGAACGCCACCTTCGCGCCCACGCCCGCGCGGCCGGGCTCGATCGGCTTCGTCAGCCAGTCGGGCGCCCTGGGGGTCGCCATCCTCAACGTCGCGCAGGACCTGGGGATCGGCCTCACCCAGTTCGCCTCCATGGGCAACAAGGCGGACGTCTCCGGCAACGACCTGCTCGAATACTGGGAGGACGATCCGGCGACCCGCGTCATCGCCATGTACCTGGAGTCGTTCGGCAACCCGCGGCGCTTCACCGAGATCGCCAAGCGGGTGACGCGCAAGAAGCCGATCCTGATCGTCAAGTCCGGCCGCACCGCCGAGGGCGCGCGCGCCGCCAGCAGCCACACCGGAGCCATCGCGGGCACGGACGTCACCGTCTCGGCCTTCCTCGACCAGTGCGGCGTGCTGCGCGCCAACACCATCGAGGAGCTGTTCGACGTGGCGCGGGCGCTCGACCGCTGCCCGCTGCCCGAGGGGATCCGGGTGGGGATCGTCACCAACGCCGGAGGGCCGGCGATCATGGCCACCGACGCCTGCGTGAACCTCGGGCTGCAGATGGCCGAGCTGTCCGACGATACCCGGGCCACCCTGCGCTCGTTCCTGCCGCCCGAGGCCAGCGTGGCCAACCCGGTCGACATGATCGCCTCGGCCACGGCCGAGTCCTACGCCAGGAGCCTGGCCGCGGTGCTCGACGATCCCGGGGTGGACCTGTCGATGGTGATCAACGTCACGCCGCTGCTCTCCAACCCGATCGACATCCTGGAGGCGATCGGCGAGGTCGCGCGCACCCGTTCCAAGCCGGTCCTGGCCGTGATGATGGCGACCGACGACTTCTACGAGTCGGTCAAGATCACCCCCGACCTGCCGCCGGTCTACCGCTTCCCCGAGTCGGCCGCCCGCGCCATGTTCCTGCTCGCCCGCTACGGCGCCTGGCGGCGCAGGACCGAGGAGCCGCCGGTCCCCGAGTTCTCCACCGACGACCGGGAGGTCGCCGAGATCCTGGCGCGCACCGGAGACGGCTACCTCGAGCCGGCCGACGTCTTCCGCGTGCTGGAGCTGTACGGCATTCCGTTCGCCCGCTGGAGCGTGGCCCGCGACCGGGACGAGGCCCTGGCCGCCGCGCGCGAGATCGGCTTCCCGGTCGTCCTCAAGGCGAGCGCTCCGGATCTCGTGCACAAGAGCGAGGCGGGAGCCGTGCGGATCGACTTGAGGAGCGAGGACGAGCTGGCCCGCGCCATCGGCGAGATGACCGCCTCGGTCGAAGCCGCCGGGTACCGGGTCGAAGGCTTCCTCGTGCAGCAGATGGCGCGCGGCGGCCACGAGGTGATCTTCGGCATCACCACCGACCCGCGCTTCGGACCGCTGCTGATGTTCGGCCTCGGCGGCAAGTATGTGGAGGTGTTCCAGGACGTCCGCTTCGGCGTGCCGCCGCTCGCGGCGTCCGAGGCGCGGGAGATGATCCGCGGCATCCGCGGCTTCAAGCTGCTCGAAGGGGTGCGCGGCGAGCCCGGGGCCGACCTCGACCTGCTCGTCGAAGTGCTGCTCCGCCTGGCCCAACTCGCGCAGCGCCACCCGCGCATCCGCGAGCTCGACGTCAACCCGTTCCTGGCCGGCCCCGACCGCACGCGAGCCCTCGCCGTGGACGCCCGCCTGCGGGTCGGCCCGGCGGTCCTTGCGCCCGATCCCGCCCGGAGCGAAACTTAGAGGCGAATCGACAACCAACGAGAGGGGAGGCTGAGCATGAGACGACTGATGCAGACGGACGATAACGTCGGGATGTTCATCGTGCGGCTCGCCCTGGGAATCGTGATGTTCCCTCACGGCGCCCAGAAGCTGCTGGGGTGGTTCGGCGGCCACGGCTTCGGAGGGACCATGCAGTTCTTCACCCAGCAGATGGGGCTCCCCGCGGCCGTGGTCGTCCTCGTGATCATCGCGGAGTTCTTCGGCGCCCTCTCGCTGATCTTCGGCTTCCTCGGCCGCCTCGGCGCCTTCGGCGTCCTCTGCGTCATGCTGGGCGCCATCTTCATGGTCCACCTGCAGAACGGCTTCTTCATGAACTGGTACGGAACCCAGCAGGGGGAGGGATACGAGTATCACCTCCTGGCGATCGGCATGGCCCTGGCGGTCATCATCCGCGGCAGCGGCGCGCTGTCGGTCGACCGCGCGATGTCCGACAAGGGCGCATACGTGATCCGGTAGGCAGAAAGGTTTCCACGCGACCGTAGAGACGCCTCGCCGAGGCGTCTCCCAACAGGTCACCGCGCGCCTTTTTGTCCCTTCCCGGCCCGGCCAGGCACCTCTCTTTATGATGGGTCCTCATTTCGAAGAGGAGGTGAGCATGCCAAGAAAAACGTGGGGGTTCGGGATGTTGCCGCTCCTCGTGCTGCTGGCGGCCACGGCGGGCTTCGCGCAGACGCCGGTGGGACCGCGGCCTCTGTCGTCGGCGTCTATCCTGGCGCTGGCGATCTACGAGGCGAACATCCACACCAGCGACGAGCTGCCGGATCACCTGGTCAACTACAACGTGACCGATGCGGCGGTGGTCGACGCGATCTTCTCGGGCATCGACTTCGCGACCGAGCTCGACTGCACGCTGCTGGAGGCCGACAAATACACCTACATGTACGTCAAGATGCGCGACGGCTCGCGCAAGGTGTACGACTTCTACGCCATCGATTCGCACGTGGCGCTGAAGGACCGTCGGGTCCCCTGTTTCTGGGTCAGCGAATCCGCGCGATCGGTCCTGGCCGCCCACAAACAGCCGCAGTGAGCGACTTCAAGGGAGGTGAATGCGATGAATCCGAGAGCTTCCCGCAAGGTTTTCCCTTTCGCTCTCGCCGCGGCGCTGGCCGTTCCTGGCTTGGCGAGCGCGGCCGAGAAGACGTTCGTCGTCATCGAGAAGTCGTCCAACCCCGGGGACGACACCAATCACACCCATAACAACAACGGCTTGCCGGCGGGATCCACAGCAGTCGAAGCCTCGTCGGTCCAGGACGCGGTCGACAAGATCAAGGCGCAGATGGGGGCGGACGACTGCATCAAAAACCTCCACTTCCGCGGCCACGGCTCGAACGGCAACCAGAGTGTGGGCGACGGCGTGAACCATCGCGCCGGCGAGCGGATCGACGGCGGTCCGGACGAGTGGAAGCCGCACCTGAGCGGCCTCAAGTTCTGCGAGGGCGCCACGATCCACCTCTGGGGCTGCAACGTCGGCGGTTGCGACAAGGGGGCCTCGAAACTGAAGCAGATCGCCGATGCCCTCGGCGTGAAGGTGCGCGGCGCGGTCAACACGGTCAATGCGGGCGAGCAGGGGAGCTACACCGGCCCGATCCAGGAGGCCAACCCTGACCAGCCCAAGCCCGCCCACAAGGCGCCGGGCGCGACCAAGGCGAAGAAGAAGGAGGAGGAGGTCGCCACCGAGGACACCGGCTGCGACAACTCGCTGCGCACGGCCGGCTTCGGGCAGGGCAACGGCAGGATCGACACCGAGGATGTCGGCTGCGACGGGATTCCGGGCACGCACGACGCCGGCGAAAACGACGGCATCCTCAACCGCCTCGGAGACCCGGCCCGGGCGTCCGCCTGCCTGGAAGGACCCGGCGAGGACCTGGGGTGCGACAACACGCCGGGAACCGGCGACTTCGGGGAGGGGGACAGCCTGCTCAACGGCGAGGACGTCAACGGCAACGGCTTCGAGCTCCAGAAGGCCAAGCCGGTCGACGTGAATCCCGCCCCCGCCGGAGACGCCTCGTCAGACTCCAAGAGCTGACCGACGGGGCTCCCCGGGAACGGTTGCGGAGGGCGTCGGTCCCCCGGGGAGCCGGCAGATATGCTCTTGTCATCTTCCCTTGGACCAGATACTATCTGGTCACAGGGAAGTTGTTAAGAGTATATCAGCCGTGCTCTTCCAGACTCCAACCCTGACCTTCCACGAGGAAGACGTCCTCAACCGGGTCTCCGAGCTGAAGAGGATTCTTGGTCACGCCGTCTCCGATCAGCCGAGGCGCTGGTACGGACTGCTCCGGCGCACCACATTCGCCAGAGCGGTGAAGGGTTCGAACAGCATCGAGGGCTACGACGTTGCTCTGGATGATGCGATCGCGGGGGCAGAGGGAGAAGAGCCTTTGGACCCCAAGACAGAGGCATGGGCCAACGTGGTGGGGTACCAGTTCGCCATGACCTATGTTCTCCAGCTCGCCGGCGATGCTCATTTTCGCTATTCGGCCGACCTGCTGCGCAGCCTGCATTTCATGATGTTGCAGCACACGCTTGCGAAGAATCCTGGACGGTGGCGGCCAGGACCGATCTTTGTCTACGACGACGAAAGGGAAGAGCGCGTCTATGTGGGACCAGACGCAGAGCTCGTTCCCGGGCTCATCGACGAGCTTCTCGTGTTCCTGAACGAGAATCCCGGCATGCCCGGAGTCATCAAAGCTGCAATGGCTCATCTCAATCTCGTCATGATCCATCCCTTCTCGGACGGGAATGGGAGAATGGCGCGTTGCCTTCAAACCCTGGTGCTGGCGCGGAGCGGAATTTTGGCTGCGCCATTCTCCAGCATCGAGGAGTATTTGGGGAGGAATACCCGCGCCTACTATGACGTCCTGGCCGAGGTCGGGGGCGGCGGGTGGCATCCAGAGCGAGACGCACGCCCCTGGATACGTTTTTGCCTTACCGCTCACTACCGGCAGGCAACGACGATCTTGATCCGCACGCGGGAGATCGCGCGGCTCTGGGATGCGCTCGAGAGAGAACTCGCCAAAAAAGGCCTTCCGAATCGAATGATTTTTGCGCTGGCTGATGCCGCGATCGGGCTACGAGTGCGGAATGCCACCTATCGACCGATCGCAGAAATCACCGACAATCTTGCGAGCAAGGACTTGAAGAGCCTCGTCGCACATGGCCTGCTCGTCCCGGAGGGTGAGAAGCGGGGCCGCTTTTATGTAGCGTCCGACCTTCTCAAGGCGATTCGTTACGATATACGGGAGGCCAGAAGAGTAGAGGATCCCTTTGCTGAACCGCGACGTCCCGATCCATTGCTTCCCGGCATGGACCGATTTGTGGGCTGAGGAGCCTGGCCTCGACGGAGTCCCCAGGGTGAGCCTACAGATATCGCTCTTGGAGAATCGCCACGTGATGCGCCGCGTGGCCGGCCACGATGTAGGCCAGGGCTCGCACGGAGAAAGGATTGTCGCTGGCGATGCCGCTCCGCATCCAGCCCTCGGCCGGCAGGTTGCGGAAGAAGGTCAGAGTGGCCAGGCGAGCTGCCCGGAACTCCTCGACGTGACGGGCCCATGAGAGCTCGTCGGCCCGGGACGCGCCGGCGCTGATCTTTTCGTCGAAGCTTGGCAGCGGGCTGTCGAAACCGCGGGCAAACCAGAAGGCGCGGAACAGGAAGACCCGCTCGGTGTCGGTGACATGGTTGAGAACCTGGCGGATGCTCCACTTTTCCGGCGCGTAGCGGTGGAGAGACTTTTCCTCGCTGACGCCGTTCAGGAACGCAAGGATTTCGTCCAACTGGGCCTCGAGCACGGTGACGACATCGTCGCCTTGGGCCTGGTCGATGTACTTGAAGTAGTACGGCGCGGCTTCGTTGGGTTCCGGACGTCCTACCATGCGATCTCCTTGGCGTCAGATTAAAACAACCGGCCATTCGACGGAGAGGGTGCATACGTCTCAACAATTGTCGGCGAATCGAGCAGCTCCTCGAACGCCTCAGGCGTCATCGGCTCCGGCCAGGGCAGGGCGCCCTTCTGCCGGAGCGCATCCAGCCCCTTTCCGTTTCCGCCATTGAATCGAACGTAGACGGGCACGAACCTCAGCTTCTCCAGTTGCTCGATCGCTCCGGCCCAGGTGCCGCCCTTCTGGTAGTCCGAGCTCACGACCAGAGCGATGTCCGCGAGCGCATAGATCAGCTTATTGCGCTGCATGGCGTGTCCTACATTGAATCCGGCGGCTGGATCGTAGGGTGAGATCAGGACCAACCGCCCCGCCATCAGGGCCTCGCGATATACCCGTGTGACGGCGGCCTGTTCCAGGCTGTCCGCCAGGACGCCGATGGCCTTGCCTCCGGCGGCGAGCGCTCCCCGCATGGCGGCTTGATCGATTCCGCGAGCGCCGCCGGAAACCAGTGTGCGTCCCGCCGTGGCGGCGAGCCGGCCGATGCTTTCGGTGTGCTCGATCAGAGATTCATCCACGTGGCGCGAGCCGACGACCGCCAGACCGCCTGTCTCCAGAACGGTTGGATTGCCGCAGCCATAGAGCAGAGGTGGAGCATCCTCTTTGAGACGCTTTTTCAGGCGCTTCGGATAAGCGGCATCGGCGCGGCTGATCACCCAGATCGTCCGGCTTTGCCAGCGCTCGATCGCCTGACTCAGGAGGAAGCCACGCCCCAGGAGGCGTGCGAGCCGCTCGCGGTCGAAGTGAGGCTGGTATTGCCTGAGGACATCGTCCGCGTCAGGGCTCAGCAGGTCCGCGGGTTGGCGCTGGCTCTCGCGGAGGAGGCGGGCCAATCGTTTGTATTCTCCGGGAGTCAGCGGATTCGGGCCGGACTCACCCCGTCCGACCCTCAGGGGAGCTGTCAGCAGCAGAATCGCCTTCGTGTTGGACGTCAGCTCCATATTCATGCCTCATGACTGCTGTCGGCAAGCACCAAGGGCCATACTTCGCCAGAGCCTCGCGACCGCAGCAACCAGGCCGCAACCGTCAGGGTCCAACGGGAGTCCACCATGTCGTCGACGAGCAACACCGGACCCTCGGGCAGAGCCGGAGCTTCGACCTTCAGGGAGCCGTCGACGTTGCGCGCCTGCTGGACGCTGTTGGCCATGCCCTTCTGCTCCGGCCGATCATCCGTCTTCACGAGGACCGCTTGAAACGGCAGACCCAAAGCCTTCGCCAAACGTTTCGCAAAGTCCGGGACGAGGTCCGGATGCCGCCGCGAAGGGATGCAGGTCACCCAGGCAGGCGCCGGTTGCGGGCTCCACTCCCGGACCAGCGCGACGCAGGCATCCACCAGCTCATCCGCGAAGCGTCCATCCTGGTATTTCCCTTGCCGCACCTGCCGGCCCCAGCCGGCATCCCCCCAGATGCAGAGGGCTCGGCCCGGCTGTGCCTGGAGCGCGGCGGGGATCGCCCCCTTGACATTGTAGAGGGGCAGCCCACCCGGAGGCCACATCACCCGTGGCTCGATGGGAAGACTGGTGCGGCGAAGAAAGGCGACAGCCTCCTGTACCAGCGCAGGATCGGCCGTGGCTGGAAGCGCCGGCAAGTCGGGAGCTTGAACCGTGCTCGGGTCCCCATCCAACGCCCGGATGAGAAATTCCATGTGTCCCGAAGAGAGCCGTACATACTCCCGCATCTGACGCTGCTCGTCGCGCCGCAAAACCGTCAGCCGCTGGACCCTTTCCCAGAACGCTTCGTTCAAGCTCGCCGCGGTCAATTGCCACTTCGTGCCTTGCTTGACGATCGGGGCAGGCGACTCGAGCGAGAGCAGCTCGACAGTCTTCAGGAGACGCCCCATACTGAGATTCACGGAAGCCTGCATATCGGGGATCGAAAGACCTTTAGGGGACTCTTCCAGGGCCTCGAGCACGTGCTGGACTTCCTCTCGCGTCGGGAAGGCGCTCCTGATGAAATAATCCGTGATCTCCGTCTCTTCCTCGCCGCTGAGCAGCACGCCGTAGGCGGCTTTGAGCGCCCGCCCCGCTCGTCCCACCTGCTGATAGTAAGCCACTACGGACCCCGGTGACTGGTAGTGGATGACAAAGCCCAGGTCCGGCTTGTCAAAGCCCATTCCCAGCGCCGTCGTGGCCACAAGCGCTTTCACTGTATTGTTCAGCAGCGCCTGTTCGAGCTCTTCCCGGCGCTCGCCGGTTTCTCCCGTGTAGGCGTCCACGTTCAAGCCGCGTGACTTGAGCCAGTCAGCGACTTGGTGGGCATCCCGGATGGTCAGCGTATAGATGATCCCCGTTCCCGGCAGGCTGGGCACCTGCGCGGCGAGCCACGCCAAGCGCTCGGATTGCTGGGGCAGGCGAATCGTCTGGAGCAGGAGCGATGGCCGGACCAGGTCT
>DASVEF010000131.1:0-12445 GCA_036380715.1 Thermoanaerobaculia bacterium | reverse complement strand
GCCCGGTTGGCCGGCGATTTGCAACGGAGACGGTCAGAGATGTAGGAGGAGGGTCGGACAGACCGCCCACCGAGCGGTCCACGAGGCAATCATGACTCTTTCGCTCAAAGCGGAGCATCTGAAACGGTACAAGGACGTCGCCCGCCTGCTGATGAAGTACGGGCGCTCGGACCTCGCCAAGGTGGTGAGCGCCGATCCCGGCCTCGATACGGACGACGACCTGGAGGGGATGATCGTGGGCGGCGAGCCCGAGCAACTCGCCCACGACCTCGAGGCGCTCGGCCCGACCTTCATCAAGCTCGGGCAGCTCCTCTCGACGCGCTCCGACCTGCTGCCGCAGCCCTATCTCGACGCCCTGGCGCGGCTGCAGGACAAGATCGCGCCGTTCTCCTTCGCGGAGGTGGAGAAGATCGTCTCGGAGGAGATCGGCGTGCGCCTCTCCAAGGCGTTCCAGGACTTCGACAACGTGCCGCTGGCCGCGGCCTCGCTGGGGCAGGTCCACCGCGCCCGCCTGCGCGACGGCCGCGAGGTCGCGGTCAAGGTGCAGCGCCCGGGTATCCGGGAGGTGATCCTGGAGGACCTCGGGGCTTTCGACGAGATGGCGGGCTTCCTCGACCGGCACACGGACGTGGGGCGGCGCTATGCCTTCCGCAACATGGTGGAGGAGTTCCGCCGCGCCCTGCTGCGCGAGCTCGACTACCGCCGCGAGGCGGCGAACCTGGTCACCCTGGGGCAGAACCTCCGGGAGTACCCGCGCATCGTGGTGCCGCAGCCGGTGGACGACTATACGACCTCGCGCGTCCTGACCATGGACTACGTGAGCGGCACCAAGATCACCGAGCTGTCGCCGCTCGCGGTGATCGACATCGACGGCAGCGCCCTGGCCGACGACCTGGTCAAGGCCTACCTCGACCAGATCCTGGTCGACGGCTTCTTCCACGCCGATCCGCACCCGGGGAACCTCCTGATCACCCGCGACGGCCGGCTGGCGCTGATCGACCTCGGCATGATCGCCCGCGTCGACCCGGCCATGCAGGAGAAGCTGCTCAAGCTGATCCTGGCCATCACGGACGGGCGTGGCCACGAGGCGGCACAGATCACCCTCCAGATCGGCACGCCCCTGCCGGACTTCGATGAGGAACGCTTCCGCCGCGAGGTCGCCGACCTCGTGGCCGGCTACCAGGACGTGTCCCGCGAGCAGGTTAAGGCGGGCCGGATCGTCATGGGATTGACCCGCCAGGCGGCGCAGTCCGGAGTGCGGCCGGCCCCCGAGCTGACCCTGCTGGGCAAGGCGCTGCTCCACCTGGACGAGGCCGCCCGCGCCCTCGACCCCGATCTCGACCCGAACCAGTCGGTGCGCCGGCACACCGACTCCATCCTGCGCAAGCACCTCATGAAGCGCCTCTCGCCGAGCGCGCTCTTCTCCTCGACGCTGGAGATGTACGAGCTCGCGCAGCAGCTCCCGGGGCGGCTCAACTCGCTCATGGACTCGCTGGCCAACAACAAGCTGGAGCTGAAGATCAACGCCTTCGACGAGTCGCGCCTGATGGACAACCTGCAGAAGATCGCCAACCGGATCTCGACCGGCCTGGTGCTCGCCGCGCTGATCGTGGGCGCCGCCCTGCTCATGCAGGTGCGGACGCCCTTCACTCTGTTCGGCTACCCGGGGCTCGCCATGGTCCTCTTCCTGCTCGCCGCCGCCTGCGGCTTCGCCCTGGTGCTGAACATCTTCTTCAACGACGACTGGCGGGTGTGGCGGAACAAGCCGCCGCACTGAGCCCGGACCCTCACCCCCTAACCCCCTCTCCCACCCGCACTCACGCCCACCCGGGAGAGGGGGAGCTTGATAAAAGAGCAGCTCTCCCCCCTCTCCCGGGCGGATGGGAGTGGGGGTGGGAGAGGGGGGCCGGGGGGGTGAGGGTCCGGGGGGGACTTGGAGTACGATTCCTTGTCCCCATGGAGGGGACCCCCCTTCTTTCTGGCGAGGTCTCATGGAGATTCAATCCCTCTCCCCGGCCGGCTTCTGCGATCTGCTGGCCCGGGAAGGCATCCGACGCTTCTATCTGGTCTGGGACGACGAGGCGCGGGGCGTGCGCGCCTCACACCCGGTGCTGGAGCCGCTGGCCCGCCTGCTGGAGGGGGACCGCCGCGACTTCGACCGGCACGAGGGGGTGTTCGTGCAGGTGGCTCCGGACACCGGAGTCCTCCAGGGGGCTTTCGTCCACCGCACCTGCCGGGGGCAGGGCGCGGGCGGCGACCGCTTCTGGCGCTACGACACGGTCGAGGGCTTCCTGCGCGACGGCCTGCGCCTCGCCCGCGGCATGACGCACAAGAACGCCCTCGCCGGCCTGTGGTGGGGGGGCGGCAAGGGGGTCATGGCCCGCGGCACGGGGAGGGACCCCGCGGACCCGGCCGTGCGGCGGCGGATCTACGAGGAGTACGGCGAGCTGATGACCAGCCTCAACGGGTGCTACGTCACCGCCGAGGACGTGGGCACCTCGGTCGAGGACATGGCCGCCGTGTTCTCGCGCACCCGCTTCACGACCTGCATCCCGCCCCTCCTGGGAGGGAGCGGCAACCCGTCCGTGCCCACCGCCCGCGGCGTGGTGCGCGGCATGGAGGCGGCGCTGGCGCACCTCGGCATGGGCGCCCTGGAGGGGAAGACCGTCGCGGTCCAGGGGCTCGGGCACGTGGGCGAGCCGCTGATCGGTTTCCTCCGCGACAAGGGGGTGAGGCGGATCGTCGGATCGGACATCGACCCCTCCCGCCGGGAGGCGCTGGCGGCGAAGTTTCCAGGCCTGGACCTGGAGATCCACATCGTGGAGCGAGGCGACAACTCGGTCCTCGCCGAGCCCGCCGACGTCGTCGCCCCCTGCGCGACCGGGGCCATCCTGAGCCTGCGCACGATCCCCACGATCCAGGCGCCGATCGTCTGCGGCGCCGCGAACAACCAGCTCGAGGACCCGGAGCGGGACGACCTCCTGCTCCACGAGCGCGGCATCCTCTACATGCCGGACTTCCTGGTGAACCGGATGGGGATCGTCAACTGCGCGGACGAGCAGTACGGCTACGTGGACCCCGACCCGCGGATCGAGAGCCATCTCGGGGACGACTGGGACAACAGCATCTTCAACCTGTCGCTGCACGTCTTCGCGGAGGCGAAGCGGAGCGGCAAGACCCCGGCCCGCGTGGCCGTCGACCTCGCGGAGGAGCGCTCGCGCGAGCTGCACCCGGTCTGGGGACACCGGGGCGCGGCGATCATCCGCTCGCTGGTGCGGAACGGCTGGGCGAGCTGAACGCGTTCAAAACAGGTGCGTATAATCGAAGCGGATGAGCGGGACCATCGAGGGGACGGCCAAGACGCGCAAGGGGGAGCAGACCCGGGCCCACATCCTCGAGACCGCGCTCCGGCTCTTCCGGGAGCGCGGCTACGAGGAGACCACCATGCGGGCCATTGCCGAGGCCGCCGGCGTGGCGGTGGGCAACGCCTACTACTACTTCCGCTCCAAGGAGCACCTGATCCAGGCCTTCTACGAGCACACCCACGAGGAGCACGAGGCCGCCTGCCGGGAGATCCTCGCGAAGCAGACCGACCTGCGGGCGCGCCTCCTCGGCGTGCTGCGCGCGAAGATCGACACGGCCATGCCGTATCACCGCTTCTCGGGGGTCCTCTTCAAGACCGCCGCCGATCCGCGGAGCCCTCTGAACCCGTTCAGCGTGGAGTCGCAGCCGCTGCGGCAGCGGTCCACGGCGCTGTTCGCCGAGGTGGTCGAGGGCTCGCGCACGCGTGTGGGCAACGCCAAGCTGCGCGAGGAGCTGCCGCACCTCCTGTGGACCTACCACATGGGGATCCTCCTCTTCTGGATCCACGACGACTCGCCCGGCTCCGCCCGCACCTACCGGCTGATCGAGCACACGGTCAAGCTGGTCACCAACCTGATCCGGGTGGCCGACCTCCCTCCCTTCCGACCGCTGCTCCGGACGACTCTCGAGCTGCTGGCCGACCTGCGGGGCCCCTCACCCCCCTACCCCCCTCTCCCACCCCCTCCCAGCCGACCGGGAGAGGGGGGAATACGCGGGTAGTCTCCCTGGCTGGCAAACACTCTTCAATCAATCTCCCCCTCTCCCGGGGGTGAGGGCTAGAACTCTCCGATGAACGAGATCTCCGGCTCCAACCGGTAGCCGGTCCTCGTCTCGACCACCTCCTGGACGTGAGCGATGAGGGCGCGTACGTCCGCGGCGGTGGCTCCACCCGCGTTGATCATGATGTTGGCGTGGCGGGGGGTGATCAGTGCGCCGCCGATCTGCGTCCCCTTGAGGCCGCACTCGTCGATCAGGCGGCCGGCGCCGATCCCTTCGATCTTCTTAAAGATGGAGCCCGCGCTCGGCTCCGTGTCGAGCGGCGGGTGGCGCTCGCGCCGCCACTCCAGGTTCTCGGCGACGACGCGGCGCATCCGCTCCGGGTCGCCGGGCTCGAGCTGGAAGGTGGCGGCGAGGACGACGTCGCGGCGGTGGTGGAGGATCGAGGTGTCGTAGCCGAACTGGAAATAGTCGGCGCCGACCGTCAGCCGCTCCCGGTCCTCGCTGAGGATCTCGGCCGAGTGGGTGACCTCCTCGATGAACAGGGTCCGCTCGCGCGCCGGGGCCGGCGCCAGGAAGTGGAGGTTCTGCCAGAGCGCGCCGCCGACCGTCGAGGGGATGCCCACGTAGTGCTCCAGCCCCGAGAGGCCGTGCTCGATGGCCACCTCGATCAGGTCCGGCCAGACCACCGCGCCGCTCTCCGCCCGGATCCGCCGCTCCTCGGGCATCACCTGAACGTCCTGTGCCAGATTGCGGATCACCAGGCCGCGGAAGCCGCGGTCGCCGATCAGGATGTTGGCCCCCATGCCGAGCAGGAACCAGGGCACGCCGGTATCGCGCGCCGCCAGGACCGCCCGCGCCAGCTCGCCGGCGCTCCGCGCCTCGTAGTAGAGGTCGGCCGGGCCGCCGATCTTGAACGTGGTGAAGGGGGCGAGGATGACCCCCTCGCGCACGCGGTCGGCGCCGAGCCGGTAGCGGAGGCTCTCCCAGAGCATCGTCTACCGCCTGTCCTCTTCTTTTCTGTATTTTCCCCCTCTCCCGGCGACGGGAGAGGGGGTCAGGGGGTGAGGGCCGCTCATGCGTCCAGGAGTTGGATGCGCCGCACGTGGCGCCCCCCTTCGAACGGGGTCTCCAGCCAGATCCGCACGATCTCCAGGGCGGTTTCGAGCGGGATCAGCCGCTGCCCGAGGGAGATCATGTTGGCATCGTTGTGCTGGCGGGCGAGGCGGGCGGTCTCGGCGCTCCAGCAGAGGGCGCAGCGCACGCCGCGCACGCGGTTGGCGGCCATGGCCTCGCCGTTGCCCGAGCCGCCGAGCACGATCCCCCGCTCGCAGTCGCCGCGCGCCACCGCCTCCGCGGCCGGACGGATGAAGACAGGGTAGTCCACGGACTCCTCCGAGTGGGCGCCGAAGTCGCGGACTTCGTGCCCCTGCTCTGCGAGGAAACGCTCGATCTCTTCCTTGTACCGGTAGCCGGCGTGGTCGGACGCGATGGCGATCTTCATGGCGGGCGTATTAAACCACGGAAGCGAGCCGGCGCCGCCGCGCCTCGAACAGCACCAGCGCTGCGGCCACGGTGGCGTTCAGAGACTCGACGGGAGGCTCGATGGGAATGGTGAGGCGGAGGCCGGCGCGCTCCAGCAGGGCGGGGGAGAGGCCCGGCCCCTCGGCGCCGACGGCCAGGACCAGGGTGCCTTCGAGCCCCGCCTCCCAGAGCCCCTCGCCGTCGCGGGGGACGAGCGCGGCCCAGCGCGGATGGAGGCGCGCGAGACGGCGGTCCAGGGCGTCGGGGTCCGCCCCCACTCCCAGGGGCAGGCGGAGCAGGCTCCCCGCCGAGGCGCGGAGGGCGCGGGGGTGGTTGGGATGCGCGGTGCCGGGCGAGAGCGCCAGGCCGGCGGCCCCGGCCGCCTCGGCCACCCGGGCGAGGGCTCCCAGGTTGCCCGGGTCCTGCAGCCCGTCCAGATAGAGGTAGAGCCTCCCTGCCCGGACCGGCAGCGCCTCCACGCCGGAGCGGGGGAGGCGGGCCACGGCGAGGACGCCGCGCGGCGAGTCGGCGTCGGTCAGATCCTCCAGGACGCCGGCCGCGACCTCCAGCGGCTCCACAGGCAGCGAACGGGCGAGGTGCAGGCCCTCGGCCGAGGCCAGATACTCCGGAGTCACCAGGACCGTCTCCAGCGCCAGCCCGCCGGAGATTGCCTCGCTCACCAGGTGGGTCCCTTCGAGCAGGGCGTGGTCGCCTTTACTTCGCCGGAGCCGGCGAATATCCTTGAGCCTTTGATTTTGACGACTGGTGATCATGACCCAAGATACTAAAGGCTTTTGGCAGCGACTCCAGGCGGGCGTGGAAGTCGCGGTGGCAGTGACCAGCCCTGACAGTCTGCTCGGCGTGCGCGACGCGTTCGTCCGCTACTTCCACGACGGCCTCGACCGGACCGTCTCCGTGGCCGTGGTGCCGCACCAGGTGGAGACCCCTCCCGTCGGCCTCCTGCTCTCTGACGAAGAGATCCTGAAGCTGGCGCGGCAACGGGTCGCGGAGATGGAGGAGAAGCTGGGCGACACCTACCACTTCTACATCGCCACCGAGGCCGGTCTCGACTCGATCGAGCTGGACGGCGCCCTGCGCTACTTCGTGCGCAACTGGACCGTGGTGAAGAGCCCCCTGGGAGAGGCCTGGGGATCGAGCGGCTCGGTGCAGATCCCCGACCGCATCGTCGCCGGGCTGGACACCGCCCAGATCCCGTTCGCCGTGCCGGGCACGCGCCGGAGCGGAGGCATTCTCAGCTCCCTCACCGGCGGCCTGGAGACGCGGCGCAAGGGAATCTCGCAGTCGACCCTGTACGCGATCTCGTCGCTCTTCTACGGCGTGCTGGAGAGCCGGCCGATCCGCTGACCGGGGGTTGAACCCCAGGCCTTCCGGTAGTATCCTGACTCGCGAATTTCAGTCGAAATCGGCGGGCGTGACGGGAGGCGGACCTCCCGGTGGGGAGCCCTTTCGATTCGGCCGATTCGACTGACTCGACAGGGGGGCAGGAGATGCGGGCGAGCCTCTTTCCGCTGCTGTTCGCGGTCTACTGGATGTCGGTCCTCGTCTGGAGCCTGATGGCGGAGCGCCTCCGCCTGGGACTCAGCCAGCGGCATCCGCTGCTCTGGGCCGCTCTGGGCCGGCCGGCCGGAATGCCGGACGACAGCCTGCGCGGCAACCTGGCCCTCCTCGACTTCCTGCTCCGCCGCCGCGACCGCTTCACGGAAGACCGCGAGCTCGCCCGCCTCTGCGGCGCCATGCGGTTCCTCCTCGCCGGGTACGCGCTGTTCTTCGTGACGGTGCCGGCGCTGTTGTAGGCCCCCTACGCCACCGCCTCCAGCCGCGCCCCCTCCATGATCCTCCGCGCCTCGCCGAGCGAGCGCTGAAAGACCTCGATGGCGGCGTCGATCTGCGCGGAGCTGTGGGTCGCCATCACCTGGAAGCGGAAGCGGGCCTTGCCGCGGGAGACGGCCGGGAACTCCACGAGGTTCGCAATGAGCCCGTTCTCCTCGATCTGCCGGCCGGTCCACTTGGCCAGGGTCTCGTCGCCGGCCATCACGGGCACCACGTTGCTCGGCGCGCCCAGGCACTCGATCCCCCGGGTCTCGAAGCCGCCGCGCAGGCGGAGGATGTTGTCCATCGCCTTGTCGCGCAGGGCTTCTCCCTCACCGCCGCGCACGATGCGGATCGCCTCCAGGACCACCCCTGCCTGCACGGGCGATAGGGCGTTCGAGAAGGTGTGCGGCCCGCCATAGATCCCCAGGAACTGCTTTACCGAGCGGTCGCGCATGGCCACGAACCCGCCGTTGCTGGAGAAAGTCTTGGAGAAGCTCCCCATGACCAGGTCGACCTCGCCGAGCATGCCCTGGAGCCCGATCTGGCCGGTGCCCCCGGGACCCGAGGCGCCGAAGTCGTGGGCCACGTCGACCATCAGGACCGCGCCGTGCTCCCGGCATACTGCCTGGAGGGCGGCGATGTCCGGGCTGTCCGAATCCATGGAGAAGAGCCCTTCGGTGACGACCAGGATGGCGTTCTCCGTGTCCTTGGCGCGGATCTTCCGCAGCCGCCGCCTCACGTCCTCGACGTCGTTGTGCCGGTAGAACGCGTGGTTGGACGTGGCCGCTCGCGCCCCCTGCATCAGGCAGGAGTGGGCGAGCCGGTCGATGAGGATGTGGTCGTTCGGCCGCACCAGGCCGACGATCGCGCCGAACCCGGCGGCCCAGCCGGTGGGGAAGAGCAGCACGTGCTCCGTCTCCAGCATCTCGCCGAGCGCCTGCTCCAGGCGACGGGACAGCCGGGAGTTGCCCACGAGCATCGGAGACGAGGCGGCGTGCGGTCCGAATTCCTGGAGCGCCCGCCGCGCGGCCCGCTGGATGGCCGGATGGGCGGACAGCCCGAGGTAGTCCTGAGAGCCGAAGTTGATCCCCTCGATCAGCAGATCGTTCTGGCCGCGGATGCGGGTCGCGGGCGCGGGAGCCCCCTCCATGCCCCGCGCATAGGGCCAGGTGCCGAGCTCGGAGCGCTGGTCGAGCCACTCGCCGAGCGCGCGGGTCCTCTCCGTCAGGTGAGAGCCCTTGGGGAAAGCGAACATCCCGAGGTGCTTGCTGAAGACCTCGAAGGGGTCGGAATCGGAAACAGAATAATCCATGAGATTTCTCCTTGCCTGACCGGCTAGCGGATCTGTGAAACGGCGGCCGGTTCTTCGACCGGGAGACTCGCAGGAGGAGAAGATCCCGACAACGCCCCAGGGGGTTGGATTCCTGGACTACGTCTTTTCGTGGGGGCACCTACCCCTGGAGGTGGGTCAGGGAGGCGAAGTGGTCGCGAAGGAGACGGTTGGCGAAGACGTAGCTCCCGCCGGCCCGGCGCAGCAGCCCCCGCTCGCAGGCGTGAGTCAGGAACCGGGGCCAGCGCGCCGGGAACCGGCCGCTCAGGCTGATCAGGGCGCGCAGGGTCAGGTTCTGGAGGATGTCCATCCCGCTGAACCAGAGCCCGGCCCACAGGCCGACGAGCAGCGACAGGCCGAGGCCCCACAGCAGGGCGCCGAGCTTCAGGCCGGGCACGTCCCCGCTTCGCACCATGTCGAAGACGTACTTGCCGCCCAGGATGACCAGGATCGCCAGGATAAGGATGGCCGTGGTCCGGATCATGACGCGGCCCGTGTTCCCGAGGGCCCTCCGGAGCCCCAGGTTGGGTTTTTTGCGCACGGCCAGAGAGCGCCCCTCCAGCCCGCCCAGGAATCCTCCGAGGAGCGCGCCGAGGACGGCCAGGATCGCCAGAATCCCGGCCGGTGATCTCGTGGCTTGGTCGTAGGACGGCGCGGTCCGGGAATGGACCGTCAGGACCAGGAGGCCGGCCCCCGCCAACCCCGGAGCTCCGGCCAGAGCGCCCCGCCAGGACCAGCCGGCCTTCAACACCTCGAAGACGCGCGTGTCGGACGCCACCCCGCCGGCCCGGCTGCCGAACGCCAGCCCGAACACGACGGCGAGCGCCAGCCAGAGCGGGAGCGTAGGCCCGCGATCACCCAGGGCACGCCAGGCCAGCAGCCCGAGCAGGGAGACCTCGGCGCCGAGCAGCAGGCTCCGCCTCGCCCATCGCCAGAGACCCGCCTGGACCGTCCTGCTCCCGGCGCGGCGGGTCCACAAGGCATCGGTAGACCCCACCAGCATCCCGGCGGCGAATCCCAGGGGGAGAAGGGTGAGGGCCGCCGGAGCGGAGGCGAGCCGCGCGGCCAGCGCCAAGGCCATCACGGGCAGGACGAGCAAGGCGCCTCCGATCCCCCGGGACAGCAGCGCATAGACCCAGCGC
This sequence comes from Thermoanaerobaculia bacterium, assembly GCA_036380715.1. Lineage (GTDB taxonomy): Bacteria > Acidobacteriota > Thermoanaerobaculia > Multivoradales > UBA5704 > UBA5704. The sequence goes on along the minus strand of DASVEF010000131.1, from coordinate 2,536 downwards.
TGCCCCGGCCCGGAAAGCCAGCTCGGCTGCAGCTCCTCGACCTGGAACCAGGCCAGGTTGTGAGCGAGCATCCCGCGCGCGAGCCAGGCCAGGGCGCCGCGCGTCCGCTCCGCGGCGTAGCGGCGGGAGCCCGGCCTTTTCTCCATGCGCTCGACATAGCTCTCCAGCACCCGCCGGCGGCGCGCCTCGTGGGGTCCCGCCAGCACCGGATCCAGCGTTTCGGACCCGGCTCCCCGGAACGCTCCGTCCATCAGCGAGAGCATCAGGGGAGATTGGGCCAGCTCCTGCAGGCCGTCGTCGCCCGCGACCGCCTGCCGCAAGGTCTCCAGCTCCGGCCCCGCGGCGGCGAGATAGCGGTCGATCTGCTCGGGGGCGAGCGGCCGCAGCACGACCGCGTTCTCCAGCTTCAGGCGCGCCGGCAGATCCTCGTAATCCTGAGTCCGGCAGGCCACGGCAACGCCGTTCTCCCCATGGGAGGTGAGAAATCCGTGGATGGCGTCCACGCAGTCGGACCGGCACTCCCGCTCGACCTCGTCCAGGCCGTCGAGGAGGGGGAGGAGCTGCCGGTCCCGCACCCACTGCCGCGCGGTGTCCGGGTCGAAGCGGTAGCGCTCGTTGATTTCGCGCGCCAGCCAGTCCGCCAGGCTGCCGCGGCGCTCGGCCCAGGAGGAGAGGTCGAGATAGACGGGGACGGGGGAGTCGGGATCGCGCTCGGCTTCCGAGGCGAGGCCGCGGAGGAGGCGGAGCAGGGCCGTGGTCTTGCCGGAGCCGGGCTCGCCCAGGATCAGCAGATTCCGCTGGCTCTCCCGGAACAGGTCCAGGAGCGGTCCTTCGATCTCCGTCGCCGGGGAATCCGGGCGGACCCCCTCCCAGGCTGAGGCCACAGCCTCGGGGCATGCCTCCCGGCCGGGCTCGATCTTCCCCGTCTTTGTGGACGGCTCCAGAACCCCTTCAATCCAGGCTTGCCGGACCTTGTCGAGCAGCTTGAGCAGCTTGCGTCGCTCCGGCGTGAGAGCGGGAGCCGATTTCCGCTGGAGGAGAGTGGTGAGGACGCGGGTGGTCAGGTCGTCCGGCGTCGTGAACGTCGTCCGCATGAGGTTCGCGTCGATCCAGGCCTTCAGCTCCCGGAGCTTGCGCCCTCCCTCGCCATCCTCCCGATGCTCGGCCGGCCAGTCGAAGCCCTCGTCGACCACGAAGCAGAAACAGGGCTTGTTCCGCCGCCGCGCCTCGCGCAGCTCCTCCTCCGTTATCGAGACCGTATGGCCGTCCGGGACGAACCCGTAGCGCCAGGCGTAGATGCCGACGAACAGGTCGGCCTCCGCGACCTCCCGCAGGCAGGCTTCGACAGGTTCCTCGGGGCGGGCCATGAAGTCTTCCATGGCAATGGGATGGAACCCGCCCTGGAGGAGGGCCTTGGCCACCGCTTCCCGGTGCCGGGCCAGATCCGCCCGCGTGCTGGAGACGAAGACGCGCACTTGTTTTAGATCCTGTCGTAATTGCGGTATGATTGTATCAAATGGCATCCAAGGCAGGCTCTCCGCGCGGGAGCCGGCGGTCTGGCTCGCGCTCCCTCTGGCCGCTGGCGCTCCTTCTGGCCCTGGCAGGGTGTGCGTCCGGAAGGGGGGCCGCGTCCCAGCCGGTCAGCACCGCCGGGTACGGCACGGCCTTCGCGCACGGTGCCCTCGCGTTCCAGGAGGGGAGGGATGACGAGGCGGCGATCCTCTTCGAGGAGGCGATCCGCCAGGACCCGCGGGAGGGGACGGCCCGGCACTGGCTGGGGCTCACCTATCTGCGGCTGGGCCGCCGCGACGAAGCGATCGCCCAGCTTGAAGCGAGCCTGCGGGCGGAGCGTCCTCCCGAGGCTGGACGGAAGCGCGTACAGGAGGATCTGCGGCTCGCGCGAGCGGATAGTCCGCCCGGGCCAGGACTGATCGTGACACCCGAAGGCGCCGCGGAGCTGCCGCCGCTGACCGGCGGCGCGGACGCGAGGTGGGAGGGGAGGATCGGGATCGAGGCTCTGCGCGACTCCAACCCCGCTCTCATGCCCGGGGACCTCCCATTTCCGATCTTCGGGCTGGACGAGCCCGCCTCGGACACCGCCGCCGAGCTCGACCTCCGCCTGGGGTATCAACCCTTCCAGGGCCGCCGCGGGTGGAGCCTGGATCTGGACGTCTCGGGCAGCCATTCCATCCATCAGGACCTCGACGAGCTCGACCTCTCTCTGGCCCGGGGCACGGTTTCGCTGGCCTGGGGGAGCGACCGCAGCGGGTTCCTCGGCGGGCCGTTGGGTCTCCTCCGCGTCCCTCGCACGGGGGGCGGCCGTTTCACCGTGCTGCTCCAGGGGAGCGGAGCCCGCGCCTGGCTCGGGGGCGACTCGTATCTCGATCTTGCGGAGGGGAGCGTCTCCTTCGGGTTTCGGGAGACCGCCTGGACCGCGACGAGGATCGACGTGGAGGTCCGGGACCGCAGCTTCGAGCCGGCGCTGACCGACTTCTTCCATGGTGGCCGCGAGGCTTCTCTGGGGCTGAGTCAATCG
>DASVEF010000130.1:0-34532 GCA_036380715.1 Thermoanaerobaculia bacterium | reverse complement strand
TACGGGATCAACGAGGCGCTGCACGCTGACGGCGGGTGGTCGCACGCGATGCGTGAGGCGCTGCACGAGAAGAGGGGGCCGGCGCACGCGATCGAATAGACGGTGACCGTGGACCGGGCGTCGGCGCACGCGATCCGCGAGTTGCTCGAGCCCTGTCGGTGCAATCGGAATCCGATCAACGGCTCTCTGATTGGGTGCAATGGAGCGCTGGCCATGTTCCGCGAGGCGCTCCACGCGTTCAAGAGGCTGCCGCACGCGTGCAGCAAGCCGTCCTTCGCGTTCGTCGAAGCTCGGAACCGGAACAACGGCCCACGGCATGCGCGCTCCGGATTGCCAATCGCGAGCAACAGGTCACCCATCGCAAACAGCGCGACGCCGACCGCGTTCAGAGTCTCGCATCATACGTGCAACGAGACGCTGAACGCGGTCAACGGATCGTGGCACGCATGCAATGGGTCCTGCTACGCGTGCAGTGTCATTCCAGACGCGTACAGCGCGACTCGCGACGCGTTGCCGCAGACCTGGAACGCCGTCGGCGTGAGGGCCTACTTCACCTCCAACCGCAGTCATGGACATCAAGCCGATCAGAACCGAGGAGGACTACCGCGCGGCAAACGCCCGCTCACCCTCAAGATGATCCGGAAGCTGCACAAGGAGCTCGGTATCCCTGCAGAATCGCTGATCAAGCAGCCCGACGAATCCAGGGCCGCCTGGCCTCACACCCCCCGCAGCATCTCCAGCAGCTCCTCGCGGCTGAAGATCTTCGCCAGCTTCGGATCGTCCTCCTCGATGACCTGCTCCATCATGCGGCGCTTGCGGTCGATGATGGCCGAGATCTTCTCTTCCAGCGTCCCTTCGGTGACCAGCTTGAAGACCTGGACGGCCCGCTTCTGGCCGAGACGGTAGACGCGGTCGGTGGCCTGGTCCTCGCGCGCCGCGTTCCACCAGCGGTCGTAGTGGATGACCACCGAGCCGGCCACGAGGTCGATCCCTGTGCCGCCCGCTTTGAGGCTGCCGAGGAAGACCCGGCAGTCCGGGTCGCGGTTGAAGCGGTCGACGATATCGCCGCGGTGGACGCTGGCGCCGGTCAGGGTCGCGTGCCCCACGCCTACCTCGCGGAGGTGGCGCTCCATCAGCTCGATCATGCCGAGGAACTGGGTGAAGACGACCACTTTCTGGCCGCTGTCGAGCGCTTCCTGGAGGATCTCGCGGTAGAGGTCCCACTTGCCCGAGGCGTACTCGCCGGCCTGGTCGAGCCGGCCCAGGGCGAGCGCGGGGTGGTCGCAGATCTGCTTGAGCAGGTTGAGCAGGGCGAAGACGTGGATGTACGGGATCGGCTCGCCCGCGGCCTCTTCGATCTGCCGCGCCAGCTCGGCCCCCTTGACGCCGACCGCGTCGCGGTAGAGCTTGACCTGGTCGTCCGACAGCGCGCAGGCGCGGAGGTCTTCGATCTTCTCCGGCAGCTCGTCGAGCACGGAGGACTTGAGCCGCCGCAGGACGAACGGGGAGATCGCCCGCCGCAGCTCGCGGAGCCGGTCCTCGCCGGCCTCTTCCCGGTCCCGCCTCCCTTCGGCGGGCCGGACGAAGCGCTCCTCGAACGCGGCGTCGGCGCCGAGGTAGCCCGGCAGGATCAGGTCGAACAGGGTCTTGAGGTCGGCCAGGGAATTCTCGATCGGCGTGCCGGTGAGCCCCAGCTTGACGTCCGCGACCAGATGGGAGGCGGCTTGGTAGGCCTGGGTCTGGCGGTTCTTGATCTGCTGCACCTCGTCGAACACGGCCAGGGCGAACGGCAGGGCGCTCAGCTCCTCGGCGTCGCGGCGGAGCACGCCGTAGGAGGTCACCACCACATCCCCGGCTTTCGGCTGGAAGGGGAGCCGGCGCTGCGGGCCGTGGTAGAGGACCGGCCGCAGGCCCGGAGCGTGCCGCCCCATCTGGTCGCGCCAGTGGCTGACCACGCTGGTCGGGCAGCAGACCAGGAACGGAGCGGAGACCGCGCCCTCCTCGGCGAGCCCGGTCATCAGGGCCATGGTCTGCAGCGTCTTGCCGAGCCCCATGTCGTCGCAGAGGAGGCCGGCGAGGCGGTTCTCCCAGAGGAAGCGCAGCCACTCGGCGCCGATCTCCTGGTATGGACGGAGCGTGGTCGCGAGCCCCCGCGGAGCACGGAACGGCTCGGCGGGACGCAGGCGGAGCAGGCGGTCGAGCGGTGTCCCGGCAGAAGCGTCTCCGGAAGGGGTCTCGACGGGCGCTGCCGCCGCGGCCTGGAAGCGCAGCAGCTCGCTCGCGGAGAAGCGGAGCCGGCTGCCGCGCGCGTCTTCGCCGTTCACCAGCTCTCCCAGGCTCCGGAAGGCCGGCGCGTTGAGGTCGATCCAGCCGCCGGAGATCTCCAGGTAAGGCAGACCCTCGCGCTTCGCCTCCAGGATGCGGGCGAGCGAGACTCTTTCGCTGCCGAAGCCGTACTCCACGGCCAGCCAGTACCAGCTCCGCTCCAGCGCCTCTTCGAGGTCGGCGGCGGTGATCTCGATGCGGTCGCAGGTCTTGAACACCTTCAGATGGCGGAGCGGCTCGTCGAGCACGAGCGTGCCTTCGCCGAGCGCCTGGCGGTGCTCTTCGAGGAAGCCCGGGATCTGGCTGCGCTGGAGGCTCAGGCGGGCGGGCGCGCGGAACTTCCGCTCCCTGCCCTCGCGCTCCAGCTCGGCGAGTACCTTCAGATCCTTCAGCCAGACGAGCTGGCCGTAGCGGAACCGCTCGATCTCGGCCTGCTTGAGGAACCGCCCCTCGCCGGTCGCCTGAATCGCCTGGATCACCGGCCGCACCTCGATCCGGTCGATCTCGGTCTCCTGAGAGACGTGGAAGATCGATTTCAGAGGGATCGGACGGATCGCCAGGTCCTCCTGTCCGGGATACGCCTCGGCCAGCAGAGTCAGCGCCGCCTGGACCCGCGAGCGCGGCACGGTGAAGCGGACGACCGGCTTGCCGTCGCTCTTCCGGAAGGTCAGCGTGAAGCGGCCCGTGGCCTCGTCGATGGCAGGATGGAACGTGCCCGCGCGCCCGCCGTCCTCTCCGAGCTCGCGCGCGCAGTGATAGGCCAGGCGATGCCAGAAGCTCTCTTCCCAGGTCTGCCGGTTCGTCTTCAGCCCGGCCTTCTGGATGGCCCGCTCTTCGATCGTGGCCTGGAACAGCGCGAGCCGCTCCAGGAGCCCGGCCCGGTTGAAGACGCCGTCCCCGGCGGCCACCTTGCCGGTCCGCTCCAGGAAGCGGAGCTGCGCCGCGGACCCGTCGAAATACTCGGCCAGCTCGTCGCCGGCCGTCGAGGTGACGCGGATCGAGCCGCGGCCGTCCCGCAGTACCCGGACCTTGGCGGAGGCCTGCGGATTCCCGTCGAAGAGCAGCTTCGCGAGCCGGTGCCAGACCGAAACCGCGAAGACGTCCTCCCAGGTCCGTCCGTCGTAGCGAGTCTGCACCTCCGCGACGGACTGGGAGAGCAGACGGAGGTGGTCGCAGGTCTTGTTGCGGCTGACCGGACAGGTGCAGGAGCGCAGCGGCTTGGTGCTGCCCGGCACGCGGCCGACGTAGATCGCGGTGTCGGCCGGGCTCGGCCCTTCCGGCACGAGACCGATTCCGGTGCGATGGAATTCGAGATGCGTGAACGGCGGCATGGTCTTGAAGAAGATTCCCTGAAGAAGAGATTAATCCTGTAAGAACGTCGACGGAAGGCCGCAATTCTAGCGGAGACCGGGACAATTGGGGAGGGGGAATGGTATTCTCGGCTGGGACATCGAACTGGAGGCATGCCGTGGCACAGGCCCTGGAAGAGTCGAAGCTGAGGCTCTCGGGCTCCCCGAGTCCGCGAGGGCGAGGCTTGCGAAGTCGCTGCTCTTGAGCCTCGGTGACAACGAACCGGACGCGGAGGAGGACCTCGAAGGGCTGTGGGCTGAGGAGGCCGAGCGCCGCTATCGAGAGATCGAGCGGGGTGAAGTGACCCCGATCTCCTCCGAGGAAGTTCTCCGCGAGGCTCGGTCGCGGCTCAAGTGACCTCCCTCGCCTGGCATCCTCTCTGGCGAGACGTGAGCTCTTCGAGGGCTCGGATTTTTTTGGCTTTGACGCGCGTCGTTGTCCATACGCCCGGTTTACGCTATGCTCCGGACGTGCATGCGCCGGGATACAATCTGCTGCATCCGATGAAACCGGATCTCCAGTTCTTTGAGACCGCCCTGGAAGCAGCGCTTTCATCCCGGCTGCAGGAGGAGGCGGTGCGCCTCGGGCTGTCCATGCGTCCGGCTCGGATCGCGGAGGTAAGCCGGCTGCTCCTGGGAATCACGGGGGAGCGAGAGGCGGAGCCGGGTGCGATTTCGGGCCCCCTTCCGGCAGCCGCGAACGGAGAGGACGAGCCCGGGCCGCACGACTACCTGCATCTCGTCCCGGAAGAAATGCGACGGGCGCTGGGGCAGGTCGTAACCCCCGGACCGATCGTCCGCTACATCCTGAACGCGGCGGAGTACCGGGAAGAGGTGGACATCCTCGAACAAACCCTCTGCGATCCAGCCTGCGGCTCGGGCGTCTTTCTGGCCGAAGCCGTCCGGATCTATCTCGGCGCGCTCCGGAAGGCGGCCGTCCCGCCCGAGGAGTGGTATCCACGGGTCCGCGCCCATATCGTCGGGATCGACATCGATCCGATTGCCTGCCTCTATGCGCGCTTCAACCTGAGCCTTCTGCTCTCGCGGTCGCTGCTACTCTGGATGGCTTCGCATCCCCGACGCCTCCCGGAAGAGTTGCAGCTCGATCACCGGGATACCCTTGTCACACTGGCGTCGGAGCTTGACGGAGACCTCCTCGAAGAACGGGATTTTCATTCGTCTCTGATCGGCTCGTTCGACTTCGTAGTCGGAAATCCTCCCTACCAAAAATTAGGCCGGATGTCTCCCGCTCTCCGGCGGGCCTTCCAGGATTCCATCTACGGCCATCCCAACGCCTACGGCATGTTCCTCCACGCCGGACTGGAGATGTTGCGGCCCGGCGGACGGCTCGGGTTCATCGTGCCCCGGTCCATGCTGTCCGGCCTCTACTTCCAGAATCTCCGGCGGCTCCTGGAAGAGAGGACCCATCTGCAGGAGCTCACCCTGCTCGCGGATCGGAAGAGAGTCTTTCCCCAAGTGCTCCAAGGAACCATGATCCTGAGGTTTCAGAAGCGCTCCACGGATGGGGGGAGATCCGGACCTCGATCCGTACGGACTTCGGTGGTGCGCGCCGTGACGGAGCTGTCGAATGGCGGTCCGGTCCATGTGGACCCTGAGGTGACGCAGGTGGTGCGCCGGCTGAACGGAACGACCGTCTGGTTCGTGTCGGACCGGTCGCGGACCTATTCGATCCTGAACAAAATCCTGGGCCGGCATCCTCTGCTGGCCAGCCCCGCCGTCGGTTGTCCGGCCAGGACAGGACCGGTCGTCTGGAACCGGCTCAAACCCAACCTCCGTTCCCAGGCCGGAGCGAGGACGCTTCCCTTGATTTGGGCCACAGACGTGAGCCGGTTCCACTTCGAGCTCGCCACGGCCGGTCACAGCCGGCCTCCCTATCTGGAGGAAACGGCGAAGACTCAGGGGCTTGCGACGGCCGGGCCGAGCCTGCTGATCCAGCGGGTCACCGCGGACGAGCAGACCCGCCGCATCGTCGCAAGCGTGGTGAGCTTTCCGGCGCAGCGGCGGTACTTCGTCGAGAATCACCTCAACATGTTGCAGCCGGCGACGGCGGATACTCGCGTGGACCTGCGGTTCCTGCTGGGTCTTCTCTCCTCCGATGTGATCGAGTTCCTTTTCCGCTCCATGAACGGGAACACGCAGGTATCGGCCACAGAGCTCAACCTTCTGCCGATTGCCAGAGGTGGGTTCGAGAGGGAGATCGCGGAGTTGGTGGTGGAGCTCGAGGAAACCACGCTGTCGGGGAAACGGACTGATCTCGAAGGGGAGCTGAACGAGAGAGTGGCGCATGCGTACAGCCTCACGGCCGGAGACCTGAAATTCCTTCAGCGCATTTTGCGGGAGAATCCCGCAGTTCAAGAGCCCCGGCGTGACGCTTGAGGAGATCAAGCAGCTCTTGCGGGAGCTGGGCTTTCCGGAGAGCCACATCACGGATCAGACGGCCCTGACGATCCTCGCTCTCGTCAACCGGCAACCGCGGAAAGGGCTTCTGGCCGGCCATGAGCGGCTGGCGGACGGAGCCCGGATTCATGACATCCTGAGCTTCGTCCGGAAAGATTTTCGTCGAAAGGTCGCGGAGAACACCCGGGAGTCTTATCGGAAGACTTCGCTTCGCCCGTTGATCGATGCCGGATGGGTGATCCGGCATCAACTCAGCACGAATGATCCGAATACCTACTATCGATTGAGCGGTGAGCTAGACCGCCTCTTCGAAGAGGGTCCCGGGCCGGAACGGGACCGGCTGATCGAAAAGTTGCGCCTCACTGGTAAGAAGGGAGCCGGAGGACGCCAGAGAGAGCGGGAGGGTGAGCTCTCGGTCCTGCTTGCCACAGATCAGGCATTCGCGTTGAGCCCTGGCACTCACAACGAATTGGAGAAAGAGGTCGTCGAGGTTCTGGGTCCTGCAATCCTCAGGCGCTCCTCCGTCGTCTACCTCGGAGATACGGCGCCTCGCACCGGTTATCAGGATCGCGTTCTCATGCGGCGTCTCAATCTGCCGATCGATGTCACCACATCCCTCCCCGATGTGATCCTGCACGATTCGTATGAGAATCGGCTTCTCGTTGTCGAAGCGGTCACCTCCACCGGCCCGATTACCCCGGCGCGGCTTGAACAGCTCCGCGAGCTCGTCCGGGGACCCGCGAGGCTCGGAATCCGCATTGAATATCTGACGGCGTTCCCGACCAGAAAGATCTTTCGCCGGTTTGTCGAAGCCATCGCCTGGGGGACGAGCATCTGGATCTCCGCGGAGCCCTCGAATCTGGTGCACTTCGTATCCATTGAGCCCCAGTGAGCTGCGTTACAGCTCCACGCCCGGGTCTTCCAGAGACGCCGAGCCCATCCGGTACAGCTCGTCGAGGATCTCGGCGAACAGATGGTAGAGCTTCTTGAGCCGTTCCACATCCTTGATGACGCCGAGGGTCAGGAACTGCAGCTCGTCGACCCCTTCGGGGAAACGGTTGCGGAAGGCGCCTTCATCGTCCTTCAGCTCCAGGCGGATCTCCGGCTGCTCTTCGATGAGCCGGCGGATCTCGGGGTTCGCGAAGAGCATGCGGACCTTGTGCTCGTCGTTGCCCTTGATGACGAAGTCCTCGTCGAAGTGGAGGGAGTGGCCCACCTCGATGTCCTGCATGCCGAGCGCCGCACCCAGGCTGGAGAAGAAGCCCTTGCGGTAGATGAGGAAGCGGAAGCCGTCCCGGCTGACGAAAGGCGCGCGCATGCGCGTATAGGTGAAGTGGGTCTTGCCGGTGGAGATCGTGTAGGTGTCCAGGGTGATGGTCCACTCCCTGACGTGGGCCTGCACCTTGTCGCCGTGCCAGAGCCCTCCGTCCACGAAGTCGGCGCCGATCTCGGCGCAGAGCTGCCGCCAGACCTCCTCGCGGCTCGGGCCGAACAGATTTCTCAAACTCATCCGAGCTCCTCCTGCGCTAGAACCCCAGAGCGTTGCGGATCGCTTCGGCGAGACCCCGGTTCGATGACACGACCGGCGCATGGAAGTCCGCGCCGAGCGGCGCGTCGTCGCGGGCGAAGAAAATGCCTCCCGCCTCTTCCAGGATCGGCTTGATCGCGGCCACGTCGTGATAGGCCACGGCCCCTTCGATCATAGCGTCGCAGCGGCCCTCGGCGACCAGCATGTGGCCCCACCAGTCGCCGAAGCCGCGGGTGCGACCGGCGCGGGCGATCAGATCGCTGATGGCGGGCCAGAGGCCGTTGCGCTGGAAGTACACGAGCCCGCCGTGCGCCAGGAAGGCGCGTTCGAGCTCCCGCGTCTCGCTCACCCGCAGTTGGCGCTGTTGGCAGGTGGCGAGCGCCGTGCCCGTTCCCGCGAAAGCCCCCTGCCCGCGCACCGCCCACCAGGTCTCGCCGAAACCGGCCTCGTCCATTCCCGAGGGCGCCGCGCCGATCCCGGCGCCCGGTCCCAGCGCGGCGGCGTGGACCACGCCGAGGACCAGCTCGCTGTCGAGCTGCAGCCCGATCAGGGTGGCGAAGTAGGGGAGGCCGGCGACGAAGTTTTTCGTGCCGTCGAGCGGATCGATCACCCAGCGGTCGCGCTCGTCCCCCTCCTGGCCGAATTCCTCGCCGAGAAGGCCGAGCTCGGGTGTCGCTTTACGCAGCGTCTCGCGGATCGCCTCCTCCGATCCGCGGTCCGCCAGAGTAACCGGCGAGCGGTCGGCCTTCCGCTCCACCGCGAGCCCTTCGGAACGGAAATGCTCGCGGTGAATCGTGCCGGCGCGGCGGCAGGCGGCGAGGGCGGCTTCGAGGCAGCGCTCGGCATCGAAGGTGCGGGGAGCCATGAGCGGACTCTATCGCAGGAGCCCTCACCCCCCGGCCCCCTCTCCCACACGCACTCACGCCCGCCCGGGAGAGGGGGAGACGGGACGAGGAGTGTTCACTTCTAGGAGACAACCCCGCGCATCTTCCTACAGTTCCCCCCTTTCCCGGTCGGTGGGAGGGGGTGGGAGAGGGGGGCTAGGGGGGTGAGGGGACTTCCATCCCCATGGCCCGCAGGGGGCCGGCGAGGTCTTCGGGCACGGGCGCGAAGACGCTCAGCGGCCGGCCGTCCACGGGATGGGCGAAGCCCAATTCCAGGGCGTGCAGGGCGAGGCGGTGGAGGCCGAAGCGGTCCCGGAACAGGCGGTTGTGCTCGCCTTTGCCGTAGCGGACGTCGCCGATCAGCGGATGGCTGATGTGCTTGAGGTGGCGGCGGATCTGGTGCAGGCGGCCGGTGCGGGGGACGACCTCCACCAGGGCGTAGCGCTCGAACGTCGCCAGCCGCCGGAATTCGGTGACCGCGGGAACGCGCGGGCCGTCCGGAGCGCGGGGGATGGGATGATCGATCACCCCCTCTTCGGGCGGAATGCCGCGGACCAGGGCGAGGTAGCGCTTGCGCACGCCGCCGGCTTCGAATTGCTCCTGGAGCCGCCGGGCCACGTCGGGAGAGAGCGCCAGGACGAGCACGCCGCTGGTCCCGCGGTCGAGCCGGTGGACAGGATAGACGTGCCGCCCCAGCCGGTCGCGCGCCAGGGTCATGGCCACGATCCGCTCCTGCGACCAGCCCCGGTGCACCGCCATTCCCGAGGGTTTGTCGACCGCGGCGAGCGCCTCGTCGCGATAAAGGAAGGGAAGAGTCTCCGGGCTGGGCATCGAAACAGTTACAATCGTAAGAAATGACGGACCAGACGGCCGACGGCTCCACAGTCGGATTGACGGGCACGGGCCGGTTTACAGGGGAGAGGAGCTGGCAGCATGCCTCCACTCCCATCCCCGTGCTGACAATCCTCTATCATCCCGACCTCCGGCGCATCGGGGATCGTGCATTCCTTTCCGAGATCCCCTTCGGCCGGCCGGCGCTCGTCGGCCGTTATGAGCCGGACCTCGTGCCTCCGGGCCGGACCACGGGCGAGCCGCTGTCCGACATCCACATCAGCCGGCGCCCGCTCCGCCTCCTGGGGAGGGACGACGCCGGCATCGAGCTGCTGCTCGGCGACAGCCGGACCAGCGTCGTCGCCCAGGGGACCAGCGTCTTTCAGGGGTGCGTGTTCCCCGCCGCGGACGTCGACCGCGGGGTCGTGCTGGAGCTGTCCGGCCGGGTGGTTCTGCTCCTGCACAGGGCGTCCATGGTCACCGAGTCCCCGCCGCGGTTCGGGATGATCGGCGACAGCGCGGGGCTGATGCGCGTGCGCGCGGACGTCCAGCGCGTCTCCGACCTCGACGTCCCGGTGCTGCTGCGCGGTGAGACCGGGACGGGCAAGGAGCTGGTAGCGCGCGCCATCCACGATGTGGGCCCGCGCAAGATGGGGCCTTTCCTGGGGATCAACGTCAGCGCGATCCCGGCCACGCTCGTCGCGTCGGAGCTCTTCGGGGCCGTCCGCGGCGCCTTCACCGGTGCGGTCGGTCCGCAGGAAGGCTTCTTCCGCCGCGCCCACGGCGGCACTCTGCTCCTGGACGAGATCGGCGAGGTGCCGGTCGAGGTCCAGGTGGCGCTGCTGCGCGCCCTGGAGACCGGCGAGATCTTCCCGGTCGGCTCCCAGGCGACGCAGCGCGTGGACGTGCGCGTCATCGCCGCCACCGATTCGGACCTGGAGGCGAAGGTGCGCAACGGCGGGTTCCGTGCGCCGCTGCTCCACCGCCTCTCCGGCTTCGAGATCTGGCTTCCCCCCCTGCGCGAGCGTCGCGACGACGTCGGACGCCTGCTGGTCCACTTCCTGCGCCAGGAGCTGGGGAGGGTCGGCGAATCCTGGCGCATGGATCCGGCGCACCCGAAGTTCGATCCTCTCTGGCTGCCGCCGCGGCTGGTGGCCCGGCTCGTGCGTTACGACTGGCCGGGCAACGTCCGGCAGCTCCGCAACGTGGCGCGGCAGCTCGTCATCGGCAGCCGCGGCCTCAGCCGCCTGGAGGTCGGCCCCGCGGTCGAGCGCCTGCTGCGCGACGAGACGCCTCCGCCCCCGAGCCGCGGCTCCGCCGGCGAGGCGACGCCGGTCCCCACGCCTCCTCCGCCGGCCGGCTCCGAACGGCGCAAGCCCTCGGAGGTCACCGAGGAGGAGCTCCTCGCGGCCCTGCGGGCCAACCTCTGGGACCTCAAGGCCACGGCCGATCACCTGCGGATCTCCCGCACGTCCCTCTACGCGCTGATCGAGAGCTGCCCGCGGGTGCGGACCGTCGCGGACCTGAGCCCCGAGGAGATCGCGCGCTGCCATGAGGAGCACGGAGGCGACCTGGACGCCATGGCCGAGCGCCTCGAGGTGTCCAGGAGGGCCCTGGGCCGGCGGGTCCGCGAGATGGGGCTCGCCTAGAGGCATGGCCGTGCCGGCGCCGTCGGATCTGCCGCAACGGATCGGGCCGTACCGCATTCTGGAACGGCTCGGCGCCGGCGGCATGGGCGAGGTCTTCCTCGCCTACGACGAACGCCTCGACCGCCGGGTCGCCGTCAAGCGCATCCGCCCCGACGCCGAGGTCAGCGCCGACCGCCGCGAGCGCTTCCGCCGCGAGGCCAAGCTCGCCGCCCGCCTGAGCCATCCGGCCATCGTCCAAGTGTACGACATCCTTCAGGAGGGGGAGTTCGACTACATCGTCCTGGAGTACGTCGAGGGGACGAGCCTCTGGGAGGTGATCGAGGACGGTCCCATGGACGTCCACGAGACGCTGGACCTGGCGCGCGAGCTGGCCGACGGCCTCGATGCGGCGCACCGACAGGGAATCATTCACCGCGACCTCAAGGCCGAGAACGTCCTGGTCACCCCGTCGGGGCGGCCGAAGATCACCGACTTCGGGATCGCCAAGGAGCTTCTGGGGAGCGACGAGTCGCTGACGCGCGCCAACGCCGTGCTCGGCACCTATCGCATCATGTCGCCCGAGCAGGCGCGCGGCGAGGCGGTGGACCACCGCACGGACCTGTTCGCCCTCGGGGTGCTGCTCTACGAGATGCTCACCGGCCGCTCCCCCTTCGCGGCCGAGAACGGCTTGGCCACCCTGAACCGGGTGATCCATTTTCAGCAGAAGCCGGTCCGGGAGATCAACCCCGCCGTGCCGGAGGAGCTCTCGTCGCTGGTCGACCATCTCCTGCAGAAAGATCCGGCGTTGCGTCCGCGGGGCGCCGGCCAGGTGCGCCGGGAGCTGGACCGGCTCGCCCTGGTGACCGCGGACTACGGAGGGACCGCCACGATCGTCGAAGCCCCCCCGCTCTCTCCCACCGCGCCGGTCGCCGGCGCGACGATTCCGGCGCCGGGAATCCCCGGCCGTCCGAGCTCCGCCCTGACCGCGCTCCGGTCGCGTCCCCGGCTCGTCGGCGCGGGGCTCGCCGTGCTGGCTGCGCTCGCGGCCGCGGCCGTCTATTTCGTCTCCCGCGCCCCGCAGGAGCCTCTGTATGTCGGGGTGCTCCGTCCGGAGATCGGTACCGGCGCCGGGAACGGGGAAGTCGAGCTGCTGGCCTCCGGCGTGCGCGTGGCCCTGTTGCAGGGGCTCGTCTCGCTGGAGAGGATCTCGCCCAAGGCTTTTGAGGAGCTGGACGCGGTCGACGGCCCCCCGCGGGCGGTAGCCAGGGCCGCCTCGGCGGACGAGGTCATCAGCTCCCGTCTCGACTGCCGTCTGGAAGCCTGCCGGATCTCTCTCAACCGGCTGAGCGGCCAGAGTGGCAGCGTGCTCTGGGCCGAGAGCTTCGAGGTTCCGACGGACAACTACTATCTCTCCGCCAACGCCGTGGCCAGCCAGATCCGCCGGGCCTACGCGGGCCACAGGGTGCGGAAGGGCGACCTTGCGGGAGAGGTGAGCAGCGAGGATCTCAAGGACTTCCTGCGTCTGCGCCAGCGTTTCGATTCGCGCCGCGACGCCGACCTGCGGCCGATCCTGGATGAGGCGGAGGCCATCCGCAAGAGGTCTCCTCTGTTCCTCGACATCGTCCTGTTCGAAGCCGACGTCGCGAGGTCCCGCTTCTCCAGGTCCCGCGATCCGCGAGACCTGGAGCACGCTTTCGACCTCGTCCGCCAGGCGCGGAAGCTGGCCCCGGACCATCCGCAACCGCTCTTCACCTTTTTCCAGGTGGCGCTCGAAGGGGGGAGGATTGCGGAGGCGGAGGAGGCGCTCGGCGAGCTGCAGCGCCTGGCGCCGGGGGATGTCAGAGTCCTGGAGCTCCGGGCCCTCCTCCTCAACAGTCGCGGCGAATCCCGGCAGGCCATCGAGCTGCTGCGGACTGCGGCGCGCCGCAATCCTTCCTGGAAGAGGCTTGTGGTGCTCGCCCGGATGGAGCTTCAGAACGGCCAGATCGCCGTCGCCCGGGAGCACCTGGGCCAGTTGCTCGAGCGGTCCCCTGAAAACTTCGAGGGACTGTCCCTGTTGGCCCAGATCGAGCTGGCCAACGGCTCCCCCGCGCGGGCGGCCGAGCTCTACGAGCGGCTGGTCCGGCGTTCCCCCGGCCTGTCGCAGATCTCGAACCTCGGCCTCGCCTATTTCCTGCTCGGCCGTTATGCCGAAGCCGCCGAGAGCTTCCGCCGCGTCGTCGAGCGGGAGCCGCGCAATCCTTTCTATCTGCTCAATCTGGCGGACGCCTACGCTCTCATGGGCAGGGAAGAAGAGGCCCGCGCAGCCTATCAGAGGGTGGTGGAGCTGATCGCGGCGGACCCCTCGGCCTCGACCCCGCAGTTCCTGACGGTCAAGGCGCAGGCCTTCGCTCACCTGGGCCAGGCCCGCGAGGCGGTGGAGGCCGTCCAGGAGGCCTCCCGGATCGCCCCCGGAGACGGGGCGGTCGCCTATGAGGCTTCGCTGGTCTATGCCGTCCTGGGAGAAAACGCCTCCGCGATCGTCAGCGCCGAGAAGGCTCTGGAGCTCGGCTACGAGCCGCGGTGGTTCTTCTTCCCCTGGTTCGACCGCCTGCGGGCCGATCCACACTTCCAGAACCTCTTGCGGCAAAAGCCCGGACCCGCCTAGACGCCCCCCGGGTTCGGATCGTTCACGATCGTGGGATCATGAGGCGCAAGCATCAGCTCCCCCAACAGGGGGTCCTGGGTGGTAAAGACGATGGCGTAGCTCTGGGGATTGTTGTTCTGGGGGAGCGCGTTGACGAAGTTGGCGATGGTCTTCTTGGGATCGTCGGCCAGCCGCGGAACACCGAAGGAGATCACCTGGTTGGGCTGACCGGTGCCGGGTGAAAGCCGCGGAAAGATGATGGCCGCGGGATTCCCAAAGATCTTCGAATTGTCCACGAGCTCGAAGTTGACCTCGAAGCTTCCCGCCGGGATTTTCATCAGCTCGAACCCGACCACGACCCCCGGGGGGAGCTCTCCATTCGGCTCCAGAGTGACGCTGCCGTCGGAGGGATTGACCTTGACGAACAACGAGAACGCAGTGGGTACCAGTGACTCCGCAAGGGTGTTCCGAAGCATCTGCCGGAAGGTGGCGGCGTCCTGCGCCCCATCGAGCTCCGCGACTTCCGCGACTTGGCTCAACATGGCTGTCTCCTTTTCTGTTGTCGACGTGTTCGTTCTACGCCATCGCAAGTCGCGTGCCGAGGGAAGCGGTCTCCCGGACCGGTGAGAAATCCTTGAAAGTACTGCGGTTCCGAGAGGCTGCGCCTCTTGGCTCATTGCGCCGACACGTCGCCGACACGTCGGGTGCGGGAACGCCGACGTGTCGGTTTCTGGTCAGGAGACTCCCATCGCCGCCGAGAACGCCAGGACCGAGAATCCGGCCCCGGCCAGGCCCAGCCCGATCATGCCGGCGAAGAACGACTGCTGGGACGCCCTGAACCGGAGGGTTGCTCAATTCGGGTTTGGGGTGGAGAGCCCGGTGCAAGTCTTCCGGTAGGGCTCGTCTGGAAGGTACTCCCTCCATTCCTCGGGGGTCAGATCGCGCCGGAGGTGCCGGCAGACCTCGGCGACCAAGTCGTTGGCACGCCAGGGGAGGGTTTCTATGGTAGGAAACTCGCCTGCTACCGTGATCGTCCGGCCGTCTTGACTGAAAGCTACCGAGGCGACGGAACCCTCCTGAACCAACCGGGCCAACTCGCGGCCAGTCGCCACTTCCCAGATTTGCGTGGTGCCGTCGTCCCCTCCTGCGGCGAGCCAATCGCCGTTAGGGCTGAAGGCCACGGCAGTCACCAGCTCTTCATCTTCATGAGCGAGACGCCTCAACTCGTGACCGGTCTTGATGTCCCAGATCCGGGTAGTGCCTTCTGTGCCGACTGTTGCAATCTGCCGGCTGTCCGGACTGAAGCTCATGGCGGTTGCCCAGCTCTCATCATGATCCAACTGGGTCACCTGTCGCCCGCTAGGGAATTCCCAAATCCGCACGACGCCGTCCATGCTGGATGTTGCGATCTGCCGCCCGTCTGGACTAAGTCTGGGATTGGCAATGAGCGGCTCCTCATGGCTGAGCTTTGCAAATATTTTGCCGCTTGGAATATCGCGGATCTCTACGGAGTATTCTTCTCGGTCCATGGTCGCTATCCAGTGGCCGTCAAGGCTCAGGGCTGCCGGCAGAATTTCTTTCTCGATCTCGAAGCGAAAAACATTTTGTTTGCTCTCCAGGTCCCAGATCTGAAGAGGGCCGTCATCGCCTCCTCCTATGGCAGCTCGACGGCCCTTGGAGTCAAATGCAACGTAACTATCCTCGTCAGAAGTAGGAATTTCTAGCGGCCTGTCTCGGCTCTGTAGGTTCAAAATGCGTACGCCCTTTTCCCCTCCAAGGAGCGCCCCCCAGTGGCCGTCCATGCTTGTGATTGCTAGAGCAGGGTAGGAATCGAAGCGAACTACATTTTCAGATTCTTTAATATCCCAGGCTTCGACGTTATTGCCTGACACAGTTACGATCCGAGATATATCTCCATTAACTTCAAAACTTTCCTGGTAACCGACTCGGGCCAGCTCACTCCAGGTGCCGGTCTCCCATACCCGGAGGACCCGGCCGGTCGTCACGGTGAGCAGGCGACTTGCGTCTGAATTAAGCTCCATCAAAGCCACAGGTTTTTCATGAGGCAAGCTGGTGACCTCTTGCTTGGTTTCGATGTCCCAGACGTGTGCCGTGCCGTCGCTGCTCGCCATCAGGACAAGATTGGATTGTCCAAAGGCTAGCACCGAGGCGGTTTCCTGGGCAGGTACCTGCCAGACCTCTGTGTTGCTCTTGATATCCCAGACTCGTACGCTCCCTTTATCATTGCCGATGACGATTCGGTTGCCATCGCCGCTGAAAGCGGCCGCAACAATCCGGTCTTTTTCTTCCGGCCAAGACAGTTTTGATGGGCCTGCAGCGCTCCATAGAATCAACTGTCCCTCATGTGAAAGAAGGGCCATCGTGAGTTTCGTGTCGGTGGCTAATATGCGCGAAGAAGGTTTGATTTCGAATTGACCGATTTCATCGCCGCTGTCGATGTCCAGGACTCTCAATTTCTGATATCCCAGAATCAGAAGCTTTCTGCCATCTGAGCTGAACGAGAGCTCGGGCGACTGGCGGGAGTAGGTCCGTTCGCTGTCGCTGCCCTTAAGCAGGGCGATCTGCCGGCCGGTTTCAGCATCCCAGAGTAGGGCTTCGTTGTTGGAGTAGCCGATGACTCGCCGCCCATCCGGGCTGAGCAGGAAGTGTTCGATGTTGTAGGAAATCTCCGAGAGAGCCTTTGCGTCTTTCGTTCTCACTACTCTGACCTTATCCTCCGCCTTTATCAAGAGACGGCTTCCGTCGCGGCTCAGTCCCACGATCTCTCCCGAAAATGTGCTCACGCCGAGATTCTGTGGAAGGATGGGCAAGGCATCCTGTAGGATCTGTGCAGCGGCTGGAGTCGTTTGCGATCGGAGCAAAGCCTCTGCCGCCAGCAAAGTGGAGGTGACGAAGAGGTCCGGACGGCTTTCGCGGAGTGTGGACGACTGTAACGCCAAGCCACGGGCGAGGGAAACCTCCTTGAGGTCTTCGGCGAGGCTCCGCTGTCTTTCAGCCTCTTGCCGCCCCGACTCGGCAAATCCTTGTTGCCGGCGGGCCTCCATTTCCGCGATGCGCGCTCTTTCGGCTGCCTGTTCAGCGATTCTCGTTTGCCAAAGAGCTTCCTCCCTCAGAAACTGCGCGAGCTTGGCCTGTTTCCTCGCCTCGATCCGTTCTGTCTCTGCGGAGCGACGAGCTGCTTCTGCCTCATTCAGATTTTTCCGGGATTCCGCCCAACCCTTCTCTGCCTCTTCCTTCTGATCCCAAGCGTACCAGGCGAGCGGCCATGCTCCCAGGATAAGGAGCAGAAGGATCGCTAGTCCAATCCTTGCCAGAACCCTACCCCAGTTGACGCCCAAATGATTACGCACCCACTCGGTCGTGAATACGGTTTGGTAGATCCGATTGCGGACTTCCAGGAATCCGTTCCTCGCACAGACCACGCCTGAGAGCTTGAGCCAAGATTTGAAGAGGCTCTGCTCCTCGTTGCGGACCTTTTTTCCGCGACGGATGTCCCGATAGGTTTCCAGCACGGCGGCTGAGTCCGGCGCTTTCTTCGTCAGCATGTCACGCACGAACTGCAGGTTGCTGTCCTGCTCGCTCATGGCGCCGAAGAAGAGATCGGAAACTCGGCGGGTGATCGCTTCATCGGACCACTCATCGAGCGGTTTCTCCGCCAGAGAGCGGAAGACGCGCAACGTCAGATAGGGATGGCCTCCCGTCCAGCTCAGCACTGAACCCAGGACGGGCCCCTCCTGCTCGGCCGGTAGAGAGAGGCCCGCGACGAGGGGGCGGGCCTCGTCGAACGTGAAGTCCGTCAACTCTACCCGTTGACCGATGTTGAAAGGCGTCCGCTCCTGGTCCTTGATCAGGTCGCCTGGTGTGGCCACGCCGATCAGCACAAAAGACAGCCGCGTCAGGTCCGGCGTGTCGGCGCGCGCATTGTAGAGGTACCGGATTGCAGTAAAGAAGTCGTCCGTGAAGCCAAGACGCAGCGTGGTATCGATCTCGTCGACGAAGATGACGATGTCCTGGGAGACCTCCTGGAGGACCACCTTGCTCAGGAACAGATTGAAGCGCTGAGGAACGCCAAGCTCCTCATGCTCCTGCCACCAGCGGGTAGCGTTCGTCGAAAGCCCCAACTGGTCCTCGACAGTCAGGAGAAAACCCTTGTACCACTGGTCCTGGGTTACGTCCGCGCCCAAGGCGGTGAGGTCGACGATCACTGAACGGACGTCTTCTTCATAGAGCCGCTCCACCGTGCGCACCATCAGGCTGGACTTGCCCATTTGGCGGGAGGTCAAGATGAAAGCGAAGGCTCCGGCGCGGCAGAGCTCCAGGAGTTCCCGGTCCGCCGTGCGCTCCAGGTAGACGCCGCCGCCCGCCTGGACTGTGCCGCCGGCTACATAGACGGTTTGCTCAGGCATTCGGGTGGAGGCGCTCTCTGAAGTAGTCGGCATAGAGTTGGCACCGAGGTATGACTTTCCCAGCTTGGCGTTTTACGAGCCCGGCTCCTTCGAGGCGATAACAAAGCGACTCGTCGTTACAGCTCCGGCCTTGCACGATCTGAAATAAAGCGGTGACAAGTTCCTGTTTTCCTTGCAGGCGTAGCAGATAATAGCGAAGGTGGTCACCGAAGGGGCCGGTGTCATCGATCGCCTGCGCGAAGAGATCGCCGGGCCGCCTCTCTTTCGTTGCGGAGTACAGGGCCTTGCGCGTCAGATAAGGATGGCCGCCGAGGAGGGTAGCCAGTTGCTGCAACTGTTCACCATTCAGAGGGGAACCGTGCCGGCGATTCAGCTCCTGGACCTGCTCCGGCGCAAAGTCTGAGAGGGCCAGCATGACGCCGACGTTAAAGGGGGATTCGTGCGGGCGATCGATCAGCATGTACGGCTCGGTCGAGGCCACGAGGATGAGGTCCAGCTTTTTCCAGGCTGGTTTGACGGGGTTGGCTCGCAGATTGTGCCAGCTCCGGATCATTCCGAAGAAATCCCCCAGAAAGTCTGTGCCAAAAAGCGCGTCTGCCTCGTCAATGGCGAGCGTCAGCGGCTCCGGAATCTTAGACAGGATCTGTCGTTCGAAGTAGCGCGTGCAGTTCTGCGGATTTGCCAACCCTGAATCCCAAAGCTCGTCTACGCGGTCCGGCAGCTCGAGCTGCTCTACGATCGACGCGAGGAAGCGGCGGAAGAACAAGTTGCTGCTTTCGCGGGTCTCGCGGTCGAGCAACTGAAAGTCCAGCAGCACCGCCCTTTTGCCTGCCCTGGTGGCGGCGGCGACGCTGCGCATCAGCAATGAGCTCTTGCCCATCTGTCGAGGCCCTTTGATGACCACTGTTTGGCCGCGTTGGGGTAAGAGCAACAGCGCTGAGCGATCGGGAGGGCGCTCCAGATACAGAGGATCGTCTACGTCGAGCGCTCCTCCGGGAGGCGGCAGCGGTGCTGCGTAGGAGGGGGGCAGATCGCCGTCCGCAGGTGCCTGCGCAAGGGATACGTCCGGCGAAGAGATGTCGCCGCCTCCGAGCGCATCATGGAGAATTTCCAGCAGCCGAGCGGTATCGGCCTCCTCCTGCCAAAGAGCGTACTGGAGACGGTCTAGATAGGCGTTGAGCGGGTAAGGCAGAGCCCCTGTGAAAGTGACGCGGACCGGCAGAATTCTAGGTTTCCCCGCAGTCGTGGCATGCTTGCGTGCGATCTCGATCTCGCCTTTCACCATCTCGCTGCGGCTCGATGCTTCACTCAGGAAGACGATGAGGAAATCAGACTCCCGGAGCTCGGCCTCGATCTCGCCCGCCCAGTCTTGCCCGATCTTCAGCTTCCTGTCGATGAAGACCGAGTACCCTTTGTCACTCAGCGACCGGAGCACCTGTTGGGCCAGCCGTTCGTCAGGCTCCGCATTCCTCTTGTAGCTGAGGAAGACGCGGGCAAGACTCGGCGTAGTCATTGCGGACAAGTCTCCACCTTGAGTGGGAAGGACGAACCCTGCCGCTTGTCAGACACGGGGGTGAAGACGTTCCCTGAAATAATCTTCATAGAGCTTACACCTTGGGACGATTTTGCCTGAACGACGCTTGATGAGCCCGGCTGCCTCGAGCCGATAGACGAGCGACTCGTCTTCGCATTTCTCGTTCTGAAGAATCTGGCAGAATGCAATGGCTAGGTCCCTCTTCTCTTGCAACCGGAGCAGATAGTAGCGGAGGTGGTCACCGAAGGGGCCGTTGTCTTCAGTGGCGTTTTCAAAGAGGTCCTCAGGCCTGGCCTTCTTTCTCAAATCGTAGAGAGCTTTGCGCGTCAGGTAAGGATGGCCGCCAAGCAGTGAGATCAGTTGGCTGACATGTTCGTCTGACAATTCGCTACCGTGCAGCCGGATGAGCTCCCGCACCTGCTCCGGGAGGAAATCAGACAGCCGAGAGATCTCCCCGACGCTGAAAGGGGATTGATGCTCGCGATCGATGAGCATACTCGGCTCAGTCGAAATCACCAGAACCAGGTCGGCCCTCTTCCATGCTTTTTTAAGAGGATGAGCGCGCATTTCGTGCCAACTTCGGAGCATGGCGAAGAAATCCTCTGAGAAGCTCGTGCCGAAGAGAGCGTCCGCCTCGTCGATCGCCAGGGTCAGCGGCTCGGAGATCCTGGACAGAACCTGGCGCTCGAAATAATGAGTGCAGTTCTGAGGTACTGCCAAGCTGGTGTCCCAGCGCTCGTCAACTTCGTCCGGTAGTCCAAGTTGTTCTACGATCTCTGCCAGGAATCTCCGGAAGAAGAGATCGCTGCTGTTCTTGGTGGCGCGATCGAAGATCTGAAAATCCAGCAGGACCGTCTTCTTGCCCACTCCAGCCGCCTCCGCGACCGCGCGCACCAGCAGCGAGCTCTTGCCCATCTGTCTGGGTCCTTTGATGACGATCGTCTGCCCTTGCTGGCGGATCAAGGAGAGGACCGTAGCGTCGTCAGAACGTTCGAGGTACCAGGGATCCTCAAGCTGGAGGGCTCCGCCGGGAGGCGGCAGGAGCGCGGCATATAGGGGAGGCGCTTCAGTCTCCTCGGCGCTTGAGAACGATGATGCGGGAGAGATCGACACGGTGCCTCCGCCGAGCACCTTATGAAGGTCTATCAACACCTTGGGCGTATCACTCTCCTGGCGCCAGAGCGTGTGCTGGAGGGGGTCAAGATAGGCGTTGAGAGGATAGGGCAGCGATCCGTTGAATCGCACCAGGATCGGCAGAATTTTAGGTTTTCCTCTTCCCGATGAGTCGGCCTGTTTGCGCGCGATTTCGATCTCGGCCCGGATCATCTCGCTGCGACTCGCTGGCTTGCTGAGAAAGACGACCATGAAATCGGAGCAGCGAAGCTTGGCCTCGATCTCCGCTGCCCAATCCTCCCCCACCGGCAGGTCCTGATCCATGAAGACCGAGTATCCTTGCTCGGTCAATGACTTCCGTACTGCTTTAGCCAAAGCTTCATCAGCTTTCGCTTTCCTCGCATAGCTAAGGAAGACGCGAGAGGGCTGCGACCCCGTGGCGGAACCTGACGGCGGAGCGGTCATCCGGAACAACCTCCAGAGATTATAGACGGACTGAAAGAGTATACCTCCCGGAAAGGGAGAGAAAAAGAGGGAAGGGAGAATGGAGGCGGCCCAGGTGAGGAACCGCCTCCTGGATGGAGCCTACTTGAACCGGTTGAACCGCGGGCGGAAGGTCGACGCGATCTGCGCGGCCCGCTCCTCCGGCTTCTGCTGGATTTCGCGGTCGGAGGGCGGCGCGAACTGCGGGTCGCCGGTCGGGCGTGGTTTCTGGTCCCCTCCGCGCTTCTTGCGGCGGTCCTTGTCCCGGCGCGGTTTCGGCGGATAGGGCTGCGCGTCCGCATAGGGGGCGGGACGGGGGCCGCGCTGCTGCTGGCCGTTGTTCCCCGGCCGGGCCTCTCGCGGCTCCCTCGGCTCGGGTCTGCGGCGGTCCTTCTCCTGCGGCCGGGGCTGCGGTTGCGTCTCTTGCCTCTGCGCCTTGCGCTCCGCCTTTTCGCGGGCGCGGGCGCGCTCCTCGGCCTTGCGGGCGCGGATGGCCGCGATGCGCTCGGCGATCGGCACCTCGAAGCGCTCCTGCGGTACGGCGTCGTAGGCGAAGTCGTCCAGGACGAGACGCGGCAGCCGGCGGCCGATCGCCCGCTCGATGGCCGCGACCTCCGGCTCCTCCTCCGGAGAGTAGAAGGTGAAGGCGTCGCCGGTCAGCTCGGCGCGCGCCGTGCGGCCGACGCGGTGGATGTAGTCCTCGGGCACGGCCGGCACGTCCAGGTTGACCACGTGCGACAGCGCCTCCACGTCGATGCCGCGGGCCGCGATGTCCGTGGCCACGAGGACGTTGCTGCGGCCCTCTTTGAAGCGGGTGAGCGCGTCGGTCCTCTGCGCCTGGCTGCGGTTGCTGTGCAGGCGGTCGCAGGCGATCCCTTCCTTCTCCAGAATCTCGGCCAGGCGGTTGGCGCGGTGCTTGGTGCGGGTGAAGACCAGGACGTTCTTGATGTCGCCGCGCCGCAGCAGCTCGACGAGCAGCCAGGGCTTGAGCCCGTCGCGGACCGGGTAGAGTGCCTGCTCGACCCCCTCGGCCGGAGCCGCCTTGCGCTCCACGTTCAGGGTCACGGGATCGCGCAGGATCTCGCGCGCCAGCTCCGCGATCGGCGGCGGCATGGTGGCCGAGAAGAGCATGGTCTGGCGCGGCGGCGGGATGTGCTGGAGGACCCGCCGGACGTCCGGCAGGAAGCCCATGTCGAGCATGCGGTCGGCCTCGTCGAGGACCAGGACCTCCAGCTCGTGGAGCTTCGCGTAGTCGTTCTGGAAGTGGTCGAGCAGCCGTCCGGGGGTGGCGATCAGCACGTCCACGCCGTCGCGGAACGCCTGCTCCTGCGGCCCTATGGCCACGCCGCCGAAGACGGCCGCGCCGGTGAGGCCGGTGTGCCTGGCGAGGGCCTGGAGGTGCTCGTGGATCTGGGCCGCCAGCTCCCGGGTGGGAGCGAGGACCAGGGCGCGGGTCGCGCCGCGGGGACGGTCCATCAGATGGTGGAGGATCGGCAGCAGGAACGCGGCGGTCTTGCCGCTGCCGGTCATGGCGCAGCCGAGAACGTCGCGGCCGTCGAGGGCCGGGGGGATAGCGTCGCTCTGGATCGGGGTCGGCTTGGCATAGTCGAGGTCTTCGACGCCGCGCAGCAGGTCGGGGTGCAGTCCGAACGAGGTAAAGCTCATCAAGGCTCCATCAGTCCTGGGGCGAGCGCGTCTTCTCACGGGGACGCGAAGCGCCGCATCATCGTTCCCGGCAGGGTAAAAGGAGAACGGGGGACTTGCCGGCTAGGCCGCCGCTCGGGGCTCGGGAGAGCCCTCTCTGTGTCACTCCCGCCGCGAGCTGGACGGGGAGGCGATAGAGTGCCACAACTTGCCCCTTCCGGGCAAGTCGGAGCGTTTTACTCCGACGACAGGTCCAGCTTCTCCGGCGTCAATTCCTCCACCACCTCAGGGTGGCGCCGGCGGAGGGTGCGGGCGCGCCAGACCTCCCAGATCGCCGGGACCAGCGACAGGACGATGATCGCCAGGACCACCAGCGAGAAGTTGTCCTGCACGAACGGGAGGTTGCCGAACAGGTACCCGGCCACGGTGCAGATCAGCACCCAGGCGACGCCGCCGATCACGTTGAAGCTCATGAAGCGGCCGTAGCTCATCTGGCCCAGGCCGGCCACGAACGGCGCCAGGGTGCGGACGATCGGCACGAAGCGCGCGATGATGATGGTCTTGCCGCCATACTTCTCGAAGAACTCGTGCGTGTAGGCGAGGTGCTCGGACTTGATCAGGCGGCGCTTTCCGATCCGGAAGGCGAGCAGCCGCGGTCCCAGGGAGTGACCCACCCAGTAGTTGACCGTGTCGCCCAGGATCGCGGCGATGATCAGCAGCACGATCAGCCAGACGATCGACAGCGAGCCGGCGGCGGCGAAGGCACCGGCCGCGAACAGCAGCGAGTCGCCGGGGAGGAAGGGGGTGACCACCAGCCCGGTCTCGCAGAAGATGATCGTGAAGAGGAGCAGGTAGGTCCACGCTCCGTAGGTCTCCAGGATCGGCTTGAGGTGCCGGTCCAGGTGCAGAAAAAGGTCGATCAGCTCTTTCAGGGCGTCCATGGGTACCTCGGCGCTCCCCCGGGGCTGGGGGCGCCGGAAGGGGCTCAAAGCCTAAGGGCTCGCCGCCGGTTTGTCCAGCCGGAACGCTTCCCATAGGATGCGCAGGCCGGAGCCACCGCATGAAACCGCTCGAGCCCATCTACGTGACCGATCTGTTCCCGAAGCTGGATGCCAGGCTTTCGGAGCTGCTGAGGGGCCTGTCGGACGAGGACTGGCGGAAGCCGACTGTCGCTCCTCTGTGGACCGTCAAGGACATCGCCGCCCATCTGCTGGACACCAATCTGAGAAGGCTGTCGATGCAGAGGGACGGCTATTTCGGCGAGAAGCCCGAGAACATCAGCTCGTATCAGGATCTGGTGGATTTCCTGAACCGCCTCAACGCCGACTGGGTGAAGGCCGCGAAGCGCGTCAGCCCGCGAATCCTGATCGATCTCCTGGAGATCACGAACCGCGAGGTCAACGCGCTGCTCGCCTCTCTGGACCCCTATGGGCCGGCGATCTACTCCGTGGCCTGGGCGGGCGAGGAGGCGTCCGAGAACTGGTTCGACGTCGCGCGGGAGTACACCGAGAAGTGGCACCACCAGCAGCAGATCCGGCTGGCGGTCGGCAAGCCCGGGATCCTGGAGCGCGAGCTGTACCATCCCGTCCTGGATGCGTTCCTGCGCGCTCTGCCCCACACCTACAGGGACGTGGACGCTCCGGAGGGCACGCTCCTCCGGTTCGACGTCGCGGGAGAGGCGGGGGGCTCCTGGTTCCTGTCGCGGCAGGATCGGAGCTGGCGACTGGCGCGGGAGGCGGAGGGGACGGTCCATTCCGAGGTGACGATCCCCCAGGAGATCGCGTGGAGGCTGTTCACGAAGGGGATCGCCAGGGAGCTGGCCCGGAGAGAGATCCGGGTGACCGGCGAGCCGCAGGATCTGGGCTGGAAGGTGCTGGACACGCTTTCCGTGATGGCGTGAGCAGAGCCGGGGGGCGCTGCGCGGCTCCATCGAGGCTGATAGGATTCTTCCATGACGATCCAATCCGAGGGCGATCTGATAGGGCTGCGGACGGTCGGCCGCGTGGCGGCGACGGCGCTGGAGGCGATGCGGCGGGAGGTCCGTCCGGGAATCTCGACGCGGGATCTCGACGAGGTGGCGAGGGAGGTGTTCCGGAGGCATGGCGCGCGCTCCGCGCCGCAGCTCGTCTACAACTTCCCGGGGACCACGTGCATCAGCGTCAACGACGAGGTGGTGCACGGGATCCCCGGCGACCGCGTGCTCGGGCCGGGCGACGTGGTCAAGCTCGACGTGACGGCCGAGCTCGGCGGCTACATGGCGGACACGGCGTGCACGGTCGTGGTCGCCGGCAGCGGCGGGCTCGGAGCGCGCCTGGCCTCCTGCGCGCGCTCGGCGTTCCGCCAGGCCCTTGCGGTCGCCAAGGCGGACGCCCCGGTGTCCCGGGTCGGCTCCCGGGTCGAGGCCGCGGTCACCGGGGAGGGGTTCCGGGTGATCAAGAACCTGTGCGGCCACGGCATCGGCCGCAGCATCCACGAGCCGCCCGAGGTCCCCAACTCCTACGACCCGCGGATGCGGGACCGCTTCGAGGACGGCATGGTGGTCACCATCGAGCCGATCATCGCCGCGGGCGACGGCCGGTCGTTCATGGACAAGGACGGCTGGACCGTCCGCACCTCCGACGGGAGCCTCGCCGCGCACTACGAGCACACGCTGGTCGTCACCCGGGGCAGGCCCGAGATCCTGACCGCGCTCGACCTCGCGGCCTGAGGCGCTTCAGCCCCTGCTGGCAAGGGGCGTGCAGAACCCGAGGCGCCTATGACGCTGTCAATCTTTCTCGTCCTCGCCCTGCTCGTGGCGGTGGTCGTCGTCTTCGCGTTCGAGTGGATCTCGGTCGACCTGGCGACGCTGATCCTGCTCTCCATCCTGGTCCTGACCGGCATCCTCACGGTCGAGGAGGCCTTCTCGGGCTTCTCGAACGACATCATCATCATCCTCGCCTCGATCTTCGTCCTCTCCGGGGCGCTGATGCGTGGGGGCATCCTGGACTTCCTGGGCGAGACGATCCATCGCCTTGCGGGGGGGAGCAAGGCCAAGGTGCTGCTCTGCATAATGCCGGTCACCAACCTCATGTCCTCTTTCATGAACAACACCACCACGACGGCGGTGCTGATGCCTGCCGTGCTAGGGTTGTGCAAACGGAGCAGGCTGAGCCCGAGCAAGGTGCTGATCCCGCTCGCCTACGCCTCGATGCTGGGGGGCACGTGCACGCTGATCGGCACGTCGACCAATGTGGCGGCGAGCGGCTTCATCCAGTCGGCCGGGCTGGAGCCGTTCTCCATGTTCGAGTTCCTCCCGGTCGGCTTGGCGGTCGGGGTGGCGGGCATCGCCTACATGGTGCTGGTGGGACACCGTCTGCTGCCGGAGGCCCGTGAAGGGGATTACACGGAGGACTACGCGATGCGCGAGTACCTCTCCGAGGTGGTGATCACCGAGGGGTCGCCGCTCGCCGGCCGGTCGCTGCGCGACAGTCCGCTGTCCCAGATGGGGCTCCAGGTGCGGGCGATCCACCGCGGCGAGCGAAGGATCTTTCCGGAGCCCGACACCCAGTTGGAGGAGGGGGACCTGCTGATCGTTCAGACGGGCCGCGAGGCGCTGCTCCAGGTCAAGGACATGGCGGGAATCGAGATCAAGCCCGACCTCACGCCGAGCGCCGAGGACCTGACGGGCGACTCCATGAAGATCGTCGAGGCGATCCTGATGCCGCAGTCGGCGCTCGTCGGGCGCAGCCTCCGGGAGCTGGACTTCCGCAGCCGCTTCGGCGCGGCGGTGATCGCGATCTATCGCCAGGGACACGCCCTGGCGACCCGGATCGGGGGGCTGCCTCTGCGCGTGGGCGACGTGCTGCTGCTGCAGGGCAAGCCGGAGAGGTTCCGCGCCCTGGCCGACAACGCCGACCTGTGGATCCTCCAGGAGACGGAGCACCGTCCCGCCCGCCGCCGCAAGGGACTCTACGCGGTGGGCGTCTTCCTGCTGGCGGTGATCGCCTCTTCGTTCGAGCTGGTCCCGCTGCCGATCGCCTTCCTGCTGGCCGCCCTGGCGGTGGTCGGCACGCGGCTGATCACCATGGAGGAGGTCTACAATCTGATCGACTGGCGCCTGCTGGTCCTGATCGCCGGCATGACGTCGTTTGGCGTGGCCATGCGCAAGACCGGAGCGGCCGAGTATCTCGCAGGGTTGATCGTGCAGTGGACCGCGCCGCTCGGCGTCACCTTCGTCATGCTGGCCTTCGCAGTGTTGACCATCCTGCTCACCCAGCCGATGTCCAACGCCGCGGCGGCGCTGGTGATCCTGCCCGTCGCCCTGGACACCGCGGCCCGGCTCGGCGTCGATCCCCGCGCCTTCGCGGTGCTCATCACGCTGGCCGCCTCGCTCTCCTTCATCACCCCCTTCGAGCCCTCCTGCCTGATCGTCTACGGCCCCGGCAAGTACCGCTTCCGCGACTTCATGGTCTGCGGCCTGCCGCTGACGGCGCTGGTGATCATCATTCTGATGGTGATGGTGCCGATGATCTGGCCGCTGCAGCCCCTCACCCCCTGACCCCCTCTCCCATCCGCACTCCCACCACCGGGAGAGGGGGAAGGTTTACTTGAGATACCCCAGCGAGCGCAGCTTGGTGATGTGGTTCCACTCCAGGTAGGTGGCGCCGAGGGCGTCGTCTCCGGCCACGAAGCGCGGCTTGGCTTTTTTCCTCTCCTCCAGCTCGCGCTCTCCCGCGGCTTTCAGCGTGGCCACGAGGTCGGGCCGGGTCTCGGCGAGGTTGCGCAGCTCGCCGGGATCGCGGTCGAGGTCGAACAGCTCCAGAGGCCGGCCGGGATCCCGCGGCACGACCAGCTTCCAGGGGCCGCGGCGGATGGACCAGCGGGGCGGGCCGTGCAGGATGACGTCGCCGATCAGCGTCGGCCGGGTCGCGGGGGCGCCGTCGAGGAGCGGTGTGAGGTCGCGCCCCTGGCTCGGCGGCGGCGTGACGCCCACGAGGCGGAGCAGGGTGGGGAAGAGGTCGGCGAGCTGGACCGGACCGCGGACCACGGAGCGCGTGCGGTCGGTCCGGCCGGGGACGCGGAGGATGGCCGGCACGTGCGTCAGCTCCCGGTAGAGGGTGTGCCCGTGGTCCGCGTTCGGCTCGTAGCCGAGGGCGCGCTCGCTCTCCAGCCGGGTCCAGAATTCCTCGCCGTGGTCGCTCACCACGGCCACGACCGTATTTTCGTCGAGGCCCAGATCGTCCAGCCCTTCCAGGAGACGGCCGATCTCCCGGTCGGTGTAGGCGATTTCCCCCTGGTAGAGCGCTTCGTGCCAGCGGCGGTCGTCGGGAGGAGGGATCGGCAGCTCGGGACGGCGGTCCGCGAAGCAACCGAGCTTGCCGCGGTAGCCCGGGGCGAAGCGGCGAGCCACCTCCTGGCACTCCCGCTCGGGCGGCTCATATGGATTGTGGGGATCGAACACATGGAGATAGAGGAAGAAGCGACGGTCGGATGAATAGGTGCGCAGGCTTTCCAGGGCGCGGTCGACCAGCTTGCCGGCCCTCTCCTCCAGGGAGACGTATTCGTCGAAGCCCTGCTGCAGCCCGAAGGCCGGGTTGACGTAGATGTTGTGGTAGACGCCGAGATTGTAGAAGCCGGCGTCGCGCAGCACCTCGGCCATGGTCCTCACGCCGCCGGTCAGGCCGGTCGGGGCGAACTCGCCGTAGCGGACGCCGGCGCCGTGCGTCTGCGGCTGGAGGCCGGTCATCAGCGTCGAGACGCTGGGCAGGGTCCAGGAGGAGGGGGCGACCATCTCCTCGAAGCGGATCCCCTCGCCGGCCAGGCGGTCGAGGCTCGGGGTGAGGCCGGAGCGGTCGCCGTAGGCGCCGAGGAGGTCGGCGCGCAGGGTGTCGATCAGGATCACGACCAGGTTCATCCCCGCCGGCCTGCCCGGGGTCACGATCACCGGGTCGCCCCAGAGCGCCACGCCCTCCGGCAGGGTCCTCCCTTTCCGGGTCGCCTCGACCTCCAGGAGCAGCCGGCCGCCTCCCGAGGGCAGCTCTCTGCGCAGCAGCTTCCATCCTTGCGGCTGTCCGGAGCCCTCGATCGTCTCTTCCAGCCAGAGCGTCCGTTCCCCCTTCTTTTCATGGTGGGCGCGGAACACGGCCCGGGTGCCCGGGCGGTCGTGCTCCGGGACCAGGCCGAGATGGGCCTCCAGGACCGCGCCGCGAGGCAGGTCGTCGGGCAGGCGGATCTCCATCCGGGCGAGCCCTGGGAGGGAGGGACGGCTCTCCCCCTTGAGCGACATGGAGCGGTAGGGATCGGAGGCGGGCTCTCCGGTGGCCTCCAGGATCTCGATCCGTCCCCGGTCCACGCTCAGCCGCAGGACCTGGACGTCGCCGGTCCAGTAGGGCTCGCGCTGGAGGTCGATCTCGTAAGCGTGTTCCTGGCCGTCCGGAACGACCGGGAAGCTGAGGGTCCGGAACGGCTGGAACCCACGGTCGCCCGCCAGCTTCCACGCCAGGGTCGCCAGGGTCGCGTCGCCCCGGGCGCGCAGCCGCAGCCTGGCGACGCGAGCGGCGGAAAGGCCGGTCTCGATCCGGAAAGGAGCCTCCGCGGTTGCCGCTCCCGCGGGGAGCTGGACCGCCGCGGTCTTCTCCGCCTGGACCAGGGCCCCCAGGCGAACCAGCCCGCGAGGGGAAGAGTCGCAGCCGATGAGGAGGAGACAGAGAGCCATTCCGAAGAGCCCCCGGAGGGGGCGGTAGCACGTAGCCCGGGGCGTAAGCCCCGGGTCCGGGTATCGGGAGCCCGATTTTTTCTCTGAGCCCCGGAGGGGCGGCACCCTCCTCACGGCGCCCTACGTCCGCCCCAGAATCCAGCAGCCGCCCAGGACGCGGGTGCCCTGGTAGAAGACCGCGGCCTGGCCGGGGGTGACTCCGCGCTGCGGCTCGGCGAATTCGACCTCGGCTTGGCCGTCGCCCAGCGACCGGATGCGGGCGCGGACGCCGGGATGGCGGGAGCGGATCCTGACCGCGGCCTCGACCTCCCCCTGCGGCTCGGGGCCGATCCAGTGCAACCGCTCGCCGCGCAGGCCGGACGCCATCAGCTCCTGCTCGGGGCCGACGACCACCCGGTTCTCCTCCGGCTCGATGGCGAGCACGAAGAGCGGGCTCTTCGCGGCCAGCCCGAGGCCGCGGCGCTGCCCCACGGTGTAGCGGTAGTAGGGCTGGCCGGACCCCAGCTCGGCGCCGGCGGCGTCGACCAGGGCCGCGGGCCGCGCCAGCTCCACTCCCGCGAAGCGGTCGGGACGCTCGGCGACCTGGGCCTCCACGAACTCGCGGACGCCCCCCGAAACGAAGCAGACCTCCATGCTCTCCCCCTTCTCGGCCACGATCAGGCCGGCCTGACGGGCGATCCCGCGCACCTCGGGCTTGGTCATCCCGCCGAGCGGGAAGAGAGAGGCGGCGAGCTGCTCCCGGGTCAACTCGAAGAGGTAGTAGCTCTGGTCCTTGTCCGGATCGAGCGCGGTGTGCAGCTCGGGGCCGTCCGGACCTTCCAGGATGCGCGCGTAGTGCCCGGTCGCGACCCGCTCGGCGCCCAGCTTGCGCGCGCGGTCGAGTAGCAGGTCGAACTTGATCCAGGTGTTGCAGCGCACGCAGGGGCTGGGCGTGCGGCCGGAGAGGTAGTCCTCCACGAACGGATCGACCACCTTCTGGCGGAACTCCTCGTCCATGCGCAGCGTGTAGTGCGGAATGCCCGCCTGCTGGGCGACCCGCTTGGCGTCGCCGAGGTCGAGCGCGCCGCAGCAACGGCCATGGGCCTCGACCCCCGAGTGGTCCCAGAGGAGCATGGAGAGGCCGATCACCGGCCGCTCGCCGCGCGACAGGAGCCAGGCGGTGACCGACGAGTCGAGGCCGCCGCTCATGGCGACCGCGGTCAGGCCGTCCCCGCTCATCGCACCTTCTCCGGGGAGAGTGTCCGGGGAGCGCCAGCGGCGGTCGCGGGTCCCTCACCCCCGTCCCCTCTCCCGTCACCGGGAGAGGGGCGCCCCCGCCCTGCCAGCTCCGGGATTTCCCCCTCTCCCTGTACCGGGAGAGGGGGCCAGGGGGGGAGGGCCGGCAAGAGGCGGCGCAGCTCGGCCACCTCGTGCGCCAGCCGGTCGAGGAAGCGGTCGACCTCCTCCGGCCGGTTGGTCATGCCGAAGCTCACCCGCAGCGAGGAGAGGGCCTCCTCCACGGAGAGCCCGATGGCGAGCAGTGTCCTGCTCGGCTCGACGCTCCCCGAGGAGCAGGCCGAGCCGGTCGAGACGGCGAAGCCGGCGAGGTCGAGCCGGATCAGCAGCGCCTCCCCCTCGACGCCCGGAAAGGCGACGTGCGAGGTATTGGGCAGGCGCGGCGAGGAGGCGCAGTGGAGGATCGCATCCGGCACCCTTCGCGGCAGCTCCGCCTCGAAGCGGTCGCGCAGGGAGGCGAGGAAGGCGCGGCGCTCTCCGATCTCCGAGGCGGCCGCTTCCGCCACGGCGCCGAGACCGACGATCGCCGGCACGTTCTCGGTGCTCGCCCGCCGCCGCCGCTCCTGGCTGCCGCCGATCAGCAGGCCCGAGATCTCCGTCCCTTTGCGCACCCAGAGGGCCGCGGCGCCGAGAGGGCCGTGGAACTTGTGCCCGCCCAGGACCAGGTAGTCGACTCCCAGCTCGCGGATGTCCACCGGGATCTTGCCGACCGCCTGCACGGCGTCGCAGAGCACCGGGATTCCCCGCTCGCGACAGGCCGCCGCCACCTCAGCCACCGGCTGCAGGGTACCGAGCTCGTTGTTGGCGAGCATCAGGCAGACCAGGCGGGTGTCAGGCCGCAGGGCCGTAACGACCTCGGAGGCGGACACCACGCCGTCCGTCCCAGGGGACACCCGCGTCACCTCAAAGTTGCCCTCTGGCCGGGCCTCCTCCAGCCGGGTGGCGGCCTGGCGGATGGACGGATGCTCGATCGACGAGATCACCAGGTGCCCGCGCCCGCCCGCCCGCCGGGCCGCGTCGAACATCACCATGTTGTTCGCCTCGGTCCCCGAAGCGGTGAAGATCACCTCGGGCGGACGGGCGCCGATCAGGGCCGCGACCCTGTCCCGCGCCTCTTCCATGGCGTTGCGCGCCGCCTGGCCGAAGCGGTGGATCGACGACGGGTTGCCGTGCAGCTCTCCCAGCCAGGGCAGCATGGCCTCCCGGGCCCGGGGATCGAGCGGCGTCGTCGCGTTGTGGTCCAGATATACGAAGCCCATCGCGGGGTATTGTAACGAGAACGCCCGCGCCGCTCTTCCCGGCCACTCTTGCGGGAAGACCGGGGGCGGCACAGGTGTTGAATGTCCATGAGGAATTCGGGCCTCTGCAGGGGTCTGTGAAGTCTTTCCTCGAAAGGTTGAGCGAATGCGCGCAGTCGGTGTCCTGAAGCGGGCGTCCCTTCTCGTCCTGATCCTCCTCTCCTGTCTCCCTCTCACGTCCGGCGCGGCCGGCAAAGACGACTCGCGGATGAGCAAGAAGGAGGTGAGGGCGGCGGTCGAGAAGCTGCCTCAGAAGTACAAGGACTGGCTCGCCGAGGTCGACGTCCTGATCACGGACGAGGAGCTCAAGGCCTTCCTGGCCCTGGAGAAGGACTACCAGCGCGACGCGTTCATCAAGAACTTCTGGGAGGCGCGCGACAAGTACAAAGGGACGGCGCGCAACGAGTTCTACGACCAGTGGCAGGCCCGCGTCCGCGAGGTGCGCGAGCGCTTCGGCGACATGCGGAACGACGAGCGGGCGCGCATCTTCCTGCTCAACGGTCCGCCCGCCGGCGCGGTCGCGTCCACCTGCTCCACCCTGATCTGGCCTCTGGAGGTCTGGTACTACCACGGCAGCGACCGCCTCGGTGATGACTTCTTCGTGGTTTTCTACCGGAAGTGGGGCGCCGGCCCCTACCGCCTCTGGAACCCGGTGGAGGGGATCGGCACCCTCTTCGTGGACAGCGGCGGGGCGAGCGGGCACAGCCTCGGGGAGATCGCCGGCGGCTGCCGCAACGGCGACCAGCTCGCCGGCGCCATCGGCTGGGTGATGAGCCAGGGGATGGGGTACTCGATGATCCAGGCGCGTATCGAGTCCAAGGACAAGGGGCCCGGTGGCGAGTGGGTCGCCTCCTTCGGCTCCTACTCGACCGACGTCCCTCCCGGAGCGCCGGCCCTGCCGGCCAAGCTCGACCTCGCCTATCCCGGCCGCCATCAGACCCGCACGGTCGTCCAGGGGATCCTGACCGTCCAGGCCGGCGACGCGGGGCAGGCGAAGCTGGCCGATCACCGGTCCTACAATTTCCTGATCACGGGCGAGGTTCTGCAGAAGGGGCAGCTCTTCGACAACTTCCGGTACAAGTTCGACTTCCCCGGCACCGAGGCGCCCGAGACCGCGCTGCCGCTCCTCTTCCAGCGCTATCTGCGCCCGGGCGAGTACGACCTGATCGTCAAGCTGGAGGACCTCAACTCCGGCAAGCTCTTCCGCGCCGAGCGCAGCATCAACGTGCCGGCCGTGGAAGGGGTGGCGCTCCCGCCGCCTCCCGAAGACGCGGAGAGCGCCGCTCTGCTGGCCGAGGCGAACGCCGCCATCGCCAACGGCGAGACCACACTGAAGCTGATCCCGCCGCACGGCGATCTGAGGACCGGGATGCTGCGCTTCGACACCCTCTCGACCGGCTCGAACATCGCCAGCGTGACCTTCGCCCTGGACGACAAGCCGGTGCTGACCAAGCGCAAGCCGCCGTTCAGCGTCGAGCTCGACCTGGGCTCCCTCCCCCGGCCGCGCAAGCTGACCGCCACCGCGTTCGACGCCAAGGGCGCCGAGCTGGTGAACGACGAGATCCTGATCAACGCCACGGACCACCGCTTCAAGGTCCGCCTGATCGAGCCGCGCAGGGGTCAGAGGTACGAGAACAGCCTGCTCGCCCAGGTCCAGGTCGATGCGCCGGAGGGCGAGACGGTCGAGCGGGTGGAGCTCTTCCTCAACGAGGCCCGGATGGCGACCCTCTACCAGCCGCCCTATGCGCAGCCGATCCTGCTGCCCAAGAACGAGCCGCTCTCCTATGTGCGCGCGGTCGCCTATCTCACCGACGGCAACTCGACCGAGGACCTGGTCTTCGTCAACGCTCCGGAGAACATGGAGCAGATCGACGTCGACTTCGTCGAGCTGTACGCCTCGGTGCTCGACCGCCGGGGGCATCCGGTGCAGGGCCTGGCGCAGAAGGACTTCTCCGTGGTCGAGGACGGCGTCCGCCAGGAGATCGCCCGCTTCGAGAAGGTCAACGACCAGCCGATCCACGCCGCCGTGGCGATCGACACGTCGGCCTCCATGGAGGAGAGCCTCGACGAGGCGCGCCTGGCCGCGCTCCGCTTCCTCCAGAACGCGATCAAGCCCAAGGACCGCGCCGCCATCATCACCTTCAACGACCGCCCGAACCTGGCCGTGAAGTTCACCAAGGACACCACGACCCTGGCCGGCGGGCTGGCCGGGCTGAAGGCGGAGCGCGCCACGGCGCTCTACGACACGATCGTCTTCTCGCTCTTCTACTTCAACGGTATCAAGGGGCAGCGCGCCGTCCTGCTCCTCTCCGACGGCAAGGACGAGGGGAGCCGGTTCGGCTACGAGGACGCCCTGGAGTACGCCCGCCGGGCCGGCGTAACGATCTATACGATCGGCCTCGGCGACGACGTGGAGAAGAAGAAGCTGGAGAAGATCTCCGAGGAGACGGGCGGGCGCGCCTTCTTCATCAAGAG
>DASVEF010000129.1:0-17131 GCA_036380715.1 Thermoanaerobaculia bacterium | reverse complement strand
CTCTGGAGAAGACACGTGTCCAAGCGAATTCCGACTCCGGAAGGTGCTGTCCTGCGTCTTTTTCGCGACCGAAAAGGACTGACCCGCCCGGCGCTCGCCCGGCGGGCCGGGGTGTCCGTCCCCACGGTGCACCGCTGGGAGACCGGCGCCATCCCTCTGGCCCGGGAGCGGCTGGTCGAGGTCCTCGCCCCCTGGGACGTCCCTCCCGAGGCGATCGACGCCGTCCTGTTCGGGGACAGCCTGGCGAGCCCGCCCGGCGAGCCGGGCCAGCCCACGGAGCGGCCGAGCCCGGAGCCCAGCCTCATCACGCGAGCCTCCGCGGCCGTAGGCTGGGCCGCCGCGAAGGCCATCGGCGCCGAGCTCAAGGTGGACCACCTCCGCCGGCAGGCCCCCTGGCACCGCCAATGGGCCGAGGAGAGGTGGTCGCGCATGAAGAAGCTGGAAGCCCGCCAGCAAGACAAGATCGTCGATGCCCTCCTGGGAGACGAGCGGAGTTGGGCCTTGGCGGAGAGGATCTCCGCAGCCAGCGTCACCGCCGCAGCCCACCGCGCAGAGGAGTCCTTGCGGCTGGTGCGGCTCGCCGTCCGTATCGCCGGGCAGGTCCCGGGTCCGGAGAGATGGCGTCTGCGCTTCCTGGGCTGGGTGGAGCCCTTCCTCGGCAACGCCCTGAGGGTCGGGGGTGACCTGACCGCCGCCGGGAAGGCCTTTGCCCGCGCCGAGGATCTGTGGAAGCGGGGAGAAGGCGGCGATCCGGCCGGCCTGCTGGACGGCATGCGCCGCCTCGACCTGAAGGCGTCCCTCCTCAGACAGCAGGGGCAGTTCGCAGAGGCCCTCGACCTTCTCGACCAAGCCCTGGAGGGCAGCCCACCGGAAGCAGCGGCTCGCCTCCTAATCATGAAGGCGACCACGCATTCGAGGGCAGGAAACTACGAGCTTGCCATCGAGGTGCTGCGGCAGGCCGAGCCGCGGATTGACCCGCAGCGTGAGCCGCGGCTTCCTTGGGTGCTTCAGTTAAATTTGGCGGTGAACTACTGCCATCTGGACCGCTATCGCGACGCCGAGCCGTTGGTGCCGATGGTCGAGGCGTTGGCCGAGGATCTGCGCAACGAGTTGGACAGGGTTCGTTCGCGCTGGCTGAGAGGGCGGACCTGGGCCGGGCTCAGACGTAGGGAGGAGGCCGTTGCAGCCCTGTCCCAGGTGCGCCAGTATCTCTTCTCCAAGGAGATCGCCTACGACTATGCCCTGGCGAGCACGGAGCTGGCGACGCTGCACCTGGAGCAGGGCCGGACCCGGCTGGTCCAGGAGTTGGCCAAGGAGATGCGGTGGATCTTCAAGGCTCAGGGAGTACACAAGGAGGCCTTGGCGGCGCTGGCGCTCTTCTGCCAGGCCGCCAAGGCCGAAAAGGCCGA
The DNA here is from genome assembly GCA_036380715.1 of Thermoanaerobaculia bacterium. Lineage (GTDB taxonomy): Bacteria > Acidobacteriota > Thermoanaerobaculia > Multivoradales > UBA5704 > UBA5704. Next base: position 15,722 of record DASVEF010000129.1, on the reverse strand, counting down.
GGCGGAGTGGACCCGGCGGCTCGTCAAATATCTCTACCGCGCGCAGCACAACCCCAACCTGCGGTTCGAGCCGTGAGCGGTGCCCTCAGGATCCACAGCCGCTTGGGTCGAACCCGCACCCGTTGTCAGCGTTGGCCGGCGGGCTCGGGCGCGGCCGACAGCCGTTCGGGTCGGCCTCGCACCCGTTCTTATCCCAGGCGTTGGTGAGGAAGTCCCACAGTGGAGCGAGCCAGTCCCACGCGGCCAAGCCGGCGGACGCGCTGCGGACGGGCTCGGCATCCCGCCGGGGCTCGGCGGCCTGGATGGACGGCACGGCCAGGAACAGGACGAGGACCAGAAGAAGGACGGCCTTGAAGAGGGTGGTACGGGGCATCACCGACTCCTTTTGGGTTGACAGATTTCCAGCGGAAAAGATACACGAGAACCCCCCAATGGGGGGGAGAACCAGGAGGGCGGCCTGCACAGACGGCGGTGCCGGGAGTAGGATGCACGGCATGCGGACGAAAGGCGACGTGAGCGACCTGGGGCTGACCCTCATCGTGCTGTGCGAGCTCCAAGGATGGTCGTTGAGGGGGCTGTCGCGGAAGACGGGCATCGACCATAAGCTGATCAGCGGTTACGTGCGGGGGACCACAAGGCCGACCCTCAAGACGATGAACCGGATCGCCGAGGCCTTCGAGCTCGAGCCTCCGTCCCTCGAGCAGCTCGTCCACCACTGTCAGGGGCTCCGCCTTGCCTTCGAGCGCGCCATCCGGCAGGGTCTGACCGGGAATGTCGCCGCGGGCGAAGCCACACCGGGGCTGGAGCAAAGGATCGGCAGCGCCGCCCAGGAAGCCCTGGCGCCCTTCCTGTTCCAGTGGTCTCAGCTTGCCGGCGAGTCCGCCGCCCGCCCCAACGACCGCGCCTGGGCCGAGGCCCTGGGGTCGAAGCTGGAGGCGCTCCCGGCCGAAGACCAGAGCCTCGTCGTCGACGTCCTGCTGGGGGACGATCGGACCTGGGCCTTGGCGGAGAGGCTCTGCCTGGCCTCCACAGCCGCCGCGGCCCACCGCGCGGACGAGACCCTGCGGCTGGCGCGGCTCGCCCTCCGCGTCGCCGAGCACGTCCCGGGACCGGAAACCTGGCGTCTGCGCCTCCTCGGCTGGGTGGAGCCCTTCGTCGCCAACGCCCTCCGGGCCAGCGGCGACCTGGCCGCCGCCGAGACCGCCTACGCCCGCGCCGACGACCGGTGGAAACAGGGAGACAGCGGCGACCCCGCCGGCCTGCTGGACGGCGCCCGCCGGCGCGACCTGAAGGCCTCCCTTCTCATGTAAGAAGGAGGCCACAAGCCTCGCCAGGCACACTGCTCGCCTGACCAGGCACGTCACTGGCCTGGTCAGGCACACCTCTGGCCTCGCCAGGCACGCCGCTCGCCTGGTCAGGCACGCTGCTCGCCTCGTCAGGCACGCCACTCGCCTCGCCAGGCACGCCGCTCGCCCAGCCAGGCACACCGCTCGCCTCGCCAGGCACACCGCTCGCCTCGCCAGGCACGCCGCTGGCCTGGTTAGGCACACTGCTGGCCTGGTCAGGCACGGTCCGGCAAATTAATTGGCTCAATAGTCATCTTGGTTGACCTTCTGGAGGCTGACCTTCTGGGGGGCACCTTTCTGGGGTGCCAGGTTGATGCGCTACGCTGTGCTACATCATGGGAAGGGAACGGAGATGAAGACCCAACGGGTCGGTGTCCGCGAGCTGCGTCAGAACCTCAGCCGGTATCTCCGGCGGGTGACCGCCGGTGAACGCTTCGAGGTCACGGAACGCAACCTGCCGGTCGCCATCCTGGCACCGCTGCCGGGGCGCAGCTCGGCGCTGGAGCGGTTGGTGGCCGCCGGTCGGGTTGTGCCTGCCCGGATCGATCTCACCGAGTTGGGACCGCCGCCGGACCGGCCCCGCGAAATGACGATCTCTGAGGCCTTGGCGGAGCAGCGCCGGAAGGGCTGAGGGAGCGGTGACCTGCTGTACCTGGACTCCTCTGCCTGGTCAAGCTGGTGCTGCCCGAAGTGGAGAGCCGCTCTGCTGGAGAGCCTCGCGGCTTGGGCCGGCGCCGCCCCGCCCCGGCACCTATTGGGATCTTTATTGGCGGGGACTGCGCCGGTCTCGGTCGCCCGTCGTGCTAGGATCGTCTTAGTTCAGGCAGACAGCGAGGAAAACCGGATGGTTCTCAAGGTCGTCGTACTCTTGGGTATCGCTATTTACTGCGCTCGCAACGGCGAGTGGGGTCTAGCGGCGCTCGCCGTAACAGCAATCGTTCCTAGAATTGGCCTCTTTCTTGCCATTCTGCTAGCTGTGACGTTGGCTATCAAGGAGTGGTATTGGCCCGCCGCAATCGTCGGGGGGTTGATCGTCCTCAACTTAGTCGCAAATAAGCTCATGGAACCGGATACGGCTGAGCAAGGGTGACCCAAAACTAAGTGGCACCCCTCCTGCACCCCTCCTCCCGGCCCGCCCTCGCGCCTACTCAGCCAGGCCCCCACCTTAGGAAGGGACCCGCATAGGATCTGGCACCTTGCCGCCACCGCGGCCAGATTCTCGCGGGTAGGTGCCCTAATTCAGTGTAGGTGGTACAGGGGCGCCAGCTAGCAATTCGCGAAGAAAGCTGGCGACAGCGCGCCCGGTCTCGGAAAGCGGTTGCTGGTAAGCGCCATCCTTCATGGGAAGCGGGAATCGCTCCACCAAACCGATCTGGGAAAGCAACTGCACCGCCTCAGGGTGCGCGACCGGAACGCCATCGATTTCGTACCAGGTCTGAGAACCTCGCCGCACCCACACCAGCGCCGCTCCATCGATCTGGAGCAAGTACTCGCGAGCCTGTGCAGGTAACGGCTCCCAGGGACCCAGCGCGACACCGGAGCGCCTGAGGACATCCCTCCAGACACGGATCGCCCGCAAGGCCACAGCAAGCGAGAGATCCCCGGCAGGAATGCGCTCCGGCGCCGAGCCCTCGATATCGACCCGTAGATCTCCTTGCTCCCAGCAGACCTGGACAGGCAGAGGAGAAAAGGCATTCTCAAACTGCTCCTCTAGATAGCGGCGCTGGTTGGGGTTGTTGATCGACATTGCGGGGTACCGGTCTCAGTCCTTGAAGCCCAACGCCCAGCGGTCGCCAGGCGCAGCCGACAGCATGTAGAGAACGAAATTGGCGGGTATGGAAACACGGAACGGTATCGGTTCACCCGTATTCGGGTGAGGCACGGTGATAGACAAGTCCAGGAAGTAGCCGTTCTGCTCCACTGAATCACAATTGAAGTAGGAGCCGTCCTTGAGTGACGCGCGGATGGGCTCCTCCGCCAGCATGTTCCTTGCCTCTGGCGTCAGGGTGACACTTATAGTTGGCTTTCCAGCCATGCCTCTATTCTACTTCTCCTCTTTGACCCGCTGTAGACTCCCCTCTGTAGATAGTGCTCTAGGTATCTGCTACGGGCTGCCGGCTCGTGATACGGCTCTCGGCGTTCGCCCTCCATTTCCTGAAGGACGACCTCAACCGTTACCTGGTTACCGCCGGGAGCCGAGAACAGCACGTCACGGATTGACGAGACGGCCGCAGACTGGTATGAAGCCTTTGAGGGTCATTTTTCCTCGAAAGCGGATAGGATTCGATGATGGCGCGAGCGGCTCCCATTGACCACCACCACGACGCGGAGCGGGTCTACGTCCCGGTAGATGCCTTCACCTTCGAGGGATTCCAGCGCTGGGTCGAGTCCGAGGAGTTCCCCCAGACCGGGCGCATCGATTTTGTGGCAGGCGAGGTGGAGGTGGACATGAGCCCGGAGGACCCGGGGAGCCACTCCGTTGTCAAGGTAGCGATCTCGAAGACCTTGCAGATCCTGGTTTCGGAGCAGGATCTGGGAGAGGTCTACAGCGATAGCACCCGGCTCACACATGCCCGGGCTAGCCTGTCGACCGAGCCGGACGTGATGGTCGCCTTGTGGGACACCTTTGACCGTGGACGGGTGCGGTACGTCCCCGCACGGCAGAGCCCCGATCGTGTCCCGACTGTCGACGGCTCGCCGGACTTGGTCGTCGAGGTCGTGAGCAACAGCTCGGTGCGGAAGGATACGGTGATCCTCCCTCCTCTTTATGCCAAGGCCAATATCCCCGAGCGTTGGCTCGTGGACGCTCGCCAAGAGCTGCGCTTCGAGGTCTTCACTCTCCATAACGGCGAGTATGCCGCCGTAGCGCCGGATCCCGACGGCTGGACTCCTTCGCCGGTCCTCGGAGGTCGGTTCCGGCTGGTCCGCCTCCGGACGCGCCGGGGCAACTGGCGCTACGTGCTGGAGCATACGGAAGCTCCGTAAGGCACCCCTCGCTCAAGCACCTCGCCAAACCTCTTTTGACCGGCGGCCATGCCTTGACGCCTGTTAAGCTATAGATTAATATGGTCCTCCGGGAGGTCGCTTTCTACCGCTATGCGGTCTATGCAATTTGTAGCCTTCCCTCAGAGGAATGCCAAGTCGAGCGGTTTTTGATTGAAAGCTGGCAAGCCTACCCGAAAGCGATGCGGGACTTGAATTCGATGCTCCGTGAATGGACGCCGCAGCACGGACCACCCTTTGAAGTTGAGGAAAGGGCCAAGAGGCTCCGTGACGGTATCTGTGAGTTTCGGGCAAGGGAGAAAGGGAAGAAACAGGTTCCGCGAATCCTGTTCTTCGAAGACGGCATGAACATCATCTGTACCTCGGGCTTTTTGAAGCTTAGCTCTACTCCGGACATCGAGATTGCCAGGGCTGTTGAAGCCAGAGCTGAGTACTTCGCGCACAAGCCGGACCGGTTACGCTTTCTCAAAGGATGGGGCGCATGAGCAAGAAACAGCGCCGACTCGGGAAGGGAGCCCCGGACGACTGGCCCTCGCTCCCACTGCTGGAGTTCACCGTGGCGCTTGCCCGGGCCATGAAGGCCAAGGGCGACATGAAGCAGAAGGATCTGGCTGAGACCTTGGGCGTTACCCCGCCGTACATCTCCAGCGTTATGTCTGGGAACGAGAACCTCACAATAGAGCAGATGTCGCGCCTGGCAGAGGCTGTGGGAGGCTCTCTTCACGTCACTATCGCGGACAAGGGCGTCAGGATTCGTTGGGTAGAAGACACTCTCGATACGGCAGAACCGGTGACGTCCATAGCAGAGGATCCGGAACCGCCAAGAAGACTAGTCCTCGCCCAGCGCCGCCGCTCATGACGCGCTGACACCGGCGTCGCACTCCTGGAGCCTCAAGGCCGGCTCACCTCCACTTGACACCCGCCCCCGCCCCTGCAACCATCTGAACGATGGTTCAAATCCGCGCCGTTACTCAGGACCCTACCGCCAAAGTCTCCGAGAAGAAGCTGGAGATCCTCCGCGCCGCTTCGCGGGTGTTCCGCGACAAGGGGCTTCACTCGACCGGGATGCGGGACATCGCGGCGGAGATGGGCATGGCGGTGGGAAACCTCTACTACTACTTCGAGGACAAGGAGGAGCTCCTCGCCTTCATCCAGGAGACCACTCTGGCGAGCCTGCTGGAGCTGGCGGCGCGGGTACAGGCGGTGGAGCTGCGGGCGGACCAGAAGCTCTATCTGCTGATCGTGGGGCACGTCGTGCTGCTCAACGAGGGGACGCCGGGCTCGCTCGCGCACCTCGAGGTGGAGGCCCTCGGCAAGAAGTGGCGCCGGGCCGTCCAGGCGCGGCGCGATGAGTACGAGCGGAGCTTCCGCAAGCTGGTCGAGGACGGGATCGCGGCGGGGATCTTCCGCAGGCTCGACTCCAAGGTGGGGGCCCTCGCGATCCTCGGGTCGGCGAACTGGACGGTCAAGTGGTTCCGGCCGGACGGCGGCAAGAGCGCGCGGGAGATCGGCTGCGAGACCGCCGAGATCCTGGTCCGTGGTTTGCTCTCCTCTGGGTCCGCCTGGCAGCCCCCGCCGCCCGACCTGATCGCGACCGTGACCGAGCCGGAGCCGAGGCCATGAACGACGACCTGACCACCCTGAGGCTGCGCATCAACGGGGAGACCCGGGCCGTGGTCTTCCCCACCCACCACACGCTGCTGGAGGTGCTGCGGGAGGAGTGCGGCCTGACCGGCACCAAGCACGGCTGCGAGCTCGGCGAGTGCGGCACCTGCACGGTCCTGGTGGACGGCCGGCCGGTCCTCTCCTGTCTGGTCCTCGCCGCCGAGATGGACGGCCGCGAGATCGAGACGGTCGAGGGGCTGCAGATGGGCAACGACCTCCACCCGCTCCAGGCCGCTTTCGCGGACCTCGGAGCGGCCCAGTGCGGCTACTGCACGCCGGGCATCCTGATGGCGGCCAAGGCGCTGCTCGCGGAGAACCCGCGGCCGGCCGATCCGGAGATCCGCGAGGCCCTGGCCGGCAATCTCTGCCGCTGCACCGGCTATCACAAGATCATCCAGGGTGTGGAATGGGCCGCGGCCTTGATGAGAGGAGAGGACTGGACCCCGCCGGCCGAGGTCTTCTACGGCGCCGAGATCCCCGGCGAGCCCGCGCCCCACGACCGGCCCGGACCGCGCGAGGTCCGGCGCGACGACCAGGGCACCGAGGAAGACCGCGGCCGGCTCCACCCGGAGCCCCGGCCGATCTGATCGATTGAAAGGAGCGTTCGAATGCCATCGTTCCAGCGATCCCGCCGCAGCACCCTTTGCCGCGCCCTCATCCTGGCGGCCGTGGCCTTCGCCGCCTGGGCGGGCCCGGCCTCCGCCGATCGGATCCATCCCGATACCAATATCGTCACCGTGTTGCCCGAGGCGCCGACCGCGGGCGATCCGATCGAGATCCTGTTCTACGTGACCCCGGGCTGCCAGATCTTTTTCAGCGCTCCCCAGATCCTGCCGAACGGCCGTATCCTCATCGAGGGGGAGACGACCGACATCTGCACTCCCCCGATCATCCCTCCCTACTTCGAGCGCTTCGTGCTCAATCCCTTGCCCGCGGGGCACTACACGGTCGATGTCCTCCTCGACAACCGGCCGTACCGCTCGGGGAGCTTCGACGTCACGGCGGCCGATCCGACGCTGCGCCTCCAGGACGGCCGGTTCTCCGTGACCGTGCACTGGAAGAACCCCTACGGACCCGGCGAAGGGGAGGGGCTCCCGGTCACGCTCAGCCCCGAGGCCGGCTACTTCTGGTTCTTCGACAGCGACAACGCCGAAGTGACCGTCAAGATCCTCGACGGCCGGCCCCAGAACGGCCACTTCTGGGTCTTCATCGCCAGCATGACCACGTTGGAGCTTGAGGTCACGGTCACCGAGTGCCCGGAGCCCGGCAGGCCTTGCAGGTCGAAGACGTACGTCCAGCCGCCCCGGCAGAACAGGAACTTCGTGGACACCCGATTCTAACGAGAGAGCTTCATGGCGGAACCGATCCGGAAACCCGAGCCCCCCGAGCCTGACGCCGAGCCCACGCCCACCCGCGAGCCGAACATCATCGGCAAGCCGTTCCGGCGGGTGGACGGCCGCGCCAAGGTCACCGGCACCACCAAGTTCGCGGACGACCTCGCGTTCCCGCGCATGTGCTTCCTGCGGATCGTCCGCTCGACCGTGCCGCACGCCCTGATCCGCAACATCGACGTCTCCGAGGCGGCGAAGGTGCCGGGCGTCCTCGGCTTCCTCACCGGCAAGGACATGCCGGTGCCGTTCGGCATCCTGCCGGTTTCGCAGGACGAGCACGCCCTCTGCCCCGACAAGGTGCGCTTCGTGGGCGATCCGGTCGTGGCGGTCGCGGCGACCACGGAGGACGCGGCCTATGAGGCGGGCTGGAAGGTGAAGATCGACTACGAGCCGCTGCCGACGATCTCCAGCATCCACGAGGCCCTCGCCACGCCCGCGCCGCGCATCCACGAGTACGGCGACCACGGCAACGTCCACAAGGTGGTGTCGATGACTTTCGGCGACGTCGAGGGCGGGTTCGCCGAGGCGGACGAGGTCTTCGAGGACACGGTCTTCTACGAGGGGAACACCCATCTGCCCATGGAGCAGCACGCGGCGGTCGCGGTGCCCGAGGACGACGACCGGGTGACCCTCTACTCCTCGTCGCAGACGCCGCACTACGTCCACCGCGCCCTGACCAAGGTGCTGGGGCTGCCGGCGTCGCGCATCCGCGTCGTGGCCTGCTCGAACGGCGGCGGCTTCGGCGGCAAGAGCGATCCGTTCAACCACGAGATCGTGGCGGCCAGGATGGCCTTGAAGCTCGGCCGGCCGGTCAAGGTCACCCTCACCCGCGAGGAGGTCTTCTACTGCCACCGCGGGCGCCACCCCGTGCTGATGAACGTGCGCACGGGGATCAAGAGGGAGGCGGACGGCCGCGTGCGCATCACCGCGCAGCGCCTGCGCACCGCCCTCGACGGCGGCGCCTACGGCAGCTACGGCGTGGCCTCGACCTACTACACCGGCGCGCTGCAGACCGTGACCTACAAAATGCCGGCCTACGAGTTCCAGGGCGTCCGCACCTTCACGAACAAGCCGCCGTGCGGCCCCAAGCGCGGCCACGGCACGCCGCAGCCGCGCTTCGCCTTCGAGGTCCACCTCGACAAGATCGCCGTGAAGACGGGGATCAACCCGGCGGACCTGCGCCTCGGCATGCTCGCCGAGCCGAACACGGTCACCGCGAACTGGCTGCGCATCGGCTCCATGGGCCTGCGCCAGTGCATCGAGGCCGTGGTCGCGGGGAGCCGCTTCCGCGAGCGCTGGCGCAACCTGCCGCCGGGCCGCGGCCTCGGCCTGGCCTGCGGCTCCTACCTCTGCGGCGCGGGCCTGCCGATCTACTGGAACCACATGCCGCAGTCAGGCGTGCAGCTCAAGCTCGACCGCTCGGGCGGCGTCGCGGTCTTCTGCGGCGAGGCGGAGATCGGCCAGGGATCGGACTCGGTGCTCGCCGCCGTGGTGGCCGAGGTCCTGGGGATCTCGCTGTCGGACATCCGGCTCTGCGTCGCCGACACCGACCTGACGCCGGTCGACCTCGGCAGCTACTCCTCGCGCGTGACCCTGATGATGGGCAACGCCGCGCTGCAGGCCGCGGAGCGGGCGCGCGAGAGGATCGCCAAGGCGGTTTCCGAGCAGATCGAGGTCCCGGTCTCGCGGCTGGTCTTCGCCGACCGCCGGGTCTTCGACGCCGCGGACCCGGACGCCGGCATGACCTTCCAGGAGGCGGTGATCGCGGCCGAGGCGCGTTTCGGCACCCTGGGCACGACCGGCAGCTACATCCCGCCGCGCTCCCCGGGCCGCTACCGCGGCGCCGGCGTCGGCCCCTCCCCCGCCTATTCGTATTCGGCGGCGGTGATCGAGGTCGAGGTCGATCCCGAGACCGGCCTCTGGAACCCGGTCCACGTCTGGATCGCCCACGACGTGGGCAGGAGCCTCAACCCGGTGCTGGTCCTCGGCCAGGTCGAGGGGAGCGTCTACATGGGCCTCGGCGAGGTGATGATGGAGGCGCAGGCCTTCCGCCGCCTGCCGCGCCACCTCTCCAACGCCCTGGTCCACAAGTTCCCGTCGATGCTGGAGTACAAGAGCCCGACCTTCGACGACATGCCGCCGGTCACGACCTACCTGATCGAAGACCCCGATCCGCAGGGACCGTTCGGCGCCAAGGAGGTGGGCCAGGGTCCGCTCCTGCCGATCATGCCCGCGGTCGCCAACGCCATCTGGGACGCCGTGGGGGTGCGGATCGACGAGATCCCGATCCATCCGCACATGATCCTCAAGGCGCTCCAGGCCGGGGCCCAGGGGGTGGAGGGGCGCTACGGCCCCAAGGATTTCCCGGAGGTGGACTTCGGAGAAAACCTGATCGTTCCGACGCCCGAGCAGGGCGGGGACGGCACGGCCATCAACGACTACCGAGAGAAGCTCCGCTCCGGCATGCGCTCCTCCGCCGGCACGATGATGAGCCGGGAAGAGGCGCTCAAGAAGAAGAGGATCGCGGCTTTGACGACGGATCTCAAGGGGGCGCGGTGAGGGCCCTCACCCCCCGGCCTGGGGTTGAAACCCCAGGCTGGGTTGTTTCGCTCCAAGGAGCGACTCCCTCCCCCGATCCTCGCCCGCAGGGTGATACAGACCAGCCTGGGGTTTCCAACCCCAGGCTGGGGGCGAGGAAGATTCTGCGCAGCGGCTATTTCAAAACAGGGGAGATTCTCTGAGATGCTGCGTCTACCCAGCTTTCGCTTTATCCGGGCCAGGACCCTTAGCGAGGCCGCGGAGGTGCTCGCGGGCGAGGGGGCCGACCCGAACCGGGTCCGCCTGGTCGCCGGCGGCACCGACCTGTGGCCGAACATGAAGCGCCGGAACCAGAAGGCGCAGACCGTGGTCAGCCTGATGCGCGTGCCCGGCCTGGCCGGCATCCAGGCGAACGGCGAGGTGCGCATCGGCGCGACGACGATCCTCACCGACATCGAGCGCGATCCGCGGATCCTCGCTCGCTACCCCGCCTTCGCGCGGGCCGTGGCCTCCATCTCCTCGCCGCCGCTGCGCAACATGAGCACGATCGGCGGCAACGTCTGCGTGGACACCCGCTGCACCTACTACAACCAGACCGAGGACTGGCGGCGCTCCGTCTCCTACTGCATGAAAGAGGAAGGGGAGATCTGCTGGGTGGCCACCAGCTCGCCCCGCTGCGTCGCCCACTCCGCCTCGGACTCCGCGCCCATGCTCTGCGCCCTGGGGGCCCGGGCGCTGCTGGTTTCGACGGAGGGCGAGCGGGCCGTCCCCATCGAAGCGCTCTACCACGACGACGGCATCCGCTACCTGGCCAAGCGGCCGGACGAGATCGTGGCCGGGATCCTGCTGCCGCAGTCGGCCGACAGTCTCCATTGCCGCTCCGCCTTCTGGAAGCTCCGCCGCCGCGGCTCGATCGACTTCGCCGTCCTCTCCTCCGCCGTGGCCCTCTGGACAGACCCGGTGGGGATGGTGGCCGACGCGAGGATCTACCTCGGAGCCGTCGGCTCCTATCCCGTCCCGGCACAGGAAGCCTCCGCGTTCCTGATCGGCAAACCCCTGACCCCCGAAACGATCGCCGAAGCCGCCCGCCTCGCCCGCAAGCCCGCCTATCCGCTGGACAACACGGATTTCCAGGCGCAGTGGCGGGGGGCGATGGTGGTCAAATACACCGAAGCGGCGCTGCGCGAAGCGGCGGGATTGCTGGTAGAGCGGCTGGCGCCGAAGCACTGAGGCCCGGTGATACTCCGAGACCCGATCTACGCGGAGGGAGAGCCCCCGGAGGGGGCGGCAGCACGTAGCCCGGGGCGTAAGCCCCGGGTAGGAGATCCCAATTTCTCCCTGAGCCCCGGAGGGGCGGCACCCTACCCCCTCCCTCCATCGGGGCTCACGCCCCTCGGCCCTCTGTCGCCCCTCCGGGGCTTGGGGGTGTTGGGGGGCCGCGTACCCGGGGCTCACGCCCCGGGCTACGTGCTGTCGCCCCCTCCGGGGGCTCAAAGCAAGGTCTCTTGGAGGCAGGCTCCGTGAATTTCGGCGCCGTTCTGCTCGAGCTCACCGCGTTCCTGGAGGGGAGCGGTTATCGATATGGCGTGATCGGAGGTGTCGCGATCGCGATGTATGGGCTCCCCCGGACCACCCTGGATCTGGACCTCGTCGTGGACTCCGCCGCTCAAGCGAACCTCATTCGATTCCTGGAATCCCTCGGGTATCAGACCCTGCACCGGTCGAGCGGGTACTCCAACCATTCTCACCCGGACCCGTCCAGAGGAAAGCTCGACTTCATCTACGTGCATGGAGAGACGAGCGATACACTCTTCGCCGACTGCAAGCGATCCAGGGGACCCGGGGGCCTGGAGGTGCCCGTTCCCCGGCCAGAGCATCTGGCTGCACTGAAGGTTCTGGCCATGAAGAACGACCCGGCCCGGACGTTCCAGGAGATGGCGGACATCCGGTTCCTCTTGGGTCTGCCGGGTGTCGATCGAAGAGAGATCCGTGCCCAGTTCGAACGCCACGGCCTGGAGGATCGATTCGATGACCTCGAAAAAACCTTATGATCTCCCCGACCTCGAACGGGACATTTCCACGACCCCGGAGGATGTCCGCGCCTTGCGTGAGAACCGGCCGGTGGGAGGACCCGACTGGTTGGAGCAGCTCCAGATCCTGGTGGACCAGATCCCGCCCGAGGTGATCCAGGAGAACCTGCGGCGGCGCAAGACGTTCGAGGGGTGTGAGCCGTTCGAGCTGTGACGGCCTGGGTGGCCGGTCTTTGCCAAATAACGCTGTTTGAGATCTGATCAGGAGAGAGCCGATGAACTGGACCCGAGTGGAAGAGATCACTTATTTCGTGCTTCGCGTCGTGGTGGGCTTCTTGTTTTTCCAGGTGGGCACCGCAACCCTGTTCGGATGGTTCGGCGGGGTGCCTCCCGAGGCGGGGCCGCCCCCGGCCCTGATGTCCCAGATCGGTATCGGCAAGGTGATGGAAGTCGTTGGCGGTCTCGCGATCCTGCTCGGGCTCTTCACCCGGCCGGTCGCGTTTCTCCTGTGCGGCGAGATGGCGGTCGCGTACTGGCAGTTCCACGCGCCCCAGGGCGGGTGGCCGTTCCAGAACCAGGGCATTGCCGCGGTCCTGTTCTGCTTCATCTTCCTGTACATGGTCGGACGGGGCGGCGGCGAATGGAGCCTGGACGCGCTGCTCTGGGGCAAACGAGGGAACGCCGCGAACGCGGCCGGCAGAGTATGATGAGACGAGGCTTCGACCTACGAGGACCCCTATGACCGCGATTCCGCCCGCCCGCGTCGTCTGGTACGTCACCGGCCGTTTCTATGAGTCTCCGGACGGCTCGCTCCAGGATCTCGGGTATTTCCTTCATCTTGCAGGGGTCAGTGCCGAGCTCTTCACCGATGAGACCCGGATCGGCGAGGCGACGGCGCGGCTGACGTTTCGCTCGGAGCCTTTCCAGGCCAAGCCGGTCACCAACGGCAACATCGGGATCGGCCTCGACACGGTGGGCGGCTTCAGCCTCTATTACAACCCCGAGGGCGGGGCCTCGTTCGACGATCCCGATTCGTTCTCGCGGGGACAGTGCGTGGCCACGTTCCGGCGGGCGAGCGTGGTCATGGGGGCGACGATCTCCTCGCCCCTCCCCGGCGGTCTCGCGCTGTCGATGAACGTCTTCTCGGCGGACCTCGTGGCGAGCGCACCGTTCGGGACGGGAGACCGCCGGTACGACCTCGCGGAGCTGCTCCCCCGCGGCGTCACCCAGTGGGGTGCGGCCAACGCGAATCCGCTCGCCGCCTTTCACCCCTATACACGGATCGTGGCCTTCACCGGCTCGGCGATCGCGGCGGGGTAGGACCGCATCCCGTCCGGCCGCTGTGTTAGCCTCTCCGCCGTCGTTTTCCTGAGGAGGAGGGGCCTATGGAGCTGCCGTCTTCGCGGGACGAATCGGTCGTCGAGTTCACCCTGCGCGCCGCCGTGGCCGGGGTGGTGTTCGGGATCATCTTCGGGTCGGCCAACGCCTATCTCGGGCTGCGGGTCGGGCTGACGGTCTCGACGTCGATCCCCATCGCCGTCCTCACGGTGGCTCTCTTCCGCTTCATGAGCCGCCGGCCCGGCGGCATGATCCTCGAAGCCAACATGTCGCAGACGATCGGGTCGGCCAGCTCGTCGCTCGCGTCGGGCACGATCTTCACCATTCCGGCCCTGTTCCTGTGGGGGATGGCCCCGCCGTACTGGCAGGTGGTGGCCCTGGCCTTCCTCGGCGCGATCCTGGGCATCACCGCGATGGTGCCTCTGCGTCGCCTGCTGATCGTCAAGAGCGCCGACGAGCTCCCGTATCCCGAAGGGACCGCTTGCGCCGAGGTGCTGCGGGCGACGACCGCCGAGGCGGGCGGCGGGCGGTGGATCTTCATCGGGCTCGCCGTGGGCGCCGTGATCAAGCTCGCGCTCGGGGCCGGCGTCCTCATCGCTTCGGAGATCGCCGCACCGGTCACCTTCCTGCCCAAGGCCGAGCTCGCTCTGGAGGTCGCTCCGGCGCTCCTGGCCGTGGGCTACATCCTCGGCTACCGGCAGTCGGCGATCATGGTGTCGGGGAGCCTGATGTCGGCCCTGGTGCTCACGCCGCTGATCGCCATCGTCGGCGACGCGCTGCCCATGCCGCTGTTCCCCGAGACCACGACGACCATCCACGACCTTTCGTCCGGGCAGATCTGGTCGCGGTACGTGCGCTACATCGGTGCCGGCGCCGTGGCCGCGGCCGGCATCGTCACCGTCTTCCGTGCGCTGCCGACCATGTATGCCTCGCTCATGGCGGTCCTCCGCGACATGCGGAAGGAGGGCGCCGGGCCGGACAGCGCCGGGCCCGTCCCCCGCACCGACCGCGACGTGCCGGGCTGGGTGGTGCTCGCCGGGCCCGCGGTGGTCGTGCTCGCCCTGGTGTCGATCCCCGGCCTGATCGCCGGCAACATGAGCTTCGTGCCGCGCCTCGCCGCGGCGCTCGGCGTGGGGATCTTCGGCATCCTGTTCGTCGTGGTCTCGTCGCGCATCGTGGGCCTGATCGGCGTCTCGTCGAACCCGACCTCGGGCATGACGCTGGTCACCCTGCTCGGCGTGGCGCTCGTCTTCGTCCTCTTCGGATGGACCGATCCGTCGGCGCGCGCCGCCATCCTGACCGTGGGCACGGTGGTCTGCATCGCCGCGTCCAAGGCGGGCGACATCTCGCAGGACCTGAAGACCGGATACCTGGTCGGAGCCACGCCGGCGCGGCAGCAGGCCGGGCAGTTCCTGGGCGCCGCCTTCGCCTGCTGGGCCGTGGCCGGCACGGTGCTGTTCCTGGGGAAGGCCTACACCTTCGGCTCGGAGGACCTCGCGGCCCCGCAGGCCACGCTGATGCGGACGGTCATCGACGGCGTGCTCGCCGGATCGCTCCCCTGGGGCCTGGTCGGCACGGGCTCGGCCTTCGCGCTCTCGGCGATGCTGGCGGGCCTGCCGGGGCTGGCGTTCGCCGTGGGGATCTACCTGCCGCTCGGCAGCCTGACGCCGATCTTCGTGGGCGGCCTGGTGCGGCGGATGGTGGAAGCGCGCCGGCCGCAGAGCGCCGTGGAGGGAGACCCCGGCGTCCTCGCCGCCTCGGGCATGATCGCCGGCGAAGGGCTCGTGGGCGTGGCCATCGCGCTCGTGCTCGCCGCGAAGAAGCACTGGTCGGAGTCCGGCTGGAGCCGGTGGCTCGATTCCATTCACTTCGGCCAGGGCGATTTCGCCTGGATCACCGGCCCGGCCGGCGCGGCCCTGGGGATCGCGCTGGTGGTCGCCGTCTCCTATCTGCTCTACCGCGCCGGACAGAGCACGAGCGCGCCTCCGGCGCCCGTGGAGCCACCGAGCCCGCACAGCGCGGTGTGAGACCTTGAGGTAAGCTGTCCCCGAGGCAACACCGGTGGACACGCCCTCTTTCCGTCTGCACATCATTCCGGCCGAAGGCGCTCCATACGATTTCCCCTTCCAAGGGGAAACCCTGGTGGTCGGACGGTCGGCGGAGGCCGATCTCACGCTGGCCGATCCGTTCCTGTCCCGCCGCCATTCCCGGTTCTTCCGGGCGGGCTCGACCCTCCTGGTCGAGGACCTGGGCTCGCGCAACGGGACGCGGCTCAACGGGCAGCCGGTGCTCGGCCCGATGCCGGTGCGGCCGGGCGACGTGATCCGGATCTCCGGCAGCGAGATCACGGTTCATCCGGAAGGGTTGCCGCGCCCGCGGACGGCCGCTCCGGTCGAGGACGACCTGCTGGA
>DASVEF010000128.1:0-3616 GCA_036380715.1 Thermoanaerobaculia bacterium | reverse complement strand
GGGCGTTGCTCGAAGAGCGCGGCCGGGGTTGAGGCGGCGGGGCTCGAAACGGGTGGCTTTCCTGCCCAGGCCAACGTCCGAACCCTCCAAGGAGCCGTCGCGCCCTCCAACGAGCCGTTGCGCGACAAAACGAGTGGTTGGAGACGCCGATCCAGCCGTTGGACGGCCCAACGAGTGGTTGGGCGGCGCAACGACTCGTTGTGGCGCCCAACGACTCGTTGGAGGACGCAACAGCTCGTTTTCGGCGTCCAACGACTCGTTGGAGGGCGCAACGACTCGTTCTGGCGCCCAACGGCTCGTTGGGGACCGCGACCTGCTCGTTTCAGCCCTTATCCGCTTGCCGCTCCGCCGGAGCCGCTCAGACCTCGTACAGGGCGAGGTCCGCCGGCTTCTAGCGGCTCATTCCGCTCGCCGAGGCTGAGGCCGAGCTTTTCGATCACCAGGTGAAGCGGTGCGGGAGCGCCGGGATCGCGGCGCTCCCGCGGTGAGGTGTCAGGCCATCTTGGTTTCGATCCGCATGCGGTAGAACGAGCGCCAGACGAAGAAGGCCGAGATCCCGAAGAAGATCAGCGCCAGGGCGGTGCTGGCCGTCTTGTCCATCTCGATCGCCAGCTCGACGGCGAGGAGGCCGAACAGGGTCGTGAACTTGATGACCGGGTTCATGGCCACCGACGAGGTGTCCTTGAACGGATCGCCGACCGTGTCGCCGACCACCGTGGCCGCGTGCAGGGCGCTGCCCTTCTCCTTCAGGTCGACCTCGACGATCTTCTTGGCGTTGTCCCAGGCGCCGCCGGCGTTGGCCATGAAGATCGCCTGGTAGAGGCCGAAGATCGCGATCGAGATCAGGTAGCCGATGAAGAAGTAGGGCTCCAGGCAGGCGAACGCCAGGGTGCTGAAGAAGATGGTCAGGAAGATGTTGAACATCCCCTTCTGGGCGTACTGGGTGCAGATCTCGACGACCCGCTTGCTGTCGGCGATCGAGGCCTTCTCGGCGCCCTCATCCAGGTTGATGTTGCGCTTGATGAACTCCACCGCGCGGTAGGCGCCGGTCGACACCGCCTGGCAGGAGGCGCCGCTGAACCAGTAGATGACCGCGCCGCCGGTGATCAGCCCGAGCAGGAAGGGGGCGTGCAGCAGCGACAGCTTCTCGAGGTCCTGGGTCAGGCCGTTGGTGAGCACCACGATGATCGAGAAGATCAGGGTCACGGCGCCCACGACCGCGGTGCCGATGAGCACCGGCTTGGCCGTGGCCTTGAAGGTGTTGCCGGCGCCGTCGTTGGCCTCCAGGTGGTGCTTGGCGCGGTCGAAGTCGACGTCGAAGCCGAACTCCTGGCGGATGTCCTGGCGGATGTTCGGCAGGGTCTCGATGGTCGACAGCTCGTAGACGGACTGCGCATTGTCGGTCACCGGGCCGTAGGAGTCGACGGCGATGGTCACCGGGCCCATGCCGAGGAAGCCGAAGGCCACCAGGCCGAAGGCGAAGACGGCCGGGGCGATCATCAGGCTGCCGAGGCCGGCCAGGCTGACGCCGTAGGCCGCGCCCATGAGGGCGACGATCGTCAGGCCCATCCAGTAGGCGCTGAAGTTGCCGGCGATCAGGCCGGCGAGGATGTTGAGCGACGCGCCGCCTTCGCGCGAGGCCGTGACGACCTCCTTGACGTGGCCCGACTCGACCGAGGTGAAGACCTTGACGAGCTCGGGGATCAGGGCGCCGGCGATCGTGCCGCAACTGATGATCGTCGACAGCTTCCACCACAGGCTGGTGTCGCCGCCGAGGTCCGGGATGAGCAGGTACGAGGCGATGAAGGTGACGGCCATCGACAGCAGCGAGGTCAGCCAGACCAGCGAGGTCAGCGGCGCCTCGAAGTTCATCGCGTCGGCGTTGCCGTAGCGCCCCTTGGCGAACATCTCGTTGAGGCCGTAGGAGACGCCGCTGGTGATGATCATCAGGATCCTCATCACGAAGATCCACACCAGGAGCTGGATCTGGATCGTCGCGAAGTTGGGACCCGCCACCGCCTCGTTGACCGCCAGCAGGATGAAGGTGATCAGCGCGACGCCGGTGACGCCGTAGGTCTCGAAGCCGTCGGCGGTCGGGCCGACCGAGTCGCCCGCGTTGTCGCCCACGCAGTCGGCGATCACGCCGGGGTTGCGCGCGTCGTCCTCCTTGATGTTGAAGACGATCTTCATCAGGTCGGAGCCGATGTCCGCGATCTTGGTGAAGATGCCGCCCGCGATGCGCAGCGCCGCGGCGCCCAGCGACTCGCCGATGGCGAAGCCGATGAAGCACGGGCCGGCGTAATCGCGCGGCACGAAGAGCAGGATCGCGAGCATCAGCACCAGCTCGACGCTGATCAGCAGCATGCCGATGCTGATGCCGGCCTTGAGCGGGATGGCGTAGGTCGGGAACGGCTTGCCGCGCAGGCTGGCGAAGGCCGAGCGCGAGTTGGCGAAGGTGTTCACCCGGATGCCGAACCAGGCCACGCCGTAGCTGCCGGCGATGCCGATCAGGCTGAAGAGGACGATCGTTGCCACCTTGGCCACGGGGAAGTCGCGCAGCCAGCCGAAGTAGAAGACGATCACCACCGCGATGAACGCCTCCAGCACCATGATGAACTTGCCCTGGGTGACCAGATAGGTCTTGCAGGTCTCGAAGATCAGCTCGGAGATCTCCCGCATCGAACGGTGGACCGGGAGGTTCTTGAGCTGCGAGTACATGATCATCCCGAACACGATGCCGCCGAAGCAGACGACGAGGCCGGAGAGCAGCAGGTTGTGCCCGCTGATCCCGAAGAACGAGACGCTGCCGAGATCGGGGAGCACCAGCTCCGCCTCGCTGGCCGCGGCCGGCGCGGCGTTCAGCAGCGACAGCAGCGCCGCCACCGCCAGGAACAGCAGGCCCTTGCGCGCCCGGCCGGTCCGGTCAAGGAGTCTGTGGATCGACATAAATTCCTCCGAAGATTAGACGTATTCACAACGCGAGCCGCGCCCGCGCCCCTCGATGAGGCGGGCCGGTCCGCGCCGCGCTGACAGGGTTGGAACCCCTCCAGGAACCGCTCCGCCGGCCCCGGCTCGCCGCCCTCCGGAAGGGCGGCGTCACCGCCGGCCGGGTCAGAATCCGGGGGAAAGTATCACAAAACAGGCGGTTTCGTCAGAAGGCCGCGGTGTCGCCCTGGCCGCAGAGGTTCCGCGGCCGGTTGCGGTAGCGCTTCCGCACGCCCGTCGCCGTGTCGAAGACGGTGATCGTGTACTCGACGTCGGACAGGGCGCCGTAGAAGAACCAGTGTTTGCCGTTGAGCAGAGTGCCGTCGAGGACCTTCACCACCAGCTCGACGTTGCGCGAGTCGAAGAACCAGAAGGTGCCGGTCTGGTCGGTGCGCGGCACGGCCTGGCCCTCGCCGCGGGTGCCGTTGCGCTGGTCGCGCCATTCGACGCTGACCCGGAACCGGGAATCCTGGAGGCAGAGGGTCTGAGCGTCGGCGACGCAGGTGCCGGCCTCTTCCGCCAAAGCTCTCACCTTCGCGGCCTCTCCCGCCCAGACCCTCACCCCCGACCCCTCTCCCGTCACCGGGAGAGGGGCGCCACCTCCCAGCACTTCGATCTCCCCCCTCTCCCA
>DASVEF010000127.1:0-13971 GCA_036380715.1 Thermoanaerobaculia bacterium | reverse complement strand
GAGCTCCAGGGCGCCTTGCGGGCCGAGGGCGGAGGCGGCCATCCAGATCTCCCAGTGGGAGCCGAGGCCGTGCATCTCGCCGTGGGAGCCGATGGCGCCGCCGCCGCCCGCCGCGATCACGTCGGCCAGACCCTCGGCGATGATGGAATAGCCATAGGCAGCCTCCGGCCGGACCGCCCTCGTCCGCAGACGGGACAGGAGATAGGACGGCGGCAGGAAGCGCCGGAGCTTGGCCTCCTGGTCGGGCTCGATCCGGGAGAGGAAGAGCTCCTTGTTTTCGGGGCCGGGGCCGCTCGCCTGGAAGGTCGGCGAGTAGAAGAAGCCGGCCTGGCCGAAGAAGCGCGCCACGTCTCCGTACATCGGCGCGAAGCCGAGCGCGTGCTCGAAGCCGGTGCCACCGTCCATGATACGGGTGAGGTTTTCCTCGTAGCTCGCGGCCTCGCTGGTGACCCGCACGCCGGCCTCGCGCGCCGCCTCGAACAGCCACTGCCGCTGCGGGCGCCGGGGCTGCAGGTACTCTTTGACAGTCGGCGCCCCCCAGCCGGCGAGCCTCTGCACGATGCCCCGCGCCTCGGCGGGGTCCCGGACCTCCATCCAGTTCGGACCGTCGTTGGAGAACATCGGATCGCCGGTGCTGAAGCAGCGCGGCCCGACCATCCCTCCGGCCTCGATGGTCTCGGCAGTGGAGAACGCGTTCTGAGCGCCGGCGTCCGGATCGAAGGTGGTCGTCACGCCATGGGAGAGGTATACGGCCGCCTCGTAGTTGCGCCAGGGGATGATCCCGGCCTGTGCGTCGCTGTGGTGGGCGTGCATGTCGATGAAGCCCGGGACAATCGTGGTGCCCGCGGCGTCGATCACCCGGTCCACACCGCGGACGTCGCAGTCTCCGACGCAGGCGATGCGGTTACGCCGCACCACCACGGTGCCGCGCTCGTGGACCTTGCGGCCGTCCAGGGTGACGAGCCGCGCTCCGGTGAGGGCCAGGCTGCCCGAGGGAAGCGCGCGCGGACGCTCCAGCCGTACTTCGCGAGCGCTCAGCCGGCAGTCCGCGGGACCCTTGCAGAGGTAGTAGCGGTCGCCGTCGCCAATCCCTAAGGTGTCGGCGCCGATCCAGCGCGGAGCGAGCCCGCCGTCGGTGGTGAGCTGCCGGCCGGCAAAGCCCTCGGCGCGCCGGTCCAGGAGCGGCGGCTTGCCGTCCGTCCCGGGCTGGGGGAAGGGATGGACGAAGACCTCGCCTCCCCCTTCCCAGGCGATCCAGCGGCCGTCGGGAGAAGGCGTGGCCTCGTCGGCGTTCGGGAAGGACGCGTGGACCTTCCGGTCGCCGCCGCTCTTGTCGACCGAAACGAGGTCGGTCACGAAGTCGCCTTCCTCCTCGCGCTGCTCGGGGAAGAAGATCCTGCCGTCGGGGCCGAACGAGGGCCAGGCGATCTCCCGCCGGTGGGAGTAGAGCTCGAAGCTGTACCGCGGCCGGCTCACCCGGGTCAGTGTCCGCGGCTCTCCTCCTCCCGAAGGAAGCAGGGCGATCTCGTACCAGGGGTTGTCGGCCCAGGTGAAGCCGGCGGCGTAGACGCCGGGGCCGCGCACGATCAGGATCTCGCGGCCGTCGGGGGTCCAGACCGGGTGCAGGTACTCGCCCGCGGCTCGCGTGAGGCGGACCGGCTCTCCACCGTCCGCCGGAGCTTTCCAGACATGCCCGCGGCCGGGATCGTCCCAGGTGGTGAAGGCGACCCAGCGGCCGTCGGGAGACCAGGCCGGCGTCCATTCCGGGGCTGGGAAGCTCTCCGGGGTGAGGCGGCGCGGGGAATCCCCCTCGCGGTCACTGCCGGTCACCCAGATCTTGTTCAGCGCCTGGAAGGCCAGCCGGCGGCCGTCCGGAGAAGCCACAGGCCAGCGCAGCATGCGGACCCGGAGCGGGCCGTCGTCGATCCTGCGGGAAGCGTTCGCCTGCTGCGAGATGGTCCGCCGGACGCGCGCGGTGAAGGGGATGGTCTCGATCCGGCCGTCGCGCACGCTCAGGCGGTGGATCTGCCCTCCCTGGGTGAGCAGGATCGACGAGCCGTCCGCGCTCCAGACGTAGCCCGGAAGCTCGCGGAGCTGCTTGTTGTCGTACTCCATCGTAAGGTCGGTCTCGATGGGGTCCATGACCACCCGCTCGTCCCCCGTCTCCAGGTCGCGCACCCGGAGGACGGTGCGGGCGGCGTAGACGTGGCCGCGCCAGGTGGTGGTGCCCCCGGGCACGCGGCGGGCGAAGGCGAGGCGGCGGCCGTCGGGGGAGATCTGGGGCGCCAGGGCGCCGCCGGGGAGCGCCGCCACCGGGACGTCCTCGGCCTTGCCGGTGGCGAGGTCCAGCCGGCGGAGCGCCCGGCCGTCCGCCAGGTCGCCACGGATCTCGTTGCTGTCCTGGATCGGCCGCGAGGCGTAGAAGTAGAGGAAGCGGCCGTCGCGGGAGGGAGAGGGCCAACTCGCCAGCTCTTCGACCAGCCGCTCCTCTCTCTTGTCATCGGGGCCTTCGAGGGAGATCCGGTACAGGCCGTCCCAGCGCCGGGCGAAGAGGTGCTTTCCGTCGGGGCTCCAGGCGGGCTGCAGGAACCGGTACCTGGGATCGGTCGGAATGTGCCGGGGGTCCGAGCCGTCCGCGTTCATGACCCACAGGTGGGGATGGCCGCCGCGGTCCGAGACGAAAGCGATGCGTCCGCCATCGGGAGAGAAGCGGGGATGGATATTCAGCGCCACGCCGCTCGCCTGGGTCAGGCACTCGGCCTCGCCCCCCGCGGCGGGCAGCCGGTAGATGTGGCCCAGGAGGTCGAACACGATCCACTTCCCGTCGGGGGAGAGGTCGAGGGACATCCAGGTCCCTTCGCGGGTGGTGAAATCGATCTCCCGGACCTCGCCCCGGGGCACGGTCACGTCCCAGGGGGTCTCGGCCATTCCGGGGACAGCGGCGGCGGAGAGCAGCGCGGCAAGAGCCAGGGCCTTCAGGATCATCTGCGGGAGCCTCCATCGCACGGAAGGCGCGGCGAGCAGCTTCTTCCAGGGGCTCACCGGCGCGGGACCTTCGATCTTGCTGTCTGGATGCCTACTTGCGGGGAGAGGCGGCCGCCGCTGGGGTCGCGACGGCGTCGATGACCCGGCGGAGGTGGCGCTGGAACTCCTCGGGCCGCTCGATGTGCGGGTAGTGCCCGACGTCTTCCATCAGGATCGCCTCGAACGACACGCCGTGTTTGCGGTTGACGTCGGCGTTGGTGGGGATGAAACTGGTCGAGTTGATCGCCCAGACCGGAACACCGGCGGCGCGCATCGCCGCGGCCTGGTTGTAGGTCCGGAAGGTTTCGAAAAGGGAGATCGCGGCCCGCGGATCGTTTTCGCACGTCTCGCGGTCGATCCGTTCGCGCACCGCGGGCGGCGACTTCTTCGGCACCAGGGCGAGCATCAGCTCATTGCAGGCGGGGCGAAAGTCCTTCCGGTAGGCGTCGAGCCGGCGGCGCCAGTCTTCCTCGGGCCACACGAGCTCGACGTTGTGCAGGGTGTCGACCGCGACCACGGCCAGGACGCGCGAGGGGCCGAGCCGCTTCGCCGCTTCGAGCGAGACCGGGCCGCCGAGCGAGTTGCCGACCAGGATCACCCGCGGGAGCTTCAGATGCTCGACGAGAGCGGCGACGTCGGCGCCGAGCGAATCGATCGTGAACCGCTCCCGGTTCGCCCCCGAGCTCCCGTGCCCCGCCAGGTCCATCGCCACCACCCGGTGCGTCGCGGCGAAGGCGTCGAGCGTCTCCCGCCAGATCTCTTTGCGGCAGTTGGCGCAGTGCACGAACACCAGGGACGGATCGCCTGCGCCGCGCTCGACGTAGGCCATCTCGACGCCGTCGGCGAGCCGCAGCGTCCGGGCCTCGTCGGCGAGCAGCGGAGACGCCACCGCGAGCGCCAGGCCAGCCAGAACGCTGCCAATCTTTTGCATGGTTCTCATGATGGCGAGAAGTCTAGCACCGCAACTGGAGGTCACGTACCCGATCGGGGCACCCATGAGCCGTCTATAATGGCTCTCTAAATGACCGGCTGGGCGCTCGACCTCGGGACGACGAACTCTGGAGTTGCGTTCTGGGACGAGTCTATCGGCAAGCCCCGCCTCGTCGAGCTGCCCGCCGTCTGCCGGAAGCCCGAGGCCAATGACCCGCTCGAGGCGCCACGCCTGGTGCCGTCGGCCGTCCATTTCCTCGAGAACCCGGGGGTGCTCGACCGTCTGGGGAGCTGGCCTCCGCTGGCGCGGCGGTTCTTCATCGGCCGGCGGGCGCTCATCGGGCGGCAGGCGCTCGAACGCAACGAGGGCGTGGTCCATCCCTCGTTCGTGCCCACTTTCAAGCCGGGCCTGAGCGGCGAATCGCTGCGGCCGCTGGCGCGGGTGGGGCGGGAGAGCCTCACCGCCCGCGACGCCGCCCACGCGTTCCTCCGCGAGCTGCTGCGCGAGGTCAAGGCGGCGACCGGGCGCCGGGTGCGCGACCTCGTCGTGACGTCGCCGGTGTCGGCGTTCGAGACCTACCGCGCGGAGGTGCAGCAGGCGCTGCGCCAGTTGGGCGTGCGCCGGGTCCGTTTCGTCGACGAGCCGGTGGCGGCGGCGCTCGGCTACGGGATCAGTCTCACCCATGAGCGCACCGTCCTCGTCGTGGATGTCGGGGGCGGCACCATGCACGTCGTCCTCGTCCGCCTCTCGCCGCAGGGGGCCGTCAGCGGCCAGGCGACCGTGCTGGCCAAACGGGGGCGTCCTCTGGGCGGCAACGCCGTCGACGGCTGGGTGCTGCAGGACCTCTGCCGCCAGATGGGCCACGACCTCACCGCGGACGACGACGAGGTCTCCCGCCTGTGGCGGCGGCTGATGCTCGCCGAAGCCTGCCGGGTGAAGGAAGCCGTGTTCTTCGAGGAGGCGGCGGCGTTCCTGATGAGCCCGGGGGGGCCGATCTCCCGGGCGCCATCCCGGCCGGGCCACGGGTACGTCGCGCTCACCAACTCCCGCCTCCGGGAGATCCTGGACGAGCACGGGTTCTATCGCAGCCTGTCCGCCTCGCTGGAGGAGGTTCTGGAGCAGGGCCGCGTGGCCGCGAGTGAAGTGGAGGACGTGCTGCTGGTGGGCGGCTCGACGCTCCTGCCCGGCTTCTTCTCGTGGTTCGAAGAGCGCTTCGAGCGGCGCCGGGTGCGGGCCTGGCAGCCGTTCGAGGCGGTGGTCTACGGCGCCGCCTGCTTCGCCGGCGAGCGGATGGACGCCCTGGACTTCATCGTCCACGACTACGCGTTCGTCACCCACGACCCGAAGACCGGCGAGGCCCAGTACACGGTCATCGTGCCCCGAGGGACGCGGTTCCCCACCTCTCCCGAGCTGTGGAAGCGGCAGCTCGTGCCGACGTGCGCGCTCGGCGAGCCGGAGAGCCTCTTCAAGCTGCTGATCTGCGAAGTCTCTCGCGCGGACGGCGACGAGCGGCGCTTCGTCTGGGACGCCGCCGGCAACGTCCACAAGGTGGGCGGCGCAGCCGGCGACGCCCAGGTCGTCGTGCCCCTCAACGCGACGAGCCCCACCCTTGGCTATCTCGATCCACCGCACTCCCCGCGCGACCGCCGTCCCCGTCTCGAAATCGCGTTCGGCGTCAGCTCCGAGCGCTGGCTGATGGCAACCGTCCGGGACCTCCTCACGCAGCGAGACCTGATGCGCGAGGAGCCGGTCGTCCGGCTGGTCTGAGGGGGAAACGTGCGCGCCGCACCGCTGAGCCCTCACCCCCCCGGCCCCCCTCTCCCACCCGCACTCACACCCACCCGGGAGAGGGGGGAGGCAGATCTTCGCTTCGCTCCGAAGGGCCTCCTGGAGAACGCTTCCCCCTCTCCCGGGCGGCGGGAGTGCGGATGGGAGAGGGGGCCAGGGGGTGAGGGTCCTACCGCTGGGAGGCCTCTTCCGTTCGCCTGTGCTTCCGGAGGATTTTTTCTTCTTCTGAGGGGATCCCCATGTGGGTAGCGATCGGGACAGCTCTCTTCTCGTTCCTGGTCGGCGGCGCCGCGACGTGGAGCGGCCTCCTGCACAACCGCCGGCGCCTGCAGACCTGGCGCGAGGCTGTGGCGGCGTGCGGCCTGGAGCTCGTGGAGATCTCCAGCTACAGGGCGCTTCGCATCGGGCTCAAGGCGCGCGCGGGACCGCTGGAGGTGCGGATCCAGGATTCCCGGCGCAAGGACTACAGCGCCTACGCCGTGGTCGTCTTCCCAGGGCCGCCGGGCTTCTCCGGCGTGCGGCTCCGCCCTGAGGAGGACCGGCCGTTGCGGCGGGCGCGCGAGATCGAGATCGGGGACCCGTCGTTCGATGATGCCTTCTTCGTCGAAGGCCCCATGCGGCTCCTGTGCGCGCTGCTCGACGAGCCGGCGCGCCGTCTGCTGGTCAGCGCGAACGCCGAGAGCCGGCTGGAGATCGTCAGCGGCGAGATCCGGGCGGAGATGAAGGAGCCGGCTTCTGAGATTCTCCCCCTCCTCGTCGACGTCGGCCGGCGGTTCGCCCAGCCCATGGACGCCCCGCGGCGCCTGGCCGAGAACGCCCGCTGGGATCCGCAGCCCGGGGTGCGGCTCAAGAACCTGCTCCTCCTGGCCCGCGAGCTGCCTGGAGATCCGCTGACCGTCGAGGTGCTCCGCGCCGCCTGCTCGGACGAGAGTCCCGAGATCCGGCTGCGGGCGGCCAGGGAGCTGGGCGCCGCGGGCCGGGACGTCCTCCTGGAGCTTGCGGAGGGAGCGGTGAGCGACGCCTTGAGCGCGCAGGCCGTTTCGTCCCTGAGGGGCGAGCTGCCGTTCGAGCGCGCGAGAGCCATCCTCATCCACTCCTTGCGCAGGCGCCGCCTCCGGACCGCCCGCGCCTGCCTGGAGTCGCTCGGCCGGGGTGGCGCCGAGGCCGTCGACACTCTGGCGAAGGTGGTGATGCGCGAAAAGGGCGAGCTGGCCGTCGCCGCGGCCCAGGCTCTGGGATCGACCGGAAGCCCAGGCGCCGAGCCGCCGCTGATCCTGGCTCTCCGGCGCGAGCCGCAGGATCTCCAGGCCGCCGCGGCGAACGCGCTCGGCCGCGTCGGCTCCGCGGCGGCCGTGCTGCCGTTGAAGGAATTGGCCGAGCGTTCCCCGCGCGACCCGGAGATCCTCCGGGCCACCCGCCAGGCGATCGCCGGGATCCAATCCCGCCTCCCGGGCGCCTCGCCCGGCCAGCTCTCGCTGGCCGGAGACGAAGTGGGACAATTGTCGCTGGCGCAAGCCGAGGCGGGCCAACTGTCGCTCGCCAACGATCCGGCCGGCCAGCTCTCGCTCCCGTCGGCGGAGCCCGGTCAGCTTTCGCTCGGCGACGACAAGGAAAGCTGACTCCGTCGCGGCGCTCCAGCATCTGTATCTGGACCTGGAGGACAATTGTCAATACACTAGCTGAGTGCGATACGAGTGGGATCCTGCCAAAGCGGCAGCGAATCTCGAGACGCACGGAGTCAGCTTTGCCGAGGCCTCGACCGTTTTCTCCGATGACTTCGCTCTCACGAGAGAAGACCCGCTCGCCTCAGGGGAGCAGCGCCTCGTGACTCTCGGCCTCAGCGACACGGGAAATCTCCTGGTCGTGGTCTACACGTATCGCGAGCCGGATATTCTTCGGGTCATTTCGACCTGGAGGGCCAACCGCCGGCAGAGGTTGGAATATGAGAAAAGTCGCCGCTGAACCCTATCGGGACATCGATTTCTCGCAGGCAAAGCGAGGGCCCGTGGTGAAGGCTGAGACAGGCAAAACCAAGATTTCCATCCGCCTGGACAACGCGGTGATTGAAGCATTCCGCGAGCTTGCCGATCAGGCGGGAGGAGGGAACTACCAGACCTTGATCAACGACGCGCTTGCCACGTATCTGCATCAACGCACGATGCTCGAGGCCGTCCGGCAGGTCGTCCGCGAAGAGTTGCGGGAGGCGGTGCCGCAGGGGGCTCGGCCGCGCTCGAAGGCCAGCGGATCTTAACTTCACTTTGGCCGCGAAGCGAAACCGTATCTGTTTGTCAACGACTCGGCCGGTCAGCTCTCGCTCCTTTCGGGAGTCCGGACAGCGTTCTCTCGGCGACCACGAGAAAGGAACGAAACCAACTTCGAGAGGAGCCGCTTAGCTCGGCGCCGGTATGGAATCTCCTCCAGTCGTCCTCTGGGTGCTAATGTTTTTGTCGTTAGGCCTCTCCATCTTCTTCGACGAACGCATGCAGGCGCACTGGAAACGTTTCAAGAATCGGCGGAATCTGCGGATCTGGCAGGATGCCGCAGCGTCGTGCGGCCTGCAGGTGGAGAAGACAAGCTCATCGCTCCTGGCATACGCGGGACCGGTGGATGTGCGGATCGATGCCGTCGGAGGCAACGATCAAGACGCTCTGATCACGGTTGTGGCTCCGGGGCCGCCGGATTTCAAGAAGGTGAGGATCCGTCTCGAGGCGCCGGATCCAACTCAGTGGGTGCGGGAGATCCAGACGGGGGACGCGAGATTCGACCGAACGTTCTTCGTCGAGGGACCGGTACGGCTGGTCTTCGCGTTGCTCGATGAGCGGACGCGCCATCTGCTGCTCCAGGTGCGCTCCAAGGGCCGGTTGGAGATCTCGCTTGGCGAGCTCCGGGCGGTGACGTCCGCTCGGAAGGTCCCTTCCGTCCTGCCTTTTCTCGTCGAGCTGTGCCAGCGGTTCGCGCAGCCCATGAATGTCTTGCGACGCGTGGCCGAGAACGCCAACCGGGACTCCGAGGAGGGTGTGCGGCTCCATAACCTCCTCCTGCTGGCCCATGAGCTCCCTGGGGATCCGGTGACCGTCGAGGCGCTCCGCACCGCCTGCTCGGACCCGGGCACCGAGATCCGGCTGCGGGCGGCCAAGGAGCTTGGCGCCGAAGGCCGTCCCATCCTCCTGGAGTTTGCGGAGAGCCGGGCCGATGACGCCTTGAGCGCGGGGGCCGTGTTGATTCTGGATCGAGAGCTGCCGTTCGAGCGTGCGAGAGCCATTCTCGACGACGCCTTACGCAACCGGCGCCTCCAGACCGCCCGCGCCTGCCTGGAGGTGCTCGGCCGCAGCAGAGCCACGGAGGCCGTCGAAACGCTGGCGAAGGTGATGTTGGAGGAAGAGGGCGAGCTGGCCGCCGCCGCGGCGCTGGCCCTGGAAACAACGAGAAGCCCGGAAGCCGAGCCGCCGCTGATCCTGGCTCTCCGGCGTGAGCCGAAGGATCTCCAGGTCGCCGCGGCGAACGTGCTCGGCCGTATCGGCTCCGCGGAGGCCGTGCTGCCGCTGAAAGAGCTGGCCGATCGTTCTCCGCGCAACTCCGAGCTCCTCCAGGCCACGCGCCAGGCCGTCGCCGAGATCCAATCCCGCCTCCCGGGCGCCTCGCCCGGCCAGCTCTCGCTGGCCGCGGCCGAAGTGGGCCAATTGTCGCTGGCGCAAGCCGAGGCGGGCCAACTGTCGATTGCCACCGATGCGGGAGGGCAGCTCTCGCTTCCAACGGTAGAGTCTGGACAGCTTTTGCTCGGCGAAGACGGGGAAGAATCAGTACAGAAGGACTGAAAGGGCCTTGTTACCTTGAAAATCCGCCAACAGTTGGTGGATTTTCAAGGTAAACTGGCGCCGTGATCGACCGTCTTCGGCACCTGGAACGCCTGGCGTGGCTCTTCCGGACCTTTCCCGTGGTCGCCATCCTCGGCGCCCGGCAGGTTGGCAAGACGACGCTCGCCCGGGCCTTTGGAGAGGGTTGGCGCGGGCCGGTAACCCATCTCGACCTGGAGAGTGCCGCGGACCTTGCTCTGCTCGCCGATCCGGAGCTGGCCCTCGGCCCGCTTCAGGGACTGGTGATCCTCGACGAGATCCAGCGGCGTCCAGAGCTTTTTCCCGTGCTCCGGGTTCTGGTGGACCGGCCGGGCTCGGATACCAAGTTCCTCGTCCTGGGAAGCGCTTCGCCCGACCTCCTGCGCCAGAGCTCCGAATCGCTCGCCGGCCGGATCGGCTATCACCGTCTCCACGGTCTCGCTCTCGACGAGATCGGGCCGGACGCGCTGGACCGTCTCTGGGTGCGTGGCGGGTTCCCGCGGTCGTTCCTCGCTGCTGGCGAGGCGGAGAGCGTCGAGTGGCGGCGCTCCTTTTTGCAGACCTTTCTGGAGCGCGACCTCCCGCAGCTCGGAATCCGCACTCCAGCCGAAACCTTGCGCCGCTTCTGGTCGATGGTGGCCCACTACCACGCGCAAACCTGGAACGGCGCCGAGATCGCCCGTGCCTTCGGCGTCGGGGAGAGCAGCGTCCGCCGTTATCTCGACCTCCTGACCGACGCTCTGGTCCTGCGCCAGCTCCCTCCGTGGCATGCCAATCTCGGGAAACGGCAGGTGCGCTCTCCCAAGGTCTTCGTGGAAGACTCCGGCCTCCTCCATACCCTTCTGGGGATCGAAAACGGCGAGGACCTCGCCGGTCATCCCAAGGTCGGAGCTTCGTGGGAGGGCTTTCTCATCAAGGAGATCATCGAGCGCCTGAACGCCCGGCCGGAGGAGTGCTTCTTCTGGGCGACCCACACCGGCGCCGAGCTGGACCTGCTCATCGTCTCGGGCCGGAGGCGCCACGGGTTCGAGGTCAAAAGGACGACGGCGCCCCGGCTCACCCGCTCCATGGCCACGGTGCTCGAAGATCTCGATCTCGAAAGGCTCGACGTGGTCCACGCCGGCGACGCCACCTTCCCGCTCGCCCGCAACGTGCGAGCCGTCGCCGCCCACGCATTGCTCGACCAGCTCGAGCCGCTGCGGAAGCCCTGAGCCCGCATCCTGGACGCCCAAGCCCCGCGAGCTGCCAGGAGATCCCATGAGCTCCTCCGGGCTACGCGCCAGGCGATCGCCGGGATTCAATCCCGCCTCCAGGGCGCCTCGCCCGGCCAGTTGTCGCTGGCGCAAGCCGAGGCGGGCCAACTGTCGTTCGCCAACGACCCGGCCGGCCAGCTCTCGCTCTCGTCGGTGGAGCCCGGACAGCTTTCGTTCGGCGATGACGGGGAAGAATCACCCCAGAAGGACTGAACGCGTTCCAGCCGAACGGGAAAAAGGGGGCCGGCCGAGCCTGGGCCGGCCCCCGAGGATTCAGTTGTCAAAGAACGAGTCCTGCCAGTCCTGCGTTACGGCGCCGGCTTGGAGCCCTCGCCCTCCGTGGGCGCGGGCTTTTCCACCGGCTTGCGGGTCCGCTTGCGCAGCGGGGGCACCCCGAAGCGCACGAGCAGCTCGCTGCGCGGCCCGATCTTGGCCTTGACGAAGCCGCGGAGCTTGATGGCCGAGTCCTTGCCCCGGCCCAGCGCCTCCTTCAGCTCCTGGGTCGCCCTCTGCCGGTTGGCCTGATGGGTGTCCTGGGCGTCCTTGAGAGCCTTGACCTCCAGCAGAGCCGCTTCCAGCTCGGCCGTGTGCGGCTCGACGTTGGGAAGCTGATCCGCGAGCTCCTTGGCGGCAGCCAGCAGACCCTCCCAGTCGCGAACGAAATCGGCGAACGAATTCACGTTGATGGGCATGTTGCCTCTCCTTTGTCTCTCAAAAAGTTTGTCCGTTTACGACACGATACGAAACGACAGCCCTGCGCTCATCAGTTCATGTCTGCCTCCTTTCGGTTTCAACAGCTACTACGCGGTATAAGATAGATACCAAATGGCCGGTTGTCAAGACCCCGAGCACAGAAAAATTTCGAGGACCGCCGAGGCCGCGGGAGCGGGCGCCGAGGTGTCGTGCGATCCCGCCGTCGCCTCGTGCGCCGCGGCCGAGCCGCCGGCGGCTCCCTCTGGGCGTCGCCTTGAACCCACGAGCTCACGGCGCGGGCGCACGAGGTCACGGCGGCACCGCACGAGGCCACGGCTGAAGGCCACGAGGTCACGGCGGAGCGCACGAGGCTACGGCGGCACCGCACGAGGCCACGGCCGCGCCGCACGAGGCACGGCGACAGCGCACGCCGGCTCGTGAGCCGCCGCCGTGCCCTCATCGCACGATCACGACTCGACGCGATCGTGGCGCGACGCAACAAAAGCGGTCAAAGCATCGGAGGCAAACCCCCTGTTTGCAATGACTTGCAGACCCCGCGTATATTCCCATGACAGCAGATTGCGAGATGGAGAACCGGAAACCCCAGGCGCGCCGCCAATGCGGGCGGCCGCCTTTGGAAAGGAGCTGTGCATGAAGCGACCGGTCAGGAAGTCTCCCCCCAAGAGACGGCGCAAGCCCGCGCCCTCCGGCGAGCCGCAGCGGACGGCGCCGAGGCTCGTGTCCCAGGCCGTCGAGGACCCGGGGACTTGGAGCGGCGTCCAACTCTGCTTCCGCGAATTCGCGTCCGCCCGCGATACGGCGGCCTTTCTCGGCCTCGCCTTCGCCGCCGCCCTCGAGAGAGGCCAGCCGCTGGAAGCCCACATCCGCGACGGCCACGTCGTCGTCATCACCCACGGCCCCCTCCACAGCGGCCCGGACGGCCAGCTCACCGGCCCCAGCCTCGGCCTCGCCGCCGAGATCTCGTGACACCCTGTTCAGGAAGGCTCTTTGCGAAAGGAGATGGCCATGAAGATCGTTGCCCTGGCCCTCGCCCTCACCCTGTCCGCCCTCGGAGGCGCCCGCCTGGCTCACCAGCCTCTGGAGCGGGTCGGCCGCCGATGCAGGGTGCGGATGGGACCCCAGCGGCTGCCCGGCCTCGCGACCGAGCACCGATGCCGGCTGCGGCATGGACCCCAACGGCTGCTCAGACGGCCCGCAGCCGTCTCCAGACGCAGGCGCGGGTGCGGACCCCTTCGGCTGATACAGCCAAATCCGACGCGGCCACCGCTTCTGGAGCCCCCGGAGGGGGCGGCAGCACGTAGCCCGGGCCGTAAGGCCCGGGTACCGGGCCCTCAACCCCTCCGGAGCCCCGGCGGGGCGGCACCTCCCTTCGGCGGAGGCGGTTCGAGGTGCCGCCCCCTCCGGGGGCTCGGGGGTGGTTGGGTCGGGCCTACCCGGGGCTGACGCCCCGGGCTATGTGCTACCGCCCGCTCCGCGGGCTCTCTCCGGCGAACTGCGCGCCGTTTCCGTGCACCCGGACCTTGTTTATGAAGGCTCTTTGCAAAAGGAGATTCTCATGAGGATCGTCGCCCTGGCCCTGACCCTCACCCTGTCCGCCCTCGGCGGCGCGCCCGCCTGGTTCACCAGCCTCTGGAGCGGGTCGTCCGCCGACATAGGCTGCGGCATGGACCCCAGCGGCTGCCCGGCTTCGCGACCGAGCGCCGATGCCGGCTGCGGCGCAGACCCCAATGGCTGCCCGACCGCCCCGCAGCCGACGCCGTACGAAGGCTGCGGGTGGGACCCTGACGGCCGTCAGTGCTCATGACTCAAACCGGAGGCCCTGGTCGTGCCGGGCTCGGAAGAGGTAGCGCAGCACGCGGCGGGCGAGCTCGGCCGTGGCCGTTTCGCGCTCGACCGCATCCCGGAAAAGCCGCAGGGCGGCCAGGGCCTCCCGGTGCAGTCCTTTGGAGTTGAGAATCGCGGCAAGCTCCGGAGCCAGCTCCTTGACCTCTGCCGTCCGCCTCGCGTCGAGGAGGAGGGCTGCCTCTTCCAGCAAAGCCAAGGCTGCGTCAGTCCACATCTCTCGGGCGGCAAACTGCCGCCGCGACTGCGCCAGCAAGCTCAAGGCCTCCTGGGTCCGGCCCAGCCCCGCGGCGATCCGCCCGTCCAGCCAGATTGCACGGATCAATCCAATCTCGTCGCCCAACTCGGCGGCGATCTCGCGTCCCTGTTGGACCAGCTCCACGGTTTCTTCATAGCGACCGGTATGACAGTAGTTGACGGCCAGGTTGAGCCGCTGCATGTACAACAGGCGCGGATCGCCTTGTTTTTGCACGTCGGGCTCTGCCCGAAGAAGCGTGTCGATGGCGGCCTCATAATCCCCCATTACCTCCAGGGTGAAGCCTTTGTTGACCAGGTAGCGTCCCTGGGAGCGTCCCACCTCGATCGC
>DASVEF010000126.1:0-86323 GCA_036380715.1 Thermoanaerobaculia bacterium | reverse complement strand
TCGGCTCGCCTCCGACATTGGGCCAGACGGTATTGATGAAGAGTCTTGCATGACGCATAAAGGCGGCGTATAATTTCTTTGTTCGGGAACAGCCTCAGCCCCATCTCTCTAAAAATTCTCTCTTCGGGTGCACTATGGACGATCTGATCGATGGCCTGTGGGAAGTTGAGCGCAAGGGGCAGCAGCTTCTTGCTTCTCTTCAACAGGACGACAAGCGTTGGGTAGAGCCTCTGATCTGCGCGCTGGAGACGATGAGAGATTGCCGCTGGGATCTGATGATCCTCCGCTCTGAGATGGAGCGAGGTGAAGACGGACCAGAATTTACTACCGGGGAAGAATTGAGGCAGTTCATGAAGTCCAAGGGGCTCCTGACGGCTGTTTGAGCTTTCTACCGCAACCAATCCTCCAACTGCACCCGCTCGTCCGTCGACTCGTCCCGGTACTTGACGATCACCGGGGTGTAGAGCGACAGCCCCCATTCCTTGCCGGCGCCGCGGGTCACGGCTCGCGAGCCGGGGACGACCACGGCCTCCTCAGGGATGACCAGCGGGCCCCCCTCTTCGGCGCGGTGGATGGTCTCCCGCACCAGGTCGTAGACCGGGGTCGAGCGGGTGAGGATCGTGCCGGCGGCGAGCACGGCCCGGCGCTTGACGACCGTGCCTTCGTAGACGCCGCAGTTGCCGCCGACCAGGACGTCGTCCTCCACGATCACCGGCAGGGCGCCCACCGGCTCCAGCACGCCGCCGAGCTGCGCCGCGGCGGAGAGGTGGACCCTCTTGCCAACCTGCGCGCAGCTTCCCACCAGGGCGTGGGAGTCGATCAGCGAGCCGTCGTCCACGTACGCGCCGACGTTGACGTACATCGGCGGCATGCAGGTGACCCCCCGGCCGAGATGGCAGCCGTCGCGGATGGAGGAGCCGCCGGGGACGATCCGCACGCCCGCGTCGGGTCCGAGCCCGCGGAGCGGATAGGTGGCCTTGTCGAAGAAGGGGAGCCGCGGGCCGTCTGGCGCTCCGACCGACATGTCGACGATCCTGCCCATGCGGAAGCCGAGGAGGATCCCCTGCTTGACCCAGGCGTTGACGCGCCAGCCCCAAGGGGAGGCGGCATCGGGCTCGGCGGCGCGGACCTCTCCCCGGTTGAGCGCCCGCTTGAAGCGTTCGAAGAGCTCGTAATGGACCGTCAGATACTCCGCCGGAGGCTCGGCGAAGAGCCTCTGGATCTTCTCGCGCAGCTCTTCCGAGGCCGCTTCAGCCGGCAAGCCGCACCTCGGCGCGCTTCTCTCCGGAGCCCGGGATGAGTCCGAGGTCGCGCAGCACCTTCTCGATCTTCTTCAGGCTCTCGGGCTTCGGGCCGACCACGGGGAGGCGGAAGACCGGGTCCAGCAGGTTCATCATGGCCATCGCCGCCTTGACCGGGCCGGGGTTGGACTCGATGAAGTTGATCTCCATCAGCGGATGGAGCCGGCGGTGCACTTCCAGGGCGCCCGGGAAGTCCCCTTCCAGGCAGAGCGCGGTCATGCGCGACATGGCGTAGGGGACCTCGTTCGAGACCACTGAGATGATGCCGACCCCGCCGAGCGCGATCAGCGGCAGGGTGATGGCGTCGTCGCCCGAGAGCACCCGGAAATCCTCGGGCACCCCCTGGAAGATCGCCGCGATCTGCGAGATGTTGCCGGAGGCCTCCTTGACGCCGATCACGGTTTCGATCGCCGCCAGCCGCGCCAGCGTCGCGGGGTCCACGTTGAGCCCGGTGCGGCCAGGCACGTTGTAGACCACGATCGGCAGCCGGGTGGCCTTGGCGACCGCGCTGTAGTGCTCGTACAGTCCTTCGGGCGTCGGCTTGTTGTAGTAGGGGGTGACGACCAGCAGGCCGTCCGCTCCGAGGGCTTCCAGCTCGACGGCCAGCTCCGCCACCTCGCGGGTGTTGTTGCCGCCGCAGCCCGCCAGCACCGGCACTCTCCCTTTCGCCTCTTCCAGGGTGATCTCGACGACCCGCAAGTGCTCCTCCCGGGTCAGGGTCGGGTTCTCGCCGGTCGTGCCGCAGGGGACCAGGAAGTGGATCCCCCCTTCGATCTGGCGCCGGACCAGCCGGCGCAGGGTCTCTTCGTCGAGCGACTGGTCCACCCGGAAGGGGGTGACCAGAGCCGTGCCGCATCCTTGGAACATGGCGTTCCTCCGGGTCGCTAGGACCGGACGACCTCCTCCCACACCGCGCTGAACTCGTAGAAGCCGCTGCGGCCGAGCATCCAGCGCGCGGCGCGCAGGGCGCCGTGCGCGAACCCCGCCCGGCTGCGCGCGCGGTGCTCGAGGAGGATGGTATCAGCCTCGGAATCGAAGCCGATCTGGTGCGTGCCGGGGACCGCGCCCGCGCGGTTGCTCGATACGTCGATCGGCCGCTGGTAGCCCGCCTCCTCCATGACGCGGCGGATCTCTCGCAGCGTGCCGGAGGGGGCGTCCTTCTTCATCTTGTGATGGATCTCGTACAGCCAGGCGTCGTAGGCGGCCTCCTCCGCGAGGAGCCGGGCGGCGGCCTCGGCGAGACGGTAAAAGACCTGCACGCCCACCGAGAAGTTGGCGCCGTGGAGGAGGCCCGAGCCGTGCCGTTCTATCGCCGCGCGGACCCGCGGCAGGTCGTCCTGCCAGCCGGTGGTGCCGACCACCAGGGGGACACGCAGCGCGGCGATCCGCTCCGCGTTGTTCGCCACAGCGCCCGGGATGGAGAAATCGACCGCCACCTCGACGCCCTGGAAAGATTCGGCGGTGATCGCCGATCCGCCCGCGTTGTCCTTGCCGTCCAGGCGGAGGACCACCTCGAAGCCGTGCGCCGGGGCGAGCTGCTCGATCAGCCGGCCCATCTTGCCGTAGCCGATCAGCGCGAGACGGCTCACGGCACAGGCTCTCCTGAAGAGCTGCCGAAGACCTTCTCGTGGAGGGACGCCACCACCGAGGGGCACTCGTCCTCGCTCGTCAGGCAGCGGACGCACGGGGCGGCGACGCCCGCGAGCACGAGCCTCGGCTCCAGCCCCGGCCGCTCAGAGGCCGCGGCCAGCGTCCTCTCGCGCAGCTCGGGGCTGGTCGCCAGGTCCTCGGAGACCAGGGTCACCACCGCCCGGCCGGGAGCGAGGCCCAACTCGCCAATCCGCCCGAGCGCGGAGTGGATCTCGAACAGCCGCTCCTCCTTGTCGAGGGCGAGCTCGACCTCCTGGTCCGACGGGTCTCCCATGCCTCCAATGCCCAGCACGATCAGCGAGGGCCGGAACCGCTCGCAGGCCTCGAACACCGCCTCCTGAAAGCCGTCGCCGGACCCTCGCACGGTGATCCGGTGAGCGTTGGCTCGCGAGGTGATCGACTTGATGACCGGTGGAGCGTCGGGGTCGCGGCGGCCGATCAGGGTGCCCTGGAGCGTCTCGCCGAGGCGGGAGGTCCTGGAGCTCAGGACGCGGATGGGGACGCCGGCCCGGCTCGCCGGGCCGAGGGTGCCGTAGTGCGGTTTCTTCGCCCCCGAGCAGGCCAGCTCCAGCGCCTCGCAGAAGGAGAGGGTGCAGACTTTCCGCGCATCCGGGACCACCTGCGGATCGGCGGTCATCATGCCGTCGACGTCGGTCCAGATCTGGATCTCCTCCGCGCCCAGCGCCGCTCCCACGATGGCGGCGGAGAAGTCGGACCCCTCCTTGCCGAGCGTGGTGGTGGCGCCGTCCCGCGTCGCGCCCACGTAGCCGCCGAGGACCGGCACCCTCCCCGCCTCGACGTGAGGGAGGAGCGCCCTGCGCAGGCGGGCATCGGTCTCCTCATAGATCGGCCGGGCGCGGTTGAACGCGTCGTCGGTGATCATGACCTGCCGGCAGTCGATCCACGGGGCCTCGACGTCGCCCAGACCGTCGATCGCCAGCGCCAGGATGGCGCTCGCCAGCAGCTCGCCGTAGCTGGCCACGACGTCGGCGATCCGGGGGGTGAGCTGGCCGGTCACGGCGAGCTCGTCGATCCGCTGGCGCAGCTCGCCGAAGTAGCGCTCCAGCACGGCGTCGAGCACCCGATGGCCCCCGGCGGGGACCGCGGCGTGCGCCTCGCGCCAGTGGAAGCCGCGCAGCTCCTCGTAAAGCGTGTACGCCGTCGGGAGGTCCAGGTCGCCGGCCGCCGCGGCGTCGGCGCATTTGAGGAGCTGGCGCGTCGTCTTCGCCATGGCCGACACCACGACCACAGGCCGGCGCGGGAGCAGGCTGCGCACGATCCCCGCCACCCGCTCGATCGACGCGGCGGAGTCGACCGAGCTGCCGCCGAACTTGAGGACGATCATAGGGCGAGCAGCCCTTCGCTGTGCATCAGCTCGGCGTTGAGGACGGCGGCGCCCGCGGCGCCGCGCAGGGTGTTGTGGGAGAGGGCCACGAGCTTGTAGTGGAGGACCGGGCATTCGCGGACCCGCCCCACGGCCGTTGCCATGCCGCGCTCGAGGCCGGCGTCCTTGCGCGTCTGCGGCCGGTCGGGAGAGTCCATCAGGTGGATCGGCCGCCGCGGCGCCATGGGGAGCTCCCGCTCCTGCGGCACGCCGGTGAAGCTGCGCAGCGCCTCCAGGATCTCTTCCCGTCCCGGCTTGCTGTCGAATTCCAGGCTCACCGCCACCATGTGGCCGTCGATCGCGGCCACCCGGGTGCAGGTGGCGCTGACCGTCATCGGCAGCGGCCGGATCGACGAGCCTTCGAGGTCTCCCAGGATCTTCTGGGGCTCGCTCTCGACCTTCTCCTCCTCGCCGCCGATGTAGGGGATGACGTTGCCCAGGGCGTCGAGCGACGGCACGCCGGGATAGCCGGCGCCAGAGACCGCCTGGAAGGTCGTCACCAGCGCCCGCCGCAGGCCGAAGCGCTTCAGCGGAGCGAGCGCCATGACCAGGGCCACGGCCGCGCAGTTGGGATTGGTCACGATGGCGCCCTGCCATCCGCGCTCCTGGCGCTGAACTGGCAGCAGCCCCAGATGGCCGGGATTGACCTCCGGGATCAGCAGGGGCACGTCCGCGGTCATCCGGTAGTGGCTGGAGTTGGAGACCACGATGTGGCCTGCCTGCGCGAACTCGCGCTCGATCTCGCCCGCGAGCGAGGAGGCCATGGAAGAGAAGACCAGCCGCGGGCCGCGCCCGGGCACGCACTCCTCGACCGCCCGCTCGGCCGCCGCGGCCGGCGGCGCCCCTTCGAGCTGCCAGGAGGCCGCCTCGCGGTACCTCTTGCCCGCGCTGCGGTCGCTCGCCGCCAGCCAGGTGGCCTCGAACCAGGGATGGTCCTCCAGCAACTGCAGGAAACGCTGGCCCACCGTGCCGGTGGCGCCGAGAATGCCGACCTCGATCTTCTTCGTCATGATCTCTCCGCTCCGCTACCGACTGCTGCGGATCCTGGTTTGCAAGCTGCGGACCATTTCCCGGTACAGCCGGGCCGCCTCCGCCAGCTCCCGCTTGGGCACCCGTTCCTCGGAGGTGTGGGCGACGTGGATGCTCCCCGGCCCGAGCAGGAAGGGCTCCCCCCAGCTCCCGAGCCGCGGGATGTCCGTCGTGTACTTGACCACCGTGGTCGCGAAACCCGGCAGCGACCCCAGCCGCAGGGCCGGGGTCTCGCGCGTCTCCGCGACGCGCACCCCCGGCACCCCTTCGACCGCCGCGCGGACCGCCTCCCGCAGCTCCGCATTGCCTCCGACCGCGCCGACCGTGCGGATCATCACCTCGGCCCGCGCCTCGTCGGCCACCACGTTGGGAGCCCGGCCGCCGGCGAGGGTGCCGACGTTCAGCGTCGCCTCCCCGAGGACCGGGTCCGCGGGGAGGGGCACGCCCCGCAGCCGCGCCAGCGCCTCCAGGAGGCGGTCGATCGCCGACTCGCCGAGCTCCGGATAGGCGGAGTGGGCCGCCCTGCCCTGGGCCTCGATCCGCAGGTAGAGCGCCCCCTTGGAGCCCAGGGCCAACCGGTTCTCGGTCGGCTCGCCGTTGATCAGGAAGCGCGAGCCCCGCGGATCGCGGTCCGCCGCCTGGGCGCCGGCGCTGTCGGTCTCCTCGCCGACCACGAAGAGGAGGCCGAAGCCGCGCCCTCCCACGGCCAGCAGCTCCTCGACGGCCCGGATCATCGCCGCGATCGCTCCCTTGGTGTCGCAGGCCCCTCGGCCGTGGATGTGCTCCGCGTCCTCGGACGACGGGAAGAAGGGGGGCACGGTATCCATGTGGGTCGAGAGGACGACGTCCGGCGGTCCCCAGGCGGCGAACAGGTTGAAGCGGTCCTCCGCCACCGCCATCCGCTCGACCCGGCCGCCGGTCCTGCCCGCCAGATCCTCCAGGTACCGGAAGAGGAAATCTCCGATCCTCTTCTCGCGTCCCGTGACCGAGTCGATGTCGATCAGAGCGCGGGTGAGCTGGAAGAGGTTCATGGGAGGGCGCGGCGGTCGATGCGCGAGAGCCTAGTCGCCGAGTACGGAGGCGTCAACTGGGGGCCCTCACCCCCTGGCCCCCTCTCCCGTCACCGGGAGAGGGGGAAAACCCCTGTCGATCCGTTCCGTCATCCTGAGCGCAGCGAAGGATCTGGGCGGGGGCGCCCCTCTCCCGGTGACGGGAGAGGGGTCGGGGGTGAGGGCCGGGCGGGTGGCGCCGTTTCGCTCCCGCCGGGCCGTCTTCCGGCGTAGAATAGACGGAAAGGAAGGAACTACGGCCATGACGTATGCCGGCTCCCGCTCCGTCCCCCGTCCCGTCCTCCCGAGCCTGCTCGGTCTCGCGATCCTCTGGCTCCTCGCCTCGCCCCTCTCGGCGATCCCTGCGCGGGACGTCCTCGGCGCGGCGCACGCGGCCGGCAAGTACAACTTCACCGACAGGGACTTCCTCAACGAGGGAGCGGACGCCCTGCTGGAGATGGGCACGCGGGTGATCAAGGTCTGGTTCGATCCCAACTCGACGCCCCTGTATCCGTTCAACTCCGACTGGGGACCCGTCCCCGAGACCCTGGCCGAGCTGGCCCAGAAGCCCTACTACCAGGATCTCTTCGCCAAGCCCTTCACCACCTACATCCTGGTCGTGGTGCGGCGCGATGTGATCGCCAACTTCATCGACGGCATGACGCGCGAGGAGATCGGGGAGGAGCGGCAGCAGATGTACGACCTCGCCCGCTACCTCCTCGCCACCTACGGCGGCACGGGCAAGACCTTCGTCCTGCAGAACTGGGAAGGGGACCACCTGCTGCGCCGCGGGCTCGCTCCGGAGGATGAGCCGGATCCGGTGCGCGTCCGCGGAATGATCGACTGGTGGAACGCGCGCCAGCGGGGGGTCACCCAGGCCCGCCGCGACGTCCGGGCGCGCGGAGTCACCGTGGCCCACGCGGCCGAGGTCAACCTCCTCCGCGCCGCCATGCAGGGGAGGGTGACCGCCACCAACAGCGTGGTCCCGTTCACCCAGGCCGACCTCTACTCCTATTCGAGCTGGGACATCGGCTACGACCGCGCTCTGCTCACCCAGGCGCTCGACTACCTCGCCGCCAAAGCCCCGGACAGCCAGCTCTACGGCCGCCGCAACCTCTATCTCGGCGAGCTCGGCATCGCCAAGGACCAGGTCGGCGACGGCCGGCAGAAAGCCAGGGTGATCCGGGGGCTGATGGAGGCCGCTCTCGGCTGGGGAGCACGTTACGCCATCTATTGGCAGCTCTACTGCAACGAGCCGCTGCGCGAGTATGAAGGCCGGCCGACCAACGACGACATGCGCGGCTTCTGGCTGATCCGTCCCGACGGCTCGCGCACGCGGACCTGGACCGACCTCTCCCGGCAGTTCCGCACCAGCGTCCGCCGCGTCACCCTGCGCAGCGCGTCCGGCCGCTACCTGACCGCGGAGAACGGCGGGGGAGGCTCGCTCTGGACCGCCGACCGGAGGCCCACCGACTGGTCGACCTTCACCCTCCAGGATCAGGACGGGGGATCGCTGCGCAGCGGCGACGAGATCCGTCTCCTCTCACACAACGGCATGTACCTGTCCCAGGCGGACGCCGGAGGATATGTGTATGCCAACCGCCAGGAAGCCGGAGAGCCCGAGACCTTCGTGATCCGGAGGATCGGCGCCAGGGACCGGGCCGAGATCGGCCCCCGCACCCCCTTCGCGATCGAGACGAGCAACGGCCTCTATCTATCGCCAGACCCCCAAGGCGCCCTCCGCGCCCAGGCCGTAAGGATCGGGCCGGCCGAAACGTTCCACCTGAGCTTCGCGGATGAGGCGCCCTGAAGCAGAGGTCCGGGCTGGATCAGGAACGCTGGTAGGTGCCGATGATCTCGCCGCGCGCGAGCACGTGTCCCTCCATGGCTTTTTCGAGCTCGGCCTTGGTGGGAGTGCGGAGGCCTCCCAGGACCGTGTCCAAAGCGTAGAGCTTGTGGAAGTAGCGGTGCCGTCCCACCGGCGGGCACGGCCCGCCGTAGCCGGTCCGCTTCCAGTCGTTGAGCCCCTCCTTCGTGCCGGGAGGCAGGTCGGCCGGCTTGACTCCTTCGGGGAGCCCGTTCGCGGACGGCGGCAGGTTGTACAGCACCCAGTGGACCCACGTGCGCTTGGGCGCCGCCGGATCGGGAGCGTCCGGATCGTCGACGATGAGCGCGAGGCTCTGGGTTCCCTCCGGAATCCCGCTCCACTGGAGCGGAGGAGAGACGTCCTTGCCGTCGCAGGTGTAGAGCGCCGGGATCGAGCCTCCGGCTTGGAAAGCGGTGGAAGAGATCTGGATCGTCATCGCAACCTCCTGAGGTGGAGAACCGGAGCGGCCGCAGGCGAGGAACGCCACGAGGAGCAGGGCCACGACCGGGCGCCAGGGGACGCGTCTCACGGTCTCATGGTACACCTGCTGGGACGCTGCTCAGCCCGTAACAGGAGCAGGCTCGTCATCCGGACTTGTAGCTGCAACGAGGGTTGGACGGCAGGCTCGTATAAGTCACAGGACCCGTCACATCAGAACAGCGCTGCTTGCCGGGCTCCTTGGGGCCGAACCAAGAGTGGCTCCCCCTCTTCAATGCGCTTGATCGCCGCCTTTACATTGGCCTCGGACCAACGTTCCATGAATCGTATGGCTGAGAGCGAGGCATAGGAGCGTTCGAGCTCAATGCTCAACCACTGTCTTCCAAGTTCTTCCGCAACATATCCCGTGGTGTTCGAGCCAGAGAAAATGTCCACGACCAGATCGCCGGGTTCAGTCAGAAATCGAACGAAGAAGCGTGGCAGGTCGGCAGGGAACCGCGCCGGATGGCTTTCCAAACCAAGGAGATTACAGCATTGGAGGTAGTGCGAGTTGCTCTCGGTGTTTGGAATTTCCAGAAGGTTAGGTGGTATCGCACCTCCGTTGTCTTGGGAGAATGATGCTGCAATGTCGTGACCGGAAGGCCGTTCCTTCGGTTTGTAAAACTTCTCAGGGTTTGCCAAGAGTGTCTTCATGCGTTTGGAATAAGGCACCAGAACGTTACGCACGTCCGCTTTTGGGTTTTCGGACTTGGAGAACCACCAGATTGTGTTCACAGCATCCTTCACTCGGATCTTGCGCTTGTTGACCCATTCGATCGGAGACGGAAGTTTCGCCGGATTGAACCAGAAGAACTCCTCAGCCAAGTGGTATCCGATACAGTCGCAGAACTCCAAGAGCACCCTAAAATTGTAGAGTGAGCGCACAGGTTTGCCGCGCTGGTAAGCACCGCCAAGATCTAGGACGAAACTACCAGTGTTCTTCAGCACTGGCAGAGCCGCTTTGCCAAACTCGCTGAGCCACGCAACGTAGTCCTCTTGTTTCTCGTTCCCATAGCTTTTTTGCCGCAGCAGCGCGAAAGGAGGGCTCGTCACGATAAGGTCAATAGACTCTTTGGGCAGAAGGGCGAGCACTTCCTTGCTATCGCCGCATACCTGCAAGCCGAGAGGTGTGCGATAGACGTGGAGCTGATAGGGCACGTCGAGCCTCATGATTCTAAGCGCTCCGCATTGGGGAAGATCAGGTCAGGCCGGAGCTCCCAGCGCCGGGCAATCCAGCTTTCCACGAACAACCAGAGAAGGGTGATCGCGTAGTGAAGCTGCGGAGCCGAGTCTTGGAGCGAGGCGATCGCCGGCGCCACGTGATCGCGTGGCAGTTGGCCCAGCAGCCAAACCGCCCAGCGTGACGGATGTTTGCTTCGGATCTCATGGCCCAGTTTAGCAAGAGCTTCTTCGGATAGTCGGCCTCGTCGGCGAAGCGCCTCGGCACAGCCTGCTGCCACTGCGTCGTCGGTCTCGCGCAACCCAGCCAGGAGTACGGGAGAGCAGGGCCACCAATCATTACGATGCCG
This sequence comes from Thermoanaerobaculia bacterium, assembly GCA_036380715.1. Lineage (GTDB taxonomy): Bacteria > Acidobacteriota > Thermoanaerobaculia > Multivoradales > UBA5704 > UBA5704. Next base: position 76,037 of record DASVEF010000126.1, on the reverse strand, counting down.
TCGAGGGCCTCCTCCCGAATGGTCGGGTCGATGTCGGCGAACGCAGTGATCAGCCGCGTGCAAGCGTGAGCGTCGGCGATGCGACTGAGACACCAGGCTGCGGCGCTGCGCAGGAAGTACGGCTGGCTGATGTCATCGAGCAGATCCGACAGAAGCTCGACGCTAGTCGAGGTGCCAGCCTCACCGAGCGCGATCACCGCTTCAAGCTGGGTTTGCGGGTCGGTGCTGGCTAGGTATGGGGTGAAAAGATCCCGGGCCGAGACGCCGCAGACTGCGGTCAGATAAGACAAGCCCTCGAGGCGGATGTAGACGTCCTCTTCCGTGTCGTTGGCGAGGTCGGCCACGGGATCGCAGAACACAAGCTCGTTTCGCAGCCGGGCGAGCTTGACCCCTGTAAACCGCAAACTCCGCTCTCGCGATGACAGTAAGTGAGTGATGTGGTTCTCCGGGAGGGCACCCGGGCAAACAAGCGCTGTGGCGGTGACTGGCTCAACAGTTGCTGCAATCACCTCGTGGGTTTCGATCGTCTGGTCCGGCGCGACGAGAATTCGCAGCCCCATTGGAATGCGCCGTGGATATTGGTGACCTCCGCCAGGTGCCCGTGTTGAGATCCGCTGGCTAGCGACAGCCTCGACGATGGCGGGTCGCTTGGCGAACACAGCCGGCCAAGTGATCGTGGTCTCAGAGCCTTCGGTGACCCCTTTGGTGCTGCTTTTGGTGTACGGGGCGGCCCGGAAAGATCGGACCGGGAAGTAGTTAATTCGTCCGACGTTCTTCCAGCGAACCCAATTGCGCTCGTGCCAGTATGAGACCTCAGTCCCGAGCTTACCCGCGCTCCAGTATGCTTCGGCATCGGCGATGCAGATGGGGAAGGCGACGTAGTCCGTATCCACCATACCGAAGTCCCACGCCCGCGCCTCGTCGCTCCAGCTATGTGACATGGAAAGTTCAGCCTTGGTCTTAGCCCGGCACTCCACCCGCACGCCGCAGTGCGTGCATACCAAGTCTGGGATACGCACGCGCTTGCGCTTCACATCCTTCCATAGTTTTGTGTCTGTCGAGCCGCGCTCAAGCTCGGCGATTTGATGCCCACGGCTGTCAAGATCGAGTTGGACGGCACGGGTTCCGACTGCCCCTGCCGCAATCTTCCGGAAGAAGCTCGAATCAGGTTTGAATGCTAGCCGTGCCACCTACGCTCCCTTTCTCGCCGCCTAACCTCAATTGAACGTCCCTCCCGGACCACCTGCCGCTGCCCCCAGATCTGGAGGTCCGCCGGATTGTATCCTTCCCAGCTTGGCTGAAGAAGCGCCGCCGGTGGGTAACCCACCCACCGGCGGCGTTTCCGGTTCTACGCGGCGCTCTCGGGGCTGTCCTCGGCAACCCGGCTGTCGAGGATGATGCCGCAGCGCTCCAGGGCGAGAGAGCCGGCGGCTTCGAGGAGGTAGGCGAGGGATTGCGGGGAGCGGACCAGGGCCACGGCGATGTTCAGGGCGTCGAGCAGGGGCTCGTCGAAGAGGCGAAGGTGGCCACGGTCACGGCCGGTGCCGGGAAGGACCGCGGCGGCCAAGAGGGCGAGGCTGCGGTCGGGGAAGACGGCCGTAGGGTGGAAGCCCCGGGCGTGGCCTTCGCCGGCCCGGTAGAGCACCCAGCCGGCGCCTCGTTCGCCCCCTGCACCACCTCTCTTCCGGGGATCGGAGTACGCCTCGATTACGCTGCGAGCGTAACGAGGAAAGAGCGGGAAGTCAAGCGAAATCGCGGAAAGACGAGCCGCGACTTCCGGTGCGCGTTACGACGAAAGCTCTCGACGGTATGCAACTTTGGCACAGAGCGCGCTGTTCACCCGCGGCACGGCGGGTTGGCGCGAGGCTCTGCGCATGGGCGCCGGACTTTTGGAAGTCGCATAGCCCGATTACTTTGCAACAGCCCCCGATTCGATATGCGACATCCGAGCCTTCGGCCGCCGCGCATTGCGACATATCAGCCGCGTACGAGTCGATGTTTGCGACCTCTGGGAGAAGAGCCGCATTGCCCGAGTGGTTATATGCGACGTATGAGGGGTCGGCCGTTGCGGAGGAACGCTCGGAGGTTGCAAGGTGACCCAGGTCATGCGACATCCGAGCCGACGCATGCGACTTCTCGCTGGTTGGGCGGCTTGGCAAAGCGAGGGGGTGGAACACCGGTAAGATGATCTCCCGTGGCCAATACGATCCATCCCCGTATCCGCGTCCTCCACGGCACGGAGATCGCCCTCGGTCCCGGTAAGGTCGACCTGCTGGAAGCCATTGAGCGCACCGGGACCCTGGCGGAGGCGGCGCGTTCGCTCGGCATGTCCTACATGCGCGCCTGGAAGCTGCTGCAGACCCTGAACGCCTGCTTCCGCGAGCCTCTGGTCGACACCTCTCGCGGCGGCAAGGAGCATGGCAGGGCCACTCTCACGGAAACCGGCCGGGCCGTGGTCGCGCTCTACCGTCGCATGGAGCGTGACAGCCTCCAGGTCGTGGAGCCCTCCTGGCGCGAGCTCCTGGAGCACCTGGCGGAGTGAGACGCCGATATACTTGACCGTAGATAACGCCGTTGTTACGCTCCCGCGCGAAGGGAGCGGACATGAGATCCAGACTTCTGATCGCGCTGGGGATGGCCGGCTTGCTCCTCGTGTGCGCCGCCTGCGCTCGCGGGGCCGAGCTGAACGTCTTCGCCGCGGCCAGCCTCACGGACGCGCTCCAGGAGATCGAGGCCGCTTACGAGGAGGCGAGCGGCGACAGGATCTTCCTGAACCTGGGCGCCTCCAGCACGCTGGCCCGCCAGATCCAGGAAGGGGCGCCGGCCGACCTCTTCCTCTCCGCCGACGAGGAGAAGATGGACGCTCTGGAGAAGCGGGGCCTGGTGCTTCCGGGGACGCGGAAGAGCGTGCTCTCGAACACCCTGGTGATCGTCGTCCCGGCGGACAGCGCGCTCCAGATCGACTCGCCGCAGGACCTCGCCGGCTCCGGAGTCCGGGCGATCGCCCTGGCCGAGCCGCGGACGGTGCCGGCCGGCCTCTATGCCCGGGAGTATCTCGGCAGGCTGAAGCTCTGGGACAAGGTCGCCGGCAAGGTGATCCCCACGGAGAACGTGCGGGCGGCGCTCGCCGCGGTGGAGTCGGGCAACGTGGACGCCGCGATCGTCTACAAGACAGACGCCGGGATTGCCAAGGAAATCCGCATCGCCGATGAGGTGCCCCGGGCCGAGGGGCCGGAGATCTCCTATCCGTTCGCCGTTCTCGCGGAATCCGCGAACCAGCAGGCCGCCCGCCGCTTCCTCGCCTACCTGGAGTCGGCGCCGGCCCTGGAAATCTTCCGCAAACACGGTTTCCTGATTCAGGCCAGATGATCACCGCGGAATGGCAGATCGTCGGCTTCACGCTGGGGGTGGCGGCGCTCGCGACGCTGCTGATCCTCCCTCCCGGGCTCTATGTCGCCTGGGTGCTGGCGCGCCGGAGTTGGCGGGGCAAGTCCCTCCTGGAGACCCTGATCGCTCTGCCGCTGGTGATGCCGCCGGTGGCCACCGGCCTGATCCTTCTCAAGCTCCTGGGACGCCGGGGACCGCTCGGGGCCTTCCTTCACCGCCTGAATCTCGACGTGGTCTTCACGTGGCGGGGCGTGGTGATGGCCATGGCCGTGATGTCCTTCCCACTGCTCGTGCGCGGAGCGCGCGTGGCCTTCGAGGAGGTGAATCCGCGGCTGGAGCAGATCGCCCGCACGCTGGGTGCGAGCGACGCCCGGGTCTTCTTCACGATCACTCTGCCGCTCGCCCTGCGGGGCATCCTCGGGGGGACCCTGCTCGCCTTCGCGCGGGCCCTGGGCGAGTTCGGCGCCACGATCCTGGTGGCCGGCAACATCCCAGGGCGGACCTCGACGCTGTCGCTCGCCATCTACAACCTCGTGCAGCTCGGCAAGGACGAGGCCGCGTTCCGCCTGCTGGCGGTCTCAGTGGCCATCGCGTTCCTGGCCGTCTGGACGAGCGAGTGGTTCCTGCAGCGGGGAGCGGCGCGGCGATGAAGCTCGTCCTGCGGGAGGTGCGGCTGCCGCTCGCGCAGTACACGCTCGAGGTGGAGGCGACCCTCACCGCCGGCGTCACCGCCCTCTTCGGCCCTTCGGGCTCGGGCAAGACCTCGCTGCTCGATCTGATCGCGGGGCTGCGCCGCGCCCCCTCGGCCTTCATCGAGCTCGACGGCCTCGCGCTGACCGACACTCACCGCGGCGTCGAGGTCCCCACCCGGGAGCGGCGGATCGGCTACGTGCCGCAGGACGGCGCCCTGTTCCCGCACCTCTCCGTGCGCGGCAACCTCCTCTACGGGTTCCGGCGGGGAGAGGACGGCCTCCTCACCTTCGAGCACGCCGTCGAGGTGCTGGAGATCGGAGCGTTCCTGGAGCGCGGCATCGGCAACCTCTCCGGGGGCGAGAGGCAGCGCGTCGCCCTCGCCCGCGCCCTGCTCTCCTCGCCTCGCCTGCTGCTCCTGGACGAGCCCCTGTCGGCGCTCGACCAGAAGCTGAAGGCGCGCATCCTCCCCTACCTGCAGCGGGTCCGCGAGCTCGGAGTGCCGATGATCTACGTCACCCACCACGCCGGCGAGGCCATGGCCCTCTGCGACGAGGTCCTCGTGCTCGACCACGGCCGCGTCGTCGACCAGGGCCCGGTCTCCGATCTCTTCCTCGTCACGGGTCAACCCGCCTACGAGCTGCGACCCGCTCCGGAATGAGCGGACAAGCTGCGTGCCTGTCCTGTTCCCGACTTCCAGAAAAAACCGGAAAAATTCTCGCAAGGTTTCGGACCTGTTTTCCGTTCTTTATAGGGGTGATGAGGGAAGATCGTCACCCCGCCCCGAGGAGGGGCAGCGTTCACGACCAGCTTTTCAAGGAGCTGATCGGTGCCTTTCTGTCCGACTTCCTGGACCTCGTCGCACCTGGGCCGGCTCTGCGCCTGGACCTCTCCCGGTGGAAGCTCCTGGACAAGGAGACCTTCACCGACTGGCCAAAAGGGAGGAGGCGCGAGCTGGACCTGCTGGCTGAAGTGCCGCTCCGGGAGAAGGAAGGCCGGGCCCTGGTCCACGTCGAGATCGAGGCCCGGTCGCGGCCTGAGATCGGGCACCGGCTCGCCGGCTACTACATGCAGCTCCGCCTGCGCCACGGACAGCCCGTGGTGCCGATCCTGGCCTGCCTGCGAAGAGGCCGGCCGGGCGTGGCCCTGGAGACAGTCTCGGACGACGAGCTGGGACCGGAGATCGGCTGCTTCCGCTTCTACGCCTTCGGTCTGGAGGGTTGTCGAGCCGAGGACTACCCGTCCCGCTCCGAGCCTCTGGCCTGGGCCTTGGCGGCGCTGATGCGTCCTGGAGATCTGAGCCCGGCGGAGCACAAGATGGCCTGCCTGCGGAAGATCGCCGGAGCCCGGCTCGACGATCTCCGTCGCTTCCTGCTGGTCAATTGCGTCGAAACGTATTTAAAATTGGAGGGGCGCGACGCGGCCGAGTTCGAGGCCCTGCGGGAGCGCGAAGAGGACGAGGAGGTGCGGATCATGAGGATGACTTGGGCGGATGAGATGAAGGCCATAGGGAGGGAGGAAGGGATTGCCATCGGAAAACAGGAAGGAGTAGACATCGGGAGACAGGAAGGGGTGGACATCGGGAGACAGGAGGGGGTGGCCCTCGGGAGAGAGGAGGGAGTCCGGAAGACCGTGCTCCGCCTGCTCGGCCGCCGGTTCGGTCCCCTGCCGGACGAGGTCAGGCGGCGGGTCGAAGACATCCGTTCCATCGACCGGCTGAACCAGATCGTCGACCAGATCCTCGTCGCCCGGTCGTTCGAAGAGCTTGGGCTCCTCTAGGCCCTGGCATCCTGTTTCCCAGCCCCGGGACGGCACCGAGATCACATAGAATCCCCGAAAGGGAGGTGACCTCGTGAGCAGCGAAGAGGATCTCGATCGTCTCGGCAGGGAAGCCCTGGAACGGGTGAAAGGGGATGTGGCGCGGTTCGGCTGGCACGTCGTGCTGATCGCGGGCGACGACGAGCCGGGTTTCCTCTTCACCATCGGTCTGTGGCAGACCTACCAGCATCCGGAGATCCTCTTGTTCGCCCCCTCTCCCGATCCCATGGGCATGGCCGGCCGCCTCCAAGCCGTGGCGGAGCGGATCAGCCTGGGAGAAAGCTTCGAGCCCGATATTCTTTACGACGGCCTTTTCGGCGAGTATTCAGGTGTCTTCCGGGAGGTGTATCCGGCCTGGTATCCGTTCTTCCTCGGCACCGCCATGGCCTTCTACGATGGGGTCGACTTCCCCGTCCTCCAACTGTTCTGGCCGGATCCCCAGGGCCTTTTCCCGTGGGACGACGTGTTCGCTCCCGACCTGTTCCCGTTCCAGCCCCTGCTCTGCGAGACTTCCGTGGACCTGGCCAACCTGCCCTCGAAGATCGCCGAGGAGGTGGAATCCTCGGGCCTCGTCGAAAGCATGACGTTCACAGCGGAGGATCTGTTCGTCGAGATGGAGGAGGAGACGAAAGAGGATCTCCTGACCGACTGGCGGTGGCTCGTCGGAAGTGAGGCCGAGGTCTTCCAGGTGACCGTGTTCGGAGATCTGTTCACGATGACTCCGGATGGGCGCATCCACTGGCTCAACACCGGCCGGGCCAGCTACGAGGAGGTGGCCGAAGACGTGGAGCGGTGGGGCGAGGCGGTCGGCGTGCACGGTTCCGAGTGGTTCCACGTGAACACGCTCCTCGAGCTACGCTCTCTGGGTTTGACCCTCGACGAGGAGCAGGTCTACAGTTGGCGCCAGCCGCCCATCCTGGGTGGGGCCGAAACGATCAGCAACATCGAACGGGTCCCGGCCGCCGTCCACGTCGGCAATCTCGGCCGCACCGCCAGAGCGATCCGGGGCCTGCCTCCGGGGACGCAGATCCAGATCAAGCTCGAGCCGTTCTGAGCCGTCACGGAATCTGTGGACCCGGGCCGATTCCCGGCAGCAGACCCGGCTGGCCTGAGCGCCGGCTGCCGAGGATCTCCAGCTCCGTGCGCGCCATCTGGACCGACCGCTCGACCGCGCTCCCCACCCTCTGCTGAATCTCGTAGACCGGACCGGACGAGGCGACGGCCGCCGGCCCGGCCGTCTTGCTGTTCTCCATGGCTTCGCGGAGGAGCTTGAGGAACCAGCGGATGTGCTCGATGAGCGGGATCGGAATGCCCGCCGCCGTGGCGAGGCGCTCCACGGTCGCCCGCCTGGGGATCTCGTCTCTCGACTCGTAGCGCGAGATCTGGCTCTTGTCCATCCCCGCGGCCTCGGCGAGCTGCGTCTGGCTCCAACCCCGAAGCATGCGGAACAGGGCGACGATCGCCCCCCAATCGTCCTGATACTTGGCGTTCTCCTGCTCGTTCATTTCGTGTCCTCCCGTGCCCTGGGTCATCTCTGATGACCCGGGGATGGATAAATTTACCGCATTCCGGGCACTATGTCACGGGAAAGAGGCGCCCGCGCGGCCATAGAGGTCCGCTCCGGAGCTTGCCTCTCCGAAAAGGAGCCACCATGTCTCGTACTCATTGCGCCCGGATCGTCGTCGTCCTCCTCGTCGCAGCCGCCCTCGCCGCGCCGCCTGCCTGGAGCCAGCCCATGGAGGAGCAGGACGGTTTCGCCCGGATTTCGAATGCGTTCGGAAACCTCTTCACGTATTTTTGGGAGGAGGTAGGATGCATCATCGACCCCCACGGCGGGTGCTCGGTTGATGAAGAGGAGACACCTACAGGCGATATAGGCTGCGGGCTCGACCCGCACGGGTGCACGGACGACTCCGGGGAGACGACCGAGGGCGACATCGGCTGCATTGCCGACCCGCACGGCGGTTGCGGCGGCTGAGCCCTCACCCCCCGTCCTCTCTCCCGTCTCCAGGAAAGGGGCACCTCCCTCCCGATGGCCTCTCTTGCGTAGTTTTCCCCCTCTCCCAGTGATGGGAGAGGGGGCCAGGGGGTGAGGGATCACGGCTCGAAAGGGGTGTTCGGATCGTGCCGTGCCTGGCTCAGGTAGGTCTGAAGGCGTCGGATAAAGTCCGCGGTGACCTCTTCCTTCTCGGCCGCCTCGGAAAAGAGGGCCACCGCGGCCAGGGCCTCCCGGTGTACCTGTTGAGCCTTGAAGATCCGCAGCATCTCCCCGGCCAGCCTCTTGACCTCTTGGAGACGGTCCTGCTCGCGGTGGAGCAGCGCAAGATCCAGGCTCGCCAGGGCAAAGTCGTAGGGGAGCTGGCGTGCCCGGAAATCGCTGCGCACCTGCTCCAGGGCGGCCTCAGCCTTCTCGCTCCGTCCGAGGCCCGCATCGACCAGTCCCTCCAGCCAGAGAGTTCGAACCAGGTCGAGATCGTTGCGCAGCCGCTCGGCCAAGTCCCGTACCTCTGCAACGATAGGCACCGCTTCCGCAGGCCGGCCCAAACGGCAAAGGTTGACAGCGTGATTGAACCGGAGGACACAGAGTAGTCTCGGCTGCCGCTGTCTGTCGATCAACCGAGCCGCCCGTTCGAGCGTCTCGATCGACTGCTCGTAGTCACCGCTCTGCACCAGCGTATACGACTTATTGAGCAGAGTAGAGCCGGCCTGAGTTGGCTGGGCGATCTCGAACGCTTGGTCATGCAGCTTCAGCGCCTCGGAGAACTGTCGCTGCTCTCGACGCAGGGAAGCTTCCATATCGAGCCGGCGTGCGGTGTCCAGCAGGCCACCCGGATCGCCCTGAGCGCCGGTCTTCGAGAGTTCACGAGAGGCGGCGAAGGCCTCGTCAGAGGCGAACAGGTCGTTCGCCACCCGCCGGGCGTTGCCCACGAAGGCCCAGGCGTGACCTTGAAGGGCAGAGCGCCAAGCTTCAGGCCCTTCGACACGGAGGGCCACGCGGAGGGCGAGGTCTGCCAGCTCAAGGGCGTAATCCGGGCGATTCGCCGCCGCTTTCTCGCTCTCGTCGCAGAGGCGGAGGCACAGCGCCCAATCCTGGAACTCCGGCTCCTCGTCCACCAGATCCCGCCGCGCGATGCCGGAGCACCCCTTCAGCCGGCTCAGGAGGGCTTCCGCCGCTTCGAAGGCCTGGCGAGCGTTCCCTTCCCGGACCTCGCCGAGGAGAGCGGAGCGGACCAGGTCCGCCACCTCTCGGACCGCCAGCGCTGTGGCCCTGTCCACGATGCGCCGCTGTTCCGGAGTAGGGTCTACCGGCGAAAAGGAAGGCGGCGGGAGGGGGTGGATCAGGTCGGCGCAGAAGAGCGCCAGCTCGACCTTCTCGGCCGGCAGCTCCATCACAGTCGCCAGCTCGATCAGGCGTTCCCGGCTCAGCGTCAGGTCCCCGGTCTCGTACTGCGACAGCGTGCTCGGGGAGATGCCGGCCATGGCGGCGAGAGCCTTGCCGGACCAGCCGTGGGCGATGCGCAACAGCGTCAGGGCCAGGCTCATGGGCGGCGGGATCTTTTTGGGCAAGCGGCTTCTCCTTTAGCAGGATTCTAAAAGGAAAGAGTGCGCGCGTCACGCGATTTGTGACACGGCTTGCCGCAAAAAGTTGTCCGCGGAACATCCCAGTTGAGGATCGGCGACTTCGGCGTGCTCTCTTCACGGAACGGGCCTTACCCTCTTCGGAGATGAGAGAGCCCCGGACCGCCGAAGCCGCCGCGGCCGCTTTCCACCCCACGGAGAGCGATCTCGAACGCTTCCTGCGCGGAGACCTGACGCGGGCGGAGATCCGCCGCGTGGTGCGCCACCTGCTGACCGGCTGCCCGTCGTGCGTGGCCGTCACCCGGGCGGTCTGGAGGCTCGGCGATCGTCGAGAGGATGAGGAGATCCGATGTTCGAGCTCGAAGAGGCCCAGGCGCATCTGCGAGTCGTCGTCCAGAAGGTGAAGGCGCTCCGATATGAGCTCCTGGGGATCGCCCGGGAGCTTCCCGTCTCGGCCGAGGAGGCTTCCGCGGACGACCTGGCGGACGATCTGGACGCCGCGTCAGAGCTTCGAGCCAGGATCCAGAACGTCATCAACGACCGCCTCGCACCGGCCATCGACGACCTGGAAGACGCCGCGGAGCGCCGGCCTGCCGGAGCGTACCGGGTGCCGGTCAGGCTCGGAGGAGACGACTGACCGGTCTCAGCTCCCCGGCTTCTCCTCGGATCCGTAGAGCTCCGACCGCGGGAAGAATGAGTACCAGCCGAACCAGAACGAGTGGTGGCCGGGAAGGCGGGGGAGGGGAGCGAAGGCCTCGGGGCCGGCGGGAGCCAGCGACTCTTCCTGTACGGTCCAGCGCACGCCCGTCGAATCGACCAGCTCGTCCGGCCGCGCGCCGGCGGCGAACGTCCTTCCTCCGCTCTCGTAGGCGCGCACCGCGCCGCTCTCCGGATCGCCGACGATCACCAGCGCCTTGTCGCCGAGCCGGTCGTTGATCACCCGCTCCCGCAGGACGGTTTCGACCGGATAGGCCTTGGCGCGGTCCACGAGGCGCACGGCGAAGACCTCCTCCTTGGGATCCAGCGCCTTGCTGCGCGGCCAGACCGGGAAGGAGACTCCGGCCCGCTTGCGGCCGGCGGCTCCCGGCTGGTAGTCGTAGCCCCAGCGCCGCGCCGCCGGGTCGAGGGCGAGCACGGTCGTCTTCGGATGCCGGGTCCGCCACTCCCTCCAGGTGGTCAGGGTGAGCGGGAGGACAGGGAGCGGGACGGGGTGGCGCGCCAGCAGTCCGACCACCGGCTCGCCGGTCAGGTTCTCCCACAGCGTCAAGGTCTGGCGGTCCACCATCAGCTTGTTGCTGCGATAGAGGAGCCCCGAGGTGCCGAAGGTGTACGGCTCGCCGTCCGGCCGGCGGGTCGAGTAGAGCACCGCCGAGCCGCACAGGGTGCAGTAGCTCAGGGTGATGGGCTCGCCGCCGACCACGTCGTTGAGCATCTCGTGCCAGTCGAGGATGCGCAGCGGATAGGCCCGCTGCTCGCCCCCGGCGCTGACCCCGAACACCCGCTCGGAGTCGCGCAGGTAGCGGGCCTCGGCCGCCGGAATGTGCTTCGGCCGGTCGAGGGCCGGGATCCCCTCCACGGGCACTCCGCCCCAGACGATCTCCTCGGCGCGGATGCGCGCCGTCGCTCCTTCGTAGAGGATCTTCCTGTAGCGTGGGTCGATGCGCGAGAAGAGCTCCGCCTTCCATTCGAGATAGCCCGCCTTCGGCTTCAGGTCGGTCCGGCTGCCGACCAGCTCCACCCAGTCGTGGTAGCGGTCGCCCCGCTTTTCGCCGGTCAGCTCCGCCAGCGCCGAGAGCGCCTCGGCCCGGCCGTCGCGCGGCATGAAGAACAGGGCGTCGACCAGACCCGGGACCAGGGAGGCGTCCGCGGACCGGACCAGCCGGCGGGCAGCCTCGCGGCGCTCTTTGGGGGAGTTGGAGAGCAGGCGGCGGAGGAGGGCGTAGCCGTCGTCTCTCACCCCCGGCCCCTCTCCCGGAGGGAGAGGGGAGAAATGGACAGAAAAGGCTGCCTCAGGATCTTGCCGCCAAAGTTCCCCCCTCTCCCCTCGGGGGAGGGAGGCCAGGGAGGTGAGGGCCTCCGGAGCCGCGGAGGCGCCGGCCAGCGCGAGCGCGGTCAGCAGAAAGGGGGCGGCGGCGTTCACTTGCCCAGCATGCCGGCGTAGCGGAGAGCCTCCTGATGGGTGGCGTCCAGCTTCAGCGCGCGGTCGAGGTGATGGCGGGCCTTGTCCATCTCTCCCAGCGCGAGGTAGACCTTGACGAAGCCGATGTGGACCTCGGGCAGCTCGCTGTCCAGGCGCAGGCCCTTGACCATGTAGTCGAGCGCCTTTTCGTGGTTGCCCCGGCCCAGCGCGACCTCCCCCTGGTAGACGTAGAAGAACGGGTTGGTGCTGTTGGTCTCCTCGATCTGGGCGAGCAGGCGGTCCGCCTCCTCGGCGCGCCCCATCTGCTGGTAGAGCCGGGCCATGTTGGTGAGGATCATCCCCTGGTTGGGGTCGAGCTCCAGCCCCTTGCGGTAGACGGCGAGCGCGCCTTCGCGGTCGCCGCTGCGCGCCAGCGCCACGCCCAGGTTGTTGAGCGCCTTGTCGAGCCTGGGGGCGATGCGGGTGGCGATGGTGAGCAGCTCCCGCGCCCTCGGGAGGTCGCCGTCGATCAGCGCCTCGGCCCCGAGGTTGTTGTAGAAGTGGGCCGCCGCCGTGACGTCGTCGAGCGGATTGAACTTCTTGTAGGCCTTGGGCCGGTAGGGGAGGAAGTCGTAAGTCTTGAGCTCGCCGTCGAGGTACATGCCGGCGACGATGTGCCCCTGGCTGACCACCATGCCGGCGCGCTGGTTCCACTTGTTGTAGTCGGTCACCTCGACGTAGAACGGGTTCAGCCCCTGCTCCCGGGCGACGCCCACGAACAGGTTGACGAACGACAGGCAGTTGCCGCGCTGGGTCTGGAAGGTGTCGACGGCGTTGCGGGTCGGCGCCAGGGAGTAGCGCAGGTGGAGGTCCTCGAAGACGAGCTTCATCACCTGGTTGATCTTGCGCAGCTCGGTGGGCGCGGGCTGGATCTTCTCCTTCATGAACGCCCGCACGTCGTCGTCGAGCTCGAAGGGGATCACGATCCGGGAGGCCGTCTCCGGCCCCATCTGCTTGGCGTACTGCTCCCGCAGATAGCCGACGGAGTCGAAGCGCTGGTACTCGGTGCAGCCGGCCAGCGCGATCAGGGCTAGGAAGAGGTGCGTCCTTCTCATCTTCATCGCCGACCAATATAGCAAGGAACCGGGGCGCCGGGGCCTCTTCAGATTTTTGGATCGACCCCCGTTCAATCTTCTGGATCAGCCTCCGTCCCGGGCGCCGCGGGAGGTGTGGGCTATCCGCCAAATAGCTGTGTGTATTATACTTAGCCCGGTCCGGTTCCCTTCGCATTGCGTGGCACCCCCCTTGCTTGACCCGGGGTTGGTATGTTCGATACTGTCCTATATCCAGCGGAACCAAATTCTCATTCGAGAAAGGAGGTGTGGCTTCGAGACCTTCAGATCTTTTCCTTCGAAGCATTCTGTTTTTGGAGCCGCCGCGAATCGCCGCGGCGCGGCTCATACAACCCAACCAAGGGAGGTTGATTAAGATGAAGAACTCTAACTTCTGGGGACGGATCGTGGCGGTTGCCGCGGTTCTGCTCTTGGCCAGTGGCGGAGCCGCGCTGGCCCAGTTGCAGACCGGCAACCTCTTCGGGACCGTCGTGGACGAGCAGGGCAGCCCGCTGCCGGGGGCGACCGTGACCCTCAGCGGCCAGGCCGCTCCTCAGGTGCAGGTGACGAACGCCCAAGGGCAGTTCCGTTTCCTGGGCCTGAGCCCTGCTTCGTACCAGCTCAAGGCGGAGCTCGAGGGTTTCTCGACCATCGAGTATCCGAACGTGCAGATCAACGTGGGTCGCAACACCCAGATCGAGGTCACTCTCTCGGCCGCGGTCGAGGACGTGATCACGGTCCTGGGCGAGACCCCGCTGCTGGACGAGCGCCGGATCTCCACGGGCAACACCGTCAGCCAGACGGAGCTCGAGAAGATTCCGACCGCCCGTGACCCGTGGGCCATTCTGCAGTCGACCCCGGGCGTTCTCACCGACCGCATCAACGTCGGTGGCAACGAGAGCGGCCAGCAGTCGCAGTACGTCGGCCCCGGCTCCGGTGGCGATCAGGCCATCTGGGCGGTGGACGGCGTGGTCATCACCGACATGGCGGCTCTGGGCTCGTCGCCCGCCTACTATGACTTCGACTCCTTCGAGGAGATGCAGGTCACGACGGGCGGCTCCGACTCCACGATCGCGACCGGCGGCGTCGTCCTCAACATGGTGACCAAGCGCGGCACCAACGAGTGGCGGGGCACCGGCCGTTACCTCGTGGCCGACGAGTCCTGGCAGTCCGACACGGACGTCAGCGATGACGTGCTGGCCCGGGCCGGCCCGTGGAACGCGAACGCCACCAACCCGAACGGCGTCAACCAGGCCCGGATCGACCAGGGCAACCGCATTGTCACGGTCGAAGACTACGGCGCCGAGATCGGCGGCCCCATCGTCCGGGATCGTCTCTGGATCTGGGGCTCCTATGGCACGCAGCAGGTCGACCTGCTGACGATCGCCAACGTCAGCGACTTCACCGAGCTGGAGACCATGAACGTCAAGTTCAACGCGCAGATCGCGCCCTCCAACTCGGCGACCCTGTTCGCCCTCAACAGCGACAAGGTCAAGATCGGCCGCAACGCCGGTCCGTTCCGTCCTCAGGAAACCACGTGGAACCAGTCCAAGTTCGGTGACGACCCCACGGCGGCCAAGCTCGAGGACACCCACATCTTCAGCTCCAACTTCTACCTCACCGGCCTGTACTCCATCGTCAACGGTGGCTTCCAGCTCGCCCCGCAGGGTGGGACCGACCTGGCCACCTTCCTGGACATCCAGGGCGTCTGGCACAACACCTTCGTGCTGTATCAGACCGAGCGTCCGCAGACGCAGTACAAGGCTGACGCCTCCACCTTCTTCAACACCGGCAGCCTCAGCCACGAGCTGAAGTTCGGCGCCGGCTACCGCGAGGCCGAGGTCGCTTCGCTGTCCCGCTGGGGCGGCGCGGGCTACTACATCTCCTCGGATTACCTCGGCGGCGACTACGGCTACCTGTACGCCGCTCGCGACGCCTTCCCGGCGGCCACGAACGAGTACACCAACGTGTACGTGCAGGACACGCTGTCGATCGGCAACCTGACGGCCAACTTCGGCCTCCGGTACGACCTGCAGACGGGCACCAACGAGGCCCGTACGGTGCAGGCCAACCCGATCTTCCCCACGCTGCTCCCGTCGGTCACCTACGGCGGTGGCGACTCCGGGTTCGAGTGGGAGTCGATCGTTCCGCGCCTGGGCCTGACGTACGCCCTCGGCGCCGAGCGCAAGACCCTGCTGCGCGCCAGCTACTCGCGCTTCGCCGACCAGCTCGGCATCGGCGCGACCTTCCAGCTCAATCCGCTGGTCCTGCCCAGCTACGTCTACCTCTACGTCCACAACCGCGTCGAGCCGGGCGGCATCATCACTCCGGGCGACATCGGGGACCTCAACGGCAACGGCGTCGTCGATCTGGAGGACGCTGTCGGCTTCGGCGGCTACTTCAACCCGATCACCCGCGGCGTGCTGCCGATCAACGGCGTCGATCCGAACCTCGATCCGCAGATGACGGACGAGCTGCTGCTCAGCGTCGAGCACGCCCTCCTGCCGGAGTTCGTGGTCGGCCTGAACGTCACCTACCGTCAGATCACGGACATCCTCGAGGGCGAGCTGCTGGTGTTCGACGGCGATCCGTACGCGCCCGAGAACATCAACAGCCTCGGCCGCCCGCACCGTCCGGAAGACTACGAGCTGGTCACCAACACGCCGGCCGCGCCGGCCAGCCGTCCGCGCGTACTGCCCGACGGCACGCCCTACACCCAGACGTATTACCAGCTCCGCCCGGGCATCGAAAGCCGCGGCGGCACGTTCCTCGAGAACGGCGACCGCGAGCAGGAGTACACGGGCGTGTCGGCCACCTTCAACAAGCGCCTGGCCAACCGCTGGATGGTCCGCGGCAACTTCACCTGGGCGGATTGGGAGTGGAGCAAGGTGCCGCAGAGCGAGATCGAGGATCCCACCCGCTTCCTGGGTGGCGGCTTCGAGGGTGAGCCGGTCCTCTACGGCTCGGGCACCGGCTCGGGCTCGAAGGGCGCCGTCTACATCAACAGCGAGTGGTCCTACAGCGTGAACGGTCTCTACCAGATCGCCCCGGACACTCCGTGGGGCCTCAACTTCGCCCTCAACCTCACCGGGCATCAGGGTTACCCGCTGCCCTACTTCGAGCGTCTCGGCTTCAACCAGCGCTCGGGCATCCCAGGCTTCACCCGCGTCCAGGTGGTCGAGAACGAACAGATCCGTCTCGACGACATCCACATCCTGGACGCGCGCCTGGAGAAGGAGTTCACGTTCAGCGACGTCGGCCTGACCCTGGGCGTGGACGTCTTCAACGTGCTCAACGAGGGCTACGTCCACCAGCGGAACCACCGTCTGCGTGTCAGCTCGAGCGCGGCGAACCCGCTGGCCCCGGCTTCGGACTTCGTGACCGAGGTCACCAGCCCGCGGATCTTCCGCATCGGCGCCCGCCTCAGCTTCCGGTAAACCGGAAACCCCTGAGGTCCACCCAACGCCGGGGGGCGACCCCCGGCGTTTCTTTTTGAGCTAGACTCCGGGCTCTGGGGAGGAGGGGGGCCGTGGGCAATATTCCCCGGCCCGCCCTTGTTACAGGACGCTGAACCGCAAGGAGAACATCATGCGTCACAAGAGCCTGGTTCTATTCATCTTGATCGCTCTCCTCGCCGCCGCAGCGCCGCCGGTCTCCGCCCAGTCCTGGGCCGGCCGCGGTCGACTGCAGGGTGAGGTGAAGGACGAGCAGGGCAAGCCCATCGAGGGGGCCAAAATCACCCTCCGGAAGGGGGAAGACCGGGTCGATCCCAAGGCGGACGGCCCGAAGACGGTGCTCACCAACAAGCACGGCAAGTGGTCGATCCTCGGCCTCGCGGGCGGCGCCTGGGGCGTGCTGATCGAGAAAGAGGGGTACATGGTCTCCGAGGGCCAGGTGAAGGTCAACGAGTTCGCCGTGGCCCAGCCGATCAACGTCACTCTCAAGCTGCCTCCCAAGGAGATCATGCAGCAGCAGCAACAGCAGGACGCAAAGGCTTCGGGCAACGCCCAGGCCAAGCAGGCCATCGAGACGGCCAACGCCCACCTGCAGGCGAGCCGTTTCGCCGAGGCCCGCGCCGAGTACCAGAAGGCCCTGGGCCTGCTCGAAGTGGACGATCCGACCGTGAAGGTGTCCATCCTGCGGACGATCGCCCGCACCTATTTCGAGGAGAAGCAGATCGACAAGGGGATCGATACGCTTAAGCAGGTGCTGCAGATCGCGCCGGACGACGTCGAAACCTTGCAGACGATGGTCAACGTGCTGGTCGCGGCGGGCCGGGAGAAGGAGGCCGAGGCTTACGTCGCCAAGCTCCCACAGGGCACCACCGTCGATCCGAACTCTCTCCTCAACCTGGGCATCAAGCTCTTCAACGAGAAGAACCTCCAGGGGGCCCTCGAGAAGTTCGACCGGGTGGTCAAGGAGAACCCCAACATCGCGGAGGCCTACTACTTCCGCGGCCTGACCTACCTCGGACTGAACAAGGCCGCGGAGGCCAAGGCCGACTTCCAGAAGCTCGTCGAGCTCGACCCGAACAGTCAGTACGCGGCCGAGGCGAAAGAGTTCATAAAGTCGCTGTAAGAGGGTGATGCGGCGCCAGCAGACTCCGGGTCTCGCCGTTCTGGGGGTCCTCCTCGCCGGCGCCGCGGCCTTCGGGCCCCTGGGTTGCTCCCGGGGGCCGTCCTCCTCTCCTTCCGGCTCCCCGGCGGGTTCCGCCCGGGGAGCCGACGTCATCCTGGTCACCATCGACACGCTGCGCGCCGACGCCGTCGGCTTCGCCGGCAACGAGCGCGTCGAGACGCCGGTGCTCGACCGGCTGGCCGCGGCGGGGCGGGTCTACACCGACGCCCACGCCCACAACGTCGTCACCCTCCCCTCGCACACCAACATCCTGACCGGCCTCTACCCCTACCAGCACGGCGTGCGGGACAACAGCGGCTTCGAGCTGCCGGCGTCGGTGCCGACCCTGGCGACGCTCCTGCGCCAGGCGGGGTATGCCACCGGGGCCTTCGTCGGCGCCTACCCGCTCGACGCCCGGTTCGGGCTCAACCAGGGCTTCGACGTGTACGACGACCGCTACCCCCTGGGCTCGAACCCGGACGAGTTCGTCATCGCCGAGCGCCGGGGCGACGCGGTCGTGACCGCCGCGCTCGCCTGGTGGAACCAGGCTCGAGGCCAGGCTCAGGAGAGACCCCGCTTCCTGTGGGTCCACCTCTACGACCCGCACGCGGGGTACGAGCCGCCCGAGCCGTTCGCCAGCCGCTTCCGCGACTCCCCCTACCACGGCGAGGTCTCGGCCGCCGACTCGTTCCTGGCGCCGCTGCTGGAGCCCCACCTGTCCGGCAAGGAGAGGCCGGCCCTGATCGTGATGACGGCCGACCACGGCGAATCGCTGGGCGAGCACGGCGAGATGACGCACGGCCTGTTCGCCTACGAGCCGACGCTCAAGGTCCCGCTGGTGGTCTGGGGGCCGGGCGTGGAGCCTGGCAAAGATGGCCGCTCCGCCCGCCACGTGGACATCGTGCCCACCGTGCTCGGGGCGCTCGGCCTGGACGCGCCGAAGGAGCTGCCCGGCCGGTCGCTGCTCGCCGCGGCGCAGCCGGGCGACTCCTACTTCGAGTCGCTCACCACGAACCTGAACCGCGGCTGGGCGCCGTTGCGCGGCCTGCTGCGCGAGCGCCGCAAGCTGATCGACCTGCCGGTCCCCGAGCTGTACGACCTGGCGAAGGACCCGCGGGAGGAGGACAACCGCTTCGCCGCGGAGCGGCGGACTGCGCGCGAGCTGCTGACCGCCCTGCCGAAGGAGTCGGTCTGGCCTCCCGAGAAGGGGACGGTCTCGCCCGAGGAGGAGGCGCGGCTGCGCAGCCTCGGATACTCCGCGGGCTCGGAGCGGCGCAAGGCCTCCTACACCCCCGAGGACGACCCCAAGAAGCTGGCCGGCCTCGACCGCAAGATCCACGAGGTCATCGACCTCTATTCGCGGAACCGGTTCGCCGAGGCCGCGGCGCTGGCGCGCGAGGTGGTCCAGGCGCGCCCCACCATGGCCGAAGGGTACGAGCACCTGGCCCTGTCCCTGCGCCAGCTCGAGCGGCACGGCGAGGCGATCGAGGCGCTGCGCGAAGGGGTGCGCCGGGCCGGCGGCAAGGAGTCGCTCCAGCGGCAGCTCGGCCTGGCGCTGTCCGAGGCCGGCCGGGCGCGGGAGGCGGTCGAGGTTCTGCAGCCGCTCGGCGGCGGCACGGACTCCGCTACGCTGAACGCGCTCGGCATCGCCCTCTCCGATTCCGGCCGCAATCCCGAGGCCGCGGACGTGCTCCGCCGCGCCGTGGAGCGCTATCCCACGGACCCCAAGGGATACGAGAATCTGGGGATCGTCCTGCTGCGCATGCAGCGGGCCGCCGAGGCGCGGGACGCCCTGCGCAAGGCGATCGACATCAACCCGAGCCTGCCCATCGCCTGGAACACGCTCGGGGTCGCGCTCTACCGGCTGGAGGGGCCGGCCTCGGCGCTCGCCGCGTGGGAGCAGTCGGTCGCCCTGGATTCCAGCCAGTATGACGCCCTCTACAACATGGGCTGGGTGGCGATGGAGGCGGGCCGTCCCCTCCAGGCGCGCCAAGCGCTGGCCCGTTTCATCCAGACCGCGCCCCCGCAGCGCTTTGGGCCGGAGATCCAGAAGGCGCGGGAGCTGCTCGCCCGTCTTGGGGGCTACTCGGGGGCTAGATGATCCGGGACCTCCTGCGCGCCGCGGTGCCGGCGCTCCTCCTCGCATCCCTCTCGGCCTGTGGCGGCGGAGGCGACACCTGGAAGGGCGCGCCGGTCATCCTGATCTCCGTCGACACCCTCCGCTCCGACCACCTCCCGGCCTATGGCTACAAAGGGGTGGAAACGCCGGCGATCGACGCTCTGCGGGCGGACTCCATCCTGTTCGAGCGGGCCTACAGCCACACGCCCCTGACCCTCCCCTCGCACAGCTCGATGCTGAGCGGCCTGCTGCCCACCCGGCACCTGGTGCGGGACAACGCCGGGTATACGTTCGACGCGGGCAAGCACCCGTCCGTGCCGGAGTTGCTGGCCGAGACGGGGTATGAGACCGGGGCCGCGGTCTCCTCCTTCGTGCTGCGCAAGGAGGCCGGGCTCGCCGCGGCCTTCGGCCACTACGACGACAGCGAGCCGAACGCCGACACGGAGCAACGGGCCGGCGACCTGACGGTGCAGCGGGCTCTCGAGTGGGTGCGCGGCCGCGCCGGCCGCCCCTTCTTCCTCTTCGTCCACCTCTACGAGCCCCATACCCCTTACGAGCCGCCGGAGCCGTTCGCGTCGCGCTACGCGGAGAGTCCTTACGACGGCGAGGTCGCCGCCGCCGACGCGGCAGTGGGCCGGCTCGTCGAGGAGCTGAAGAAGCTCGGGGTCTACGACCGGGCCGTAGTCGTCTTCCTCTCGGACCACGGCGAGGGGCTGGGGGATCACGACGAGCTGGAGCACGGCCTCTTCCTCTACCGCGAGACGCTGCAGGTCCCCCTGCTGTTGAAGCTCCCCGGCTCGCGGCGGGCTGGCGCCTCCATCGCGGCGCCGGCGCAGCTCGCCGACGTCGCCCCCACGCTGCTGGAGCTGGCGGGTGTGGACGCTCCGGAGGGGCTCGACGGGCGGAGCCTGCTGGCCCTCGACGACGGGAAGGCGGCGCCGCGCCGCATCTATGCGGAGACCTTCTATCCCCGCATCCACTATGGCTGGAGCGAGCTCGCGTCGCTGATCGAGGGGCCTTTCCATTACATCCACGGCTCGGCGCCCGAGCTGTTCGACCTCGCCGCCGATCCTGGGGAGAGGCGCAACGTCCTGGAGCGCGAGCGCCGGGTCTACGCCGGCATGCGCCAGGCGATCGATGCCTACGACCGCGAGCTGGCGGCGCCCGATCACGTCGACGCGGAGACGGCGAAGAAGCTGGCGGCGCTGGGATACGCGGCGAGCCCCCGCCGCGACACCGGTGGGCTGCTGCCCGATCCGCGGACCAAACGGCACGTGCTGCGCGATATGCAGGCGGCCAAGCGCGCGGTGTCGGAGTCCCGCTACGAGGAGGGAGCGGAAATGATGCGCCGGGCCCTCCGCGACACCCCGGACATGCTGGACGCCTGGGTGTTCATCGGCCTCTGCATGGACCGGCTGGAAAGGCCGCAGGAGGCCCTCGCGGCTTACCAGAAGGCCCTCGAGGTCTCGGGAGGATCGCCGGAGTACGCGCTGAAAGTCGGCGAGCAGCTCTACAAGCTGGGCCGTCTCGACGAGGCGCGCGAGCACGCCGAGCTGGCTCTGGAAGCCAATCCGTCCGGCGCCAACGGGCTGCTCGCGGGCGTCGCCCTCTCCCGGCGCGACGTCGACTCCGCCCTGGACCTGCTGCGCCGGGGCGCCGCGGTGAGCGAGAAGTTCCGGCGCGACCTCGGACTCGCCCTCTCCGAGAGCGGACGCGGCGCCGAGGCCCTGGAGGTGCTGCAACCCGCGGCCGAGGGAGGCACGGACCCGGCCACGGCGAACGCCCTGGCCGTGGCCCTGTCGGAGTCCGGACGCCACGCCGAGGCCGCG
Organism: Thermoanaerobaculia bacterium; assembly: GCA_036380715.1. Lineage (GTDB taxonomy): Bacteria > Acidobacteriota > Thermoanaerobaculia > Multivoradales > UBA5704 > UBA5704. The sequence goes on along the minus strand of DASVEF010000126.1, from coordinate 54,767 downwards.
GCGGTCGTGGAACGGGTGATCGCCGCGGACCCGAAGAACGCCCGCGCGCACGAGATCCACGGCATGGTGAGCCTGCGGTTGCGGCGTCCCCAGGAGGCGCGCGCCCACCTGGAGCAGGCGCTGGCGCTCAACCGGCGCCTGCCGAACGCCTGGAACACTCTGGGGGTCGCCCTCTACGACCTGGAAGGGCCGGAGGCCGCGCTCTCCGCATGGCAGCAGGCGGTGGCCCTCGACCCGACCCAGTACGAGGCCCTCCTCAACATCGGCCTGGTGGCCGCCCAGACCGGGCGGCGCGGCGAGGCCCGCCAGGCGCTCCGGCGCTTCGTGGACACGGCGCCGCCGCGGCGCTTCGGGCCGGACATTCAGAAGGCGCAGCAGTTGCTGCGGGAGATCGGCGGATGACGCGGCGGAACGGAACGGCTCTCCTGGCTCTCCTCCTGGGAACAGTCCTCTTCCCCCTGGCCGGCTGCCGGGGAGGGGAGACCGGCGGGGACGTGGGCTCCTTCGCGGACGCGCCGATCGTGGTGATCTCGATCGACACGCTGCGCTCCGACCACCTGCCGGCCTACGGCTACAAGGGGGTGGAGACGCCGGCGATCGACGCTCTGCGCAGGGACTCGATCCTCTACGAGCGGGCCTACAGCCACACGCCGCTCACTCTGCCGTCGCATGTCTCCCTGCTGACCGGCCAGCTTCCCGGGAAGCACGGCGTACGCGACAACATCGGCTACAGCTTCGACGGCGGCCAGCACCCCTACCTGCCGCGCCTCCTCAAGGAGGCCGGGTACGCCACCGGCGCCGCGGTCTCCGCCTACGTGCTGCGCGGCGAGACCGGGATGGCCCAAGGGTTCGACTTCTACGAGGACGGCGTGTCGCTGCGCCCCACCGAGGCGCTCGGCAACAGCCAGCGCTCCGGGCGGGAGTCGGGACGGGTGGCGCTCGACTGGCTGCGCTCGGTTGAATCGAAGCCGTTCTTCCTCTTCCTCCACCTCTACGAGCCCCACACTCCCTACACCCCGCCGGAGCCCTTCGCCTCGCGCTACGCCTCCTCCCCCTACGACGGCGAGATCGCGGAGTCGGACGCCATTGTGGGCGAGGTGATCGAGGAGCTGAAGCAAAGGGGGATCTATGACCGCGCGATCGTCGTCCTGCTCTCGGACCACGGCGAGGGGCTGGGCGAGCACGGCGAGCAGGAGCACGGCATCCTCCTCTATCGCGAGGCCCTGCAGGTGCCGCTGCTGCTCAAGCTGCCCGAATCGGAGCGCGGCAACACCTCGGTGTCGGCCCCGGCGCAGCTCGCGGACCTTGCGCCCACGCTCCTGCGGCTGGCCGGCCGGCCCGTGCCCGAGGGTCTGGACGGCCTGCCGCTGCTCGACCTTCCGGAGAACGCCGCGCCGCGCCCACTCTACGCCGAGACGTACTATCCGCGGCTGCATTTCGGCTGGAGCGAGCTCAAGTCGGTGATCCGCGACCGCCACCACTACATCGACTCGCCGCAGGCGGAGCTGTTCGACCTGGTGGCCGATCCCGCCGAGACCGACAACGTCCTCGCCCGCGAGCGCCGCACCTACGCGGCCCTGCGCCAGGAGGTCGAGCGCTTCGACGTGCCGCTGGCGGCGCCGTCGCAGGTGGACCAGGAGACCGCGAGCAAGCTCGCCTCCCTCGGCTACCTGGGCTCCTCGGCCGCCTCCTCGGAAGGGCCGCTGCCCGATCCCAAGAGCAAGATCCACACGCTCCGGACGCTGAGCGAGGGATTGGCGTTCTTCTCCAACCAGCAGTTCGCGCAGGCGGTCCCCCTGCTCCAGCAGCTCGTGGCGGAGAACCCGCGCATGGCGGACGCCTGGGAGAACCTCGCCCAGGCGCTGCAGAAGCTCGGCCGCCGCGAGGAGTCGCTGGCCGCCTACAAGAAGGCGATGGAGATCACCGGCGGCGTCAGCCACGTGGCCATCGCCACCGGCTGGCTGCTGCTGGAGATGAACCGCCCGGACGAGGCGCGGGAGCACGCCGAGCTGGCCCTCGGCGCGAGCCCGCTGGCGGCCCACCACCTGCTCGCCCAGGTCGCCCTGGCGAAGAAGGATTTCGCCACGGCCGAGAGGGAGGCGCGGACCGCGCTGGAGGCCCGGGGCTCGCGCATCGGGCCGATGCTCGCCCTGGCCCAGGTCCTCCAGGAGCAGGGAAAGCCGGAGGAGGCGCTGCAGGTGACGCAGCAGGCCGTGGACGAGGTCGGCAAGATGGAAGGCGCTCCGAAGTTCTCCGGCCTCTACTTCCTGCACGGCGACCTGCTCGCCCGGCTCGGCCGCGAGGCGGAGGCGGAGCAGGCCTTCTTCAAGGAGATCGAGAGCTTCCCGGCGAACCCCAACCCATACACCCGCCTGGCGATCCTCTACGCCTCGCAGGGCCGTCCCGGCGAAGCCGTCCTGATGCTCCGCCGCCTGGTGGAGCGCAACGACTCGCCGATCGCCTACATCGAAGCGGTCCGCACCCTGCGCACCCTCGGAGACCCCCAGGGCGCCGCGGCGCTCCTGCGCTACGGCCTCAGCCGGCATCCGGAGAGCAGGGAGCTGCGGGCGCTAGGGGGGTGAGGGTCCCAACGACCGCAGAAACGCCTCCGCCTCCGCCCTCCGCCCCTGCTCGGCGGCGTTGGCCAGGAACAGGGCCACGGCGGGCTGGAAGCCGGGATAGCGGGCGATGGTGCCGCGCAGCGTCTGGTCCGCCTCTTCGAAGCGGCCCTGGAGGCGGTAGAGGAGGGCCCAGGTGAGCGCGACCTGCGGGTTCTCCCGGCCCACCAGAGCGTCGACGCGCTGGAGGGCTCTCTCGGCGGCGGCGGCGTCCTGGGCTCCCAGCGCCAGCCGGGCCAGCAGGAGCCAGGCCTCGGGATCCTCCGGTTTCAGCTCCGCGGCGCGGGTGGCCGCCGCGATCCCCTCGGCCGGCCGGTTGGTCGCCCCCGCGATGCGCGCCAGGGCGAGCTGCGCCGCCGCGTCGTCCGGTTTCTGCGCGACGATCCGCTGGAACAGCTCCTGGGCTCCGGCGAAGTCGTTGCCGGCGAGCAGGAGCTCGCCGAGCGTGTGGAGGGTGGGGACGTCCTCCGGCGCCAGGGCGAGCGACTCTCTCAGCTCGCGGACGGCCTCGTCGGTCCTCCCGGCCTGGCGCAGCGCGACCCCGAGGTAGAAGCGGGCCGGCTGTGACCGCGGATCGACCTGGAGCGCCTTGCGCAGGGCCTCCTCGGCGCCCGCGAGGTCCCCCTGCTTGATGCGGCTGCGGCCGATCCCCTCCCAGGCCGAGACGTAGCCGGGGTCCGCGGCCAGCGCCTTGTCGTAAGCCTCGGCCGCCGCCTGGAAATCCTCCTCCTTCTCCAGCGACATGCCGGTCAGCGTCCACTCCTCGGCGAGGTTGTGGCTCGGCGGATAGGCGCGGGCATGAGCGAGCCCCAGGGCGGCCAGGAAGGCCACGGCGAAGAGGCCGATCTCGCGCCGCCGCCGCGCCCTCGCCGCGTCCCAGGCCCAGACCAGGGCCAGACCGGCGAAGATCGCGAGCGCCGGGGCGAGCGGGATGCGGTAGCGGGTGCCCACCATGGTGATCACTGTCGCGGCGGCGAAGCCTATGAGGTAGAGCAGCACGGCCCGGGGGAGCCGCCGGCGCGCCACCGCGATCCCGATGCCGCAGGCGGCGAGCGCGAAGAGGAGGCCGAAGCCGGGGAGGAGGCGCAGCAGCCCCGACTGGTCCTCGAAGAAGTAATAGCTGTGCGAGTCGCGGATCTCCTCGGCCTGCACGAGCCAGAGCGCCTTGCTCGCCAGCAGGCTCAGCCAGGTCCCGGGGCGCTCGCGCATCCCGGCGAACGCCTTGTCGCGGTAGTACCGGTCCTGGGCTGCGGGTCCCTCGACCCCGGCGCGGGCGGCCTCGTTGACCAGCAGCTCCCAGCCGCGGCCCAGCCGCGGCGAGGGGAGGCCGTCGCCGTCCAGGCGGTTGCCGATGTAGAAGGCGTAGCCGCTGTACCCCTGGACCGGTACGAAGGCGGCGTTGGCGCGCGAGATCTTCCAGATCACCGGCGCCGCCACCACCAGGAAGGCCGCGAGCAGCAGCCCGGCCCCAGTCCAGGCGCGGCGCTCCCGCGGGCGCTCCAGCACGAGCAACGCCAAGAGGATCGGGAGGAGGACCAGCGCCGTCGGCCGTACCAGGGTGGCCGCGGCGAGGACCACGCCCGTCACCACCGCCCGCGGGACCGGCTTTTCGATCGCGGTGAACACCCAGAGGGCGAGGAGCAGCAGGAAGACCAGCAGCCCTTCGCCAAGGAGCGAGACCTCGAGGAAGACCAGGGGCGCGCAGAGGGCGAGCACGACGCCCGCCGCGATGCCGGTCCGCCGCCCGAAGGCGCGGCTCCCGATGGCGGCGGCCAGCAGGCACGACCCCGCGCCCAGGAGGGCCTGGATCGTCCGCGCGGCGGCCAGCGAGCCGTCGAAGAGGCGGAGCAGGACCCCCAGGAAGACGGGATAGCCGAGCCCGTGCGGCGGCGGCACCGGCCAGATCATCTCTCCGGCCGCCACCTTCTTCGCCCAGACCAGGTACTCCAGCGAGTCGAGCTGAGGGGACTGGAAGAGCGTCGTGTCCCCGAGCTGCGACGCCACGATCAAGCGGACCAGGGCGGCGAACGCGAAGACGCCGGCGCTCCATACCCAGCCCAGGCGGTCCTCCGGAACCGCCTTCCGGGGCGCCGCCTGCGCCGGAGCGGAGGCGGGGACGGCAGCGGTTTTGCGGCTCTTCTTGCGGCGCTGGCTCATGCGGCGCGGCATGATAGCACCCCCGCCGGGCCCTTCGTCGGGAAGACGCCGCGCCGCCGGCTTGTTTCCCTTCCAGGAGAACTGTCCCCAGCCCGGAGCTCATGATGAAGAAATTCACCGTCCTCGCGCTGCTCGCCGCCCTGCCTCTCGGAGCGCAGACCGCGCAGCAGCCCACCCCGCCCAAGCCGGCCGCTCCCGCGCAGGCCCAGCCGCAACAGCTTCCCGCGGCCCCCGAGGTCCAGGAGGCGACGAAGCTGGCGAACGCCGGCGACCTGGCCGGCGCCGTCCAGAAGCTGGAGGCCCTGCGCAAGGCGCGGCCGAACGTCGCCACGCCGCCGGTGCTCTCGCTGCTGGGCGCCCTGTACCTGGAGCTGAACAAGCCACAGGAGGCCCTGGCCGTCCTCAAGCCTATCGCCGACGCCCAGGACGCCGAGGCCGCGGTGCTCTACAACGCCGGCCGGGCAGCGCTGGCCGCCAAGCAGGCCGAGGCCGGGGTCGAGTATCTGTCGCGGGCGGCCCAGATGGCTCCGGGCTCGCCGGCGGCGCGCGACCTCGGGATCCTCGCCATGCGCCAGGGGCAGTTGGTCGAGGCCTACGGCCTGCTGATCCCCTGGGTGGCCGCCCACCCGAAAGACGCCGAGGCGCGGCTGGCCGCGGCGTCGCTGGCGGTGCAGCTCGAGCGCGCCCGGGACGCCGAGGACCTCCTCAAGGGATTGCCGGAGAATGAGCCGGCTCTGAACCTGCTGCGCGGACGCGTCGCGGTGCTCAAGGGGGATGGAGCCGCCGCCGTGGCCCTCCTCGAGCCCCTCCTGGCGAATCACCCGGCCGGCGTTGACCTCGAAGTGCGGCGCGCGCTGGCCGAAGCCTATCTGGCGGCGAACCGTCCGGCGGACGCGATCAAGGTCCTGCAGGGCAAGACCGGCACCCATCCCGGGCTCGTGCTGCTCCTCGCCAGAGCGCAGCGCCGGGCCGGCGACGCCAAGGCCTCCCTCGCCACCCTGAAGCCGCTCGCCGACAAGCTGCCGGCCGACGCCAAGGGAGTGGGCGATCCGCGTCCGGCGGTGGGGGTCGCGGTCGAGTACGGCTCGCTGCTGATCGAGGGGAGGCGCGCCGCCGAAGCGGTGCCCTACCTGGAGAAGGCGACGCGCATCCATCCCGGCAGCAAGGACGCCTGGCAGACCCTGTCCCAGGCGCTCGACGCCGCCGGCCGCAAGGACGACGCCGCCAAGGCGCGCGCCAAGGTCGACGAGATCGCCCAGACCGCCGCCCGCCCGGCTCCGGAGGCCACTCCCGATCCCTCCGGCGGCGCTCCGCAGCAGGCCGCCGCTCCGGCGCTCCCTCCGGACCTCCAGGAAGCCTTGCGGCTGATCGGCCAGGACGAGGAAGAAAAGGCTTTGGAGGCGGTGCGGCGCGAGCTCCAGAAGGCGCCCTCCAGCCCGCAGGCGAGAATTTTGGAATTCCGCCTGCTGCTGAGCCTCAAGCGGCACGAAGAGGCGCTGAACATCACCGAGGCTGCCCTCCAGCGCGAGCCGAACAACGCCGATCTCGTCTACCAGCGAGGCGTCGTGCAGATCGCCCTCAAGAACTGGTCCGAAGGGGAGAAGGACCTCCGGCGCGTCCTGGAGCTGCAACCGCAGCACACCGGAGCGATGAACGACCTCGCGGTGCTCGTGCTGAGCCAGGGGAAGAAGGCCGAGGCGCAGGCGCTGTTGGAGCAGGTGCTCAAGCTGAACCCCAAGGATCAGATGGCCGCCGCCAATCTCAAGGCCCTCAAGGAGGGGGCGATTGAGAAGCGGCAGTAGCCTGGGGTTGAACCCCCAGGCTGGATTGTTCCGCCCATGAAGGGCGAGATTCCGGGCGGGGGAAGCGCCCTGTACGGGCGCCACAGCCCAGCCTGGGGTTTCAACCCCAGGCTGATCGCGCTCCTCCTGCTCGGCGGCCTTCTCGCCGCCGCGGCTCCGGCACCCTCCCCCGGCGACGCCGCCCGGGCCTGGATGGAGCAGCCGCCGGCGGCGCTCGTCGCCCGGCTGGAGCGCGAGCCGGCCCTCCTGCCCCAGGCCCTGGACGACCTGGGCCGGGCTCTCGCCTCTGAGGATGCCGCGCTCGCCCGCGACGCGGAGTCCTACCTACTCCAGTGCGCCCGTGAGCGCGGCCGGACGCTGGCCCGGAAAGGGACCTGGTCGTCCTCCGACGTCCAGGGGCTCCTCGCCTTGCAGCTCGTCGATCCCGAGCGCTTCGCGACCGACGGCGCTTTCCGGGAGCGCGTGCTGGGCATGCTCCCCCGCGCCCTCGACCCCTCCGTCCCGGTGGGGCTGCGGGACGACCTGCTCCTCGAGCTGAACCAGATCCGCGGCGTCGACTTCGCCGCCTCCGAGGAGGTCGAGCGCGCCTGGGGAGCCGCGGCGCGCCGCAGCTCGGAACGCCGGGTCCCCTACGCTCCCGGCCTGCGCTTCGAGGACGAGGCGGAAAACCCGCTCACCGCTTCGGTCTACTCGCTCCCTTCCTTCTTCTTCTCGGCCACGGAGGCGGACGCCTTCCTCTCGGCCGTACGGCAGGCCGCGCCCGGCCGCGCCCTGGTCGTCCTCACCGACCTGCCGCTCCGGCGGGCGCTGGAGCCGCGGGCGAAGGCGCTGAGCCTCCGGTTGCTGGAGACCTACGGGCGCTCTTACTCCCCCTGGCCGCGCGATCCCTTCAGCCTGGTCCGCGCGCCCGCGGGCGGCGTCCACGTGCTGATCCGCCCCAACCTCCAGCGCGGACGCGAAGAGGACGCCCACCTCGGCGCCGAGCTGATCCAGAACCTTCCCGAAGAGGTCGACCGCGCCTGGGGGAAGGCGACCTGGTCCGAGGCGCCGGTGCCGTTCCACAACGGCCAGGTCCTCCTCACCCGCGACGCCGCCTGGATCACGCTCCATACCCTGGAGCCGCGCATCCTCGCCCTGCTGGGGACCGACCGGGTGCCGGTCGAGAGCTTCAACACCGCCGAAGGGATCAACCGCTACGTCCACGCCGCCCGCAAGGCCGCGGACGAGCTGGGGAACCTCTACGGCCGCCCGGCCCGCTTCGTCCACCCCCTGCCGGAGCCCGGCTCGCCCCTTCCTGGACGGATGGAGCAGATGCGCCGGCTGGGCGGCGGCGCCGGCTACGACCTCGACTCGATCGTCACCCTGCTGCCCGGAAGCGAGGCCCTGGTCGCGGATCTCGACGCCGGGCGCGACCTGCTCGCGAAGCTGCCGGCGGAAGATCGGGAGGCCCTCCGCCGCGGCTACGATCTTGGCCCCTCGGGCGCCGACCTCGCCGGCCGGCTCGACGCCGCGCAACGGAGCCCCCGGGCCGCCGCCCTCGACGGCTTTCTCGACCTCGCCGCCGAGCATCTCGCCGCTCAAGGGATGCGCGTCCGCCGCCTTCCTCTCCTCCTGCTGCCCATGGACCTGCTCCGCGACCCCGGCGGCCTCCAGGGCGAGTTCCTGCTGACCTGGAACAACGTGGTGGTGGAAGTGCGGGACGGGCGCGCGCGCGCCGAAGGGTTCTCCTCTCTGCTGCCCACGGGCGACCGCCTGGCCCGGGAGGCCTTCACCGCGGCCGGAGCCCGCCTCGACCTCCTCCCACCGCTGGTGAGGAGCGTCATCCTCAACGGCGGCTACCGCTGCGCCTCGAACCACGTCCGAGTCCGCGGGTGAGGGCTTCGTCGTCGGAGAAGGCGCGGGGAGGGTAGGTATCGCAGGGGCGCGGCATGCCGCGCCCCTGCGACGGTTCGAGTCTGCGTTACAGCGCTTCCGCCTGCGCCTCGTCGTTTGCGCGGCGGCGGAGCAGGCCCGCGGCCTTGTCCACGCCGAAGCCGCTCGTCGTGGCGAGCAGGCCGAGGCCGGCGGCGCCGAGGGCCGCGCCGAGCTTGTCGCGGCGCGTCAGGCCGGCGGCGGCGAGGACTCCGCCCGCCGTGCCGGCGAGCAGGCGCCCGGCGGGGGTCAGGGTCAAGGTCCGGCGGCGGCGCGAGGCGCCGTTCTGCAATGCGGAGACCCCCTCGGCGCTCTCATGGACGTTGAGCTGGTTGTCCACCTCGGAAACGCCCTTGACCGACTGGACGGTCGAGAGCAGGTGGCTCAGCTCGGAGGCGAGCACATCACCCCGCAGGATGACGCGCCCCTCGTAGACTTCGACGAGGAGCGCGCCGGGATGAGAGACGGCGCGGCCCAGCGTGGAGCGCACCCGCCCTTCCAGCACCTGGTCGGGAGCGTCGTCTCCCTTGCGGAGTTTGGAGCGCGCGCCCGCCACCAGGCCCTTGCTTCGGTTGCCGAGGTCGCGCGACGACTTGCGCAGCGCGTCGCTGCTCACGTGGTAGGCCCGCACGCATTTGTCTTTGGCCAGGGCGCGGCGGCGGCCTCCGTTGCCGGGGTCCAGCAGGTACATGAGTCCGGCGCCCAACCCGGCGGCGCCGCCCAGAAGGGTCCACTGCTGTCTGTTCATGAAGTTTCCTCCCTTCGGTTTGAAAGAGAGAGCGGGAGGCGGTTCGGACGCCTCACCGCCCGCCTGGAACGGGCTGCAAGGGCTGTACCGGTCTACTCTTTTTTCGGTTCTTTTGACAGGGGACGCGAGATCACGCAGGCGTTGATTCCGCCTACGCCCATGGACAGCTTGCCCGCGGGACCGGGAGGCGGCGGGACGGCCTGGTCGCAGACGAAGCGGGTGTGGATCGCCCCGATCTGCTCGTTGAGCTCGCCCCGGGAGAGCGGCGTGGGGAAGAGGGTGCCGCGCTCGTAGCCGAGATACTGGGCCGTCAGCTCCCACCCTCCAGCGGCGGACATGCCGTGGCCGAAAGTCCCCTTGCGGGCGGTGACCAGCACGGAGTCCGGGAGGAGCGAGCGCAGGTTGTGGACCTCCTGGTAGTCGCCGGGGGTGGCGGTGGCATGGAGGTCCCAGGTGCCGATCTCTTCCGGACGGAAGCCGGAGGCCTCGAACGCCTGGCGGATCGCTTCCGTCGGACCCTCCACCGACGGCGTGATGATGTGGTCGGCGTCCGAGCTCACCCCGATCGCGACCGGCTCCATCCCCAGCGGCTTGAAGCCGCGGGCCGTCATGTGCTCCAGGTCGCCGACGATCCAGATCACCGAGCCGCCGCCGACGTGGGTCCCCCTCATTCCGGTCAGCGGCTTGGAGACGTTGGTGTCGGAGGAGATCACGCGCGCCGAGTAGAAGGCGCCGACGGAGAGCGGGTGCGGCGGCGGGTCGGTCGCCCCCACCACCACGGCCTTGGCCTCGCCGCGCTCGATCGCGTCCATGGCCAGCTTGAGGGTCACGCCGAACGTGGAGCAGGCGGCCACCGGCGCGAAGGCGAGGCCGGTGATCTTGCCGAGCATGGAGATCTGCGCCGCCGGCGTGTTGTGAAGGTTCCAGACCAGGTTGGCCGAGGCCGCCTGCCAGGGCGGCATGGGGGCGCCCCAGCGCTCCTGGAGCTGCCGCTGCCGCCGCTGCTTCTCCTTGAGCAGGCTCATCTTGCCGCTCTCGACGTTGCCTTCGACGGTGAGCGACTCGATCTCGACGAGCTCGTGCAGGTAGGACTGGAGGTCGGACGAGCGGCCCGCCCACCAGTGCCACCAGACGAGGTCGGCGTCGGCACGGTCCTCCGGGGGGAGGGTCTCCGGGTCCGGCGGCATGCCCGGCTCGGCGGTCCGCTCTTCCGGGCTCTTCTCCCGCCAGGCCTGGAGGTCCGGATTGCGCTCGGCCCAGAAGCGGTCCCAGCGCCGCTGCGCCCGGTCGAGCGAGCGGGTCTGCTCGGAGATGGTGATGATGTTGCCGATGCCGGTGCCGACGTAGATGTGGGCCTGGGTGCCCAACCGGGTCAGCTCTTCCTCGATCCCGGGGTTCTGCCCCAGCGACTGGATGAACGAGCCGATCGCGAACAGGGTCGTCAGGTCCATCTTCTCCTGGAGCTGCCGGAAGCGGCTGGGCGGAAAACGCGCGTCGATCCAGGCGTGGTAGTCCTGGAACGAGAACTCCGGCATCCCGACGAGGAAGTTGTTCGGGCCGAACCCCTGGAACGGGCTCAGCCAGCTCTCCGACGAGGCGAGGTTCCGCTCGAACTCTTGGATGTTGGGAGACCGGGGTGCGACGACTCCCCAGCCGAACACGCCGACTCTACGCAGGCGCGGCCTCCTTTCAGGACACGGAATTGTGTCACAGGAGGTCACGCCGTGTGGAGAAGGGGGGCGCTATTCGGCCACGAGCTTCACGCTGCCGTTCGTCGTCCGGATGCGCAGGCGCCCGCCGCCGCCATTGATGTCTCCCTCCAGGCGGTGCTTTCCGGACTCGCCGTCGACCTCGAAGTCGCTGCTGACACGCCCGTTGGTCGCGGCCGCGTCGACCGAGGCGCGGGCGTTCCTCGGGAGCTGCAGGGTGACGCTGCCGTTGGTCGTGGCGAACGAGAGGTCCTCGCCGGCCGCGACCTCGGTGAGGCGCACGTCGATGCTCCCGTTGGTGGTCGACGCCCGGACCCCGCCGGCCGTGCGGGCCACCTGGATCGCCCCGTTGGTGGTCTCCAGGTCGAAGCTCCCCTGAGCTCCTTCGATCTGGATGGTGCCGTTGACCGTCTCGAGCTCAGCCTTGCCGCGGGTGCCGGTGAGCTTGATGCCGCCGTTGACCGTGCCGGCGTCGAGGGTCACGCTGCGCGGCACCCGGATCCGGTAGGTGACGCCGGCGTCGTAGCTGCTGCCGCTGAGCCAGGAGAGCAGGCCGGAGTCCTTGCGGGGCATCTTCGTCACGAGGCTCAGCGAATTGGCGTCCTTCTTCACTTCGATCTGGAGCCGCTTCATGATCTCGCGGGCCTGCTCGTCGGACGAGGCTTTCACCCGCTTCTCGGCCTCCACCCGCACTTCGTTGCGGTCCCAGGCTTCGAGGGTGACCGAGCCGTTGGTGTTCTCCAAGGTGAGGGTGCCGCCCGCCGCCAGCGGGTGGGTCAGCTCGAACGGCTCCTTGAGGGTGACCGCCTCCGCCGCGGTCCACGACAGGGTGAGGCCCGCCAGGGCCAGGAAGGTGCGGAGAGCGAGAGTGCGCATGGGAAATCTCCTCCTTTCAGCCCCTCTTACGAGCGGAACGCTCCACGGGTTCCAGGCGGCACTGATTTTGCCTCCGCCGAATGGATGGTAGCCTCTGTCGAGAGGAGGAGGCCGTGACGGGAGAACAGACCACCGACGATCTGAAGCTGCTGCTGGAGGTGATGCCTCCCCATCTCCGCCAGGCGATCGAAGCCAAGCCGGAGAAGGGCTCGCTCATCGAGATCGTGCTCGATCTCGGGCGCCTGCCGGAGGTCCGCTACCCCGACCGCGGCGAGATCCTGTCGGAGAGCCCGGTCACCCGCTCGGACCTCGATTATGTGACTCAGCGCGTCGGCCGCTTCGGCAAGGACAACCGGGCCGGCATCGAGCGCACGCTCCACCGCATCTCGGCGATCCGCAACCGGGTGGGCGACGTCATCGGCCTGACCTGCCGGGTGGGCCGCGCGGTGTTCGGCACGGTCGACATCCTGCGCGACGTGATCGAGGAGGGGCGGTCGATCCTGCTCCTCGGCCGGCCGGGCGTGGGCAAGACGACGCTGCTGCGCGAAGCCGCCCGCGTGCTCGGCGACGAGCTGAACAAGCGGGTGATCGTCGTCGACACCTCCAACGAGATCGCCGGCGACGGCGACATCCCGCACCCGGGGATCGGCCGCGCCCGGCGCATGCAGGTCCCCTCGCCCGACGAACAGCACTCGGTGATGATCGAGGCGGTCGAGAACCACATGCCGCAGGTGATCGTCATCGACGAGATCGGCACCACGGCGGAGGCCCTGGCGGCGCGCACCATCGCCGAGCGCGGCGTGCAGCTCGTGGCCACGGCGCACGGCAACACGCTGGAGAACCTGCTCCAGAACCCGACCCTGTCCGACCTCGTGGGAGGCATCCAGGCGGTGACCCTGTCGGACGAGGAGGCGCGCCGGCGCGGTACCCAGAAGACGGTGCTGGAGCGCAAGGCGCCCCCGACCTTCAACGTGCTGATCGAGATCCAGGACAAGGACCGCTTGGCCGTCCACCACGACGTGGCCGAGGTGGTCGACCGCTTCCTGCGCGACGTCCCGCCGCGCCCCGAGATGCGGGTGCGCAAGGAGGATGGCGAGGTGGAGAGGTTCAGCGCCGAGCGGACGGAGACCCCCTTCCCGGAGCGGCCGGCCTTCGGCCGCCGCGGGAACGGCGGGCGCCCCCCGGGCCCGCGGGGGAAAACGAGGGAGCGCGGCCGGGCGGAGCGTTCGCAGCCGGCCCCCTGGCAGGCCGCCGTCTGGCCGCCCGCGGAGGAGCGGCCCGAGGCCGAGCCGCCGGTCCGCCCTCCGAAGGGCAAGACGGTGCGCATCTACCCCTACGCGGTCAGCCGCGACAAGCTGGAGCGCGCCATCCGCAAGTTCCGGGTGCCGGCCTATGTGGTCGACGACCTGGACATGGCCGACCTGGTGCTCAGCCTCAAGGCGCAGGAGCGGCGCCAGCCCCGGCGGCTGCGCGACGCCGCGGCCAAGGGGGTCCCGCTGCAGGTGATCAAGAGCAACACCATCGCCCAGATGGAGAACTTCCTCCACGCCTTCTTCCAGGTCGACGCGGCCGAGGTGCAGGCCGAGGACCAGGAGGCGCTGCGGGAGGTGGAGGAGGCGATCGACGAGGCCCTGGACCAGGGGAAGCCGGTCGAGCTCCCGCCGCGCAACAACCACGTCCGCCGCCTCCAGCACCAGATCGTCGAGCGCTACGGCCTCACTTCGACGAGCAAGGGAGAGGAGCCTTACCGGCGGGTCGTCATCTATCCGGGGTGACCCTCACCCCCGTCACCGGGAGAGGGGGAGAAGACAGGCTTCACCCCTCTCCCGCTCGCGGGAGAGGGGCCGGGGGTGAGGGCCGTTCGGGCGGGGAGGCCAGGTCCGGGGCAGGCCCCACGATCGTCACCGAGCCATCCAGGTCCTCCTTGAACTCCGCGCTGTAGATGTCCAGCAGGGTGAGGAAGAGGGCGGCGATCATCGGGCCGATGATGAAGCCGGCGGGACCGAACATGCCGATCCCCCCCAGGGTCGAGAAGAAGACCATCAGGTCGTGCATGCCGGCCTCCTGGCCGACCAGCCGGGGGCGCAGCACGTTGTCGACGTTGACGATCACCACCACGGTGACCAGCAGGATCCCGATCCCCTGCCACAGGTTGCCGATCGCCATCTGGATGAAAGCGGCGGGGTAGAGCACCACCCACACCCCGACGAGGGGGATGATCGCCGCGAACGTGGCCACCAGCCCCCAGAGGAAGGGCGAGCCGACGCCGAAGATCCACAGCGTGAGCCCGGCGAGCACCCCCTGGGCCAGCGCGATCAGCAGGGTGCCCCGGACCGTGGCCCGGGCCACGGAGGTGAACCGGCTGACGATGGCGTTCTTGTACTCCCGGTCGAGCGGGATCAGGTAGCGGATCCGCCGCAGCAACACCCTGCCGTCGCGGAAGAAGTAGAACATCGTGAAGAGGGTGATGAACAACATAACCACGAGCTGGATCGTGCCGCGCGAAGTCTTGTTGATCAGGCCCGCCACGAACGTCCCGCCGGACGCCGCTGCGTTGCGCAGGCTCTCCCGCCAGTTGATCTGGTCGAGCCGGAGCTGGCGCACCCAGCCCGAATTCTTGAAGCGGCCGATGGGCCCCGCCTCCCCCTTCTGGATGACCTCGGTGACCTTCTCCTGCGCCGTGTGGTAGAGGTCGATCGCCTCCAGCGTCACCAGGTGGGCGACGCCGTAGATGGGGAGCAGTATTCCCAGCAGCAGCAGGAAGCAGCAGAAGAGGGCGGACAGCGTCCGGCGTCCACGGAAGGCGCGCAGGAATCCTTCGTACATCGGGTAGAACAGGGTCGCGAACACCGCCGCCAGCAGCACGGGAATCAGGAACGCCCCCACCATGCGGAAGAACAGGAGCGCCGTGCCGATCAGGACGGCGATGAAGAAGTAGTGGCTGAGAGATTTTTCGTTCATGGGGGCCTCGAGGATCGCCCTATTCTTTCATGGAGAGTGACGGATAGGTGGCTCGGGGGTTGCATCTTCAGGGCGCAGACGGTCCTAAGGCCGTCCTGAACCAGGAGATACGATCCATGCCAAGGATTGGTTATAGATGCTTTTTCCTCATTCTGGCGCTGCTGGCGGGGCTCGCCGTGCCGGCCGCCGCCCGGCCGCCGCTCCCTCAGGAGCAGAAGCCGGCCGCCCAACCCCAGGCGCAACAACAACAACCTCCGGCCCAGCAGCAGCCTCCCGCGCAGCCTGCCGCCCCGCAGGCCGCCGCTCCGGCGCCGCAACCGCAGGGGACCCCGGTTTCCATGAAGTCGGGCGCCGACCTCCAGATCCTGCTCGACCGGGCCGGCTTCTCCCCAGGCGTGATCGACGGCAATCCGGGGAGCAACACCCGCAAGGCGCTCGCGGCGTTCCAGGCGGCGAACGGCCTGCCGTCCACCGGCAAGGTCGACCCGGCCACCTGGCAGAAGCTGGTCGCCGCCGCCGGCGGCCAGCCGGCGCTCGTGTCCTACACCATCACCCCGGACGACGCCAACGGCCCCTTCGCGCCGGAGATCCCCGAGGACATGGTGGAGAAGTCCAAGCTCCCCGCGCTCGCCTACACGTCGGTGCTGGAGATGCTCTCCGAGAGGTTCCACGCCACGCCGGAGTTCCTCA
Source organism: Thermoanaerobaculia bacterium (assembly GCA_036380715.1). Classification (GTDB taxonomy): domain Bacteria; phylum Acidobacteriota; class Thermoanaerobaculia; order Multivoradales; family UBA5704; genus UBA5704. The sequence goes on along the minus strand of DASVEF010000126.1, from coordinate 39,295 downwards.
AGAAGCTCAACCGCAACGCCCGCTTCGCTGTGGGGGAGAGGATCCGCGTGCCCAACGTGCGGCCGGTCTCGGCCCAGCCGGCCAAGGCGCCGGAAGGGGCGCGCGTCACCGTCTCCAAGTCGCAGTCGACCTTGACGGTCGAGCGGGGGGACCAAGTCGTCTTCTTCGCTCCGATCACCGCCGGCAGCGAGCACGACCCGCTGCCGATCGGCGACTGGAAGGTCAACGCGGTGGCGCGCAACCCCACCTTCAACTACAACCCCGACCTGTTCTGGGACGCCGATCCCGCGCACTCCAAGGCGAAGATCGCCGCCGGACCCAACAACCCGGTCGGTCTGGTCTGGATCGACATCAGCAAGGAGCACTACGGGCTCCACGGCACGCCCGAGCCGAGGACGGTCGGCAAGACGACGTCCCACGGCTGCGTGCGCCTGACCAACTGGGACGCTCTGACGCTCGCCGCCCTGGTGGAGCCGGGGACGCCCGTCCTGTTCCGGGAGTAAAGCCATGAGCCCGGTGGAGAAGAGGGAACCAGACAGGCGGCCGGGCGGATCGGTCGTCCTCGCCGGGCTCGGCGGCTTCATCCTCGGGGCCGCCACGGTGCTGCTGATCCTGTGGGCGTTCAACACCCAGAGCCCTCCCCAGCCCGCCGCGGACGCTCAGCCGACGATCGGCCAGGCCCCCGGGCCTCCGGCCGCCGGGCCGGCGCCGGAGACGACCCCTTCAGACGCGGCTCCGGCGCCCCGGGCCTCTTCCGGATCGCGCCCCTGGATCCAGGGAAGCCCGGTCGAGCCGGGGGCGCGCGAGCAGCTCCCGCCGCCGCCCAGGGCCTCGGCCCCGAGCGGCAACCTGGCGGACCGCAATCTGCTGGTCCCGGTGCAGGGGTTCCGCCGCGAGCAGCTCGCGAACACGTTCGACGACGTTCGCGGGGGAGGGGCGCGGCGGCACGAAGCCATGGACATCATGGCGCCGCGCAATACGCCGGTCGTGGCGGTCGAGGACGGCCGGATCGCCAAGCTGTTCAACAGCGCCCAGGGCGGCCTGTCGATCTACCAGTTCGATCCCACGGAGGCTTACGCCTACTACTACGCCCACCTGGAGAGCTATGCCAAGGGCCTGAAGGAGGGCGACCAGGTGCGCCGCGGCCAGGTCATCGGCTACGTGGGGACCTCCGGCAACGCGAACCCGGAAGGCCCCCACCTCCACTTCGCCATCTTCCGGCTGACCCCGGAGAAGCGGTGGTGGAAGGGGGACCCGATCAACCCGTTCGGGCTGCTGGGCGGCGGAGCGGCGTTCAACCGGGAGGAGCCGGCGCGGTAGGCCTCCGGACCGGCGGCTCACGCTTCATTCGTCTCAGTCTCCCTTGCCCACGAGGCTGACCGTGCTCGCCTGCGGCCCTTCGATCCCCTGCTCCTCGGCGAAGCGGACGCGCGAGCCCACCTGGAGGGTCTCGAAGTCGTCCAGGACCGAGTTGCGGTGGAAGTAGACCTCGCGCCCGTCCTCGCCCTGGATGAAGCCGAAGCCCTCCTCGGGGAAGATGCGCAGGACGGTCCCTTCCGGGGGAAGGACAGCCGTCTTCACCTCGCCCCTCCGGCGTTGCGAGAACTCCTCCACCTGCCGCTCCGCCGCCTGGAAGGCGTCGCGGATGGCGATGTTGAGATCCTCGGACTCCTTGGACGCCACCAGCTCGCTGCCCGGGACCGTGACGTCGACGCGCACCCGGTAGGGGCCTCCGTCCGTACGGGCGAGGCTGGGGCGCTCGACGGCGATCCGGCAGCTCGTGATCCGGTTGAAGTGACGCTCCAGCTTGGCAGCGCGGCGCCGCAAATCGGCCTCGAGAGGCGCGGAAAGCTCGATCAGCTTCGTCGAAATCTCCAGGGGGACCTGCATGAGCACCTCCTTGTTCCCTCAGCCGGCGGATCGTCCGCCGGCCCACGTGACGGAACAGCGCAAGCCGCGTGCCAGGAAGCCCGGCCCCAGGGAGAGCCACCCCAAGGCTCGGGACACCCACCCGGACTCTCAGGAAAGTCACCCGGAAGGCTCCGGACACTCACCCGGACCTCCCGGGAAGTCACCCGGAAGCTCCGGAAGTCCACCCGGAGCTCTCGGGAAGTCACCCCAAGGCTCCGGACATCCACCCGGACCTCCCGGGAGCTCACCCGGAGGCTTCGGATGTCCACCCGGAGCTCTCGGGAGCTCACCCGGAGGCTTCGGATGTCCACCCGGAGCTCTCGGGAGCTCACCCGGAGGCTTCGGATGTCCACCCGGAGCTCCGGGAGCTCACCCGGAGGCTTCGGATGTCCACCCGGCTGGACGCCCTGGCGGAGGCCGGGCTGATCGCGCTGTGGCTGATCGCGTGGCGGCGGAGGCGCTAGCCGCCGTAGGGATAGCGGCGCGGCAGGACCACCTGGAACAGGGTCCCCCCTTCGGGCGGGGAGGTCACCTCCAGACTCGCCTCCAGGAGATCGCAGAGGCGCTTCACGATCGACAGGCCGATCCCCTCTCCGGGCTGCTGGTCGAGAGGGCGTTGCTCTCCCTGGGAGACGGCTGGCGGAACGGGCTCGACCTGGGCGGTCGCCGGGCCGTGCTTGCGGACGTTCTCCTCCAGCTCGAACGCGGCGTCCGTGGCCTTCTTGACCTCGATCACGAGCGGCCCGCCCGGGGCAATGTAAAGCCCGGGTCCCGTGTCCTGGACGCGGACCAGCCAGCGCTCGGCGTCGCTCTCCTGGGTCTCTCCCCAAGCTACCGTAACGCCGCCTTCGCGTGTGTACTTCAGCGCGTTGAGCGCGAGGTTCTGGATGACGCGCCGCACCTTGATGGAGTCCCCCTCGACCGGGAGGGACGCGGGGCCGTCGCACTCCAGGAACAGACCCTTCTCGTGCGCCAGCGGCTGCAGGGCCTCGCACATCCCCCGCAGGAGCGCGGAGGCGTCGAACGCCTCCACCTGGCGCTGCTCGTGCCCCGCTTCCAGGCGCGCCAGGCTCAGCAGGTCTTCGAGCATGTGCCGCAAGGAGTCCACGCTGCTCTGGAGCACGTTGACGGCTTTGGAGCGCAGGGTATCCGGCACTCCGTCCTCGTTCAGCAGGAACGACGACGACGTCACCAGGCCCACGTTCCCGCGCAGGTCGTGCACGGCCTCCCGCCACGACTCCGCGCGCTGGCGCTCGACCTGCCGCAGGTGTTCGAGGGCTCCCTGGAGATCGCGGAGGCGTCCGGTGGCCTCGACCTCTTGGACGCGGGAGTATTGGGCCACACTCTCGTTGACCCCTTGGGTGCACCTCTGAATCCAGGCCCGCCGCACCACGGCCATCAGATCCCGTGGCACGTCGGGGTGAGTCAGGCCGTAGTTGTCCAGCTCGTCAATCACGCAGATCTGGAGGTGTCCCCACTCCCGGACGACCTCGTGCAGCGTGTAGCTCTGCTGCCAGCGGTGCAGGCCGTGGCCGATGTCGTCTTTGTGCTGCTTCTTCTCTATATCGGCACTGCCCAGGCCGGCCTTCAGCTCGTCCTCGAAGCTCTTCAGGACCTCGGGGATGAGGTCCCGGAAATGCGTGATGGAGAGAGTGGGGGCGACCTCCATCACGGAGTCGTCCAGAACCATCCTCTCCCACGTTTGCACGATCGCCTCGCGCCGTGCCTCCAAGTAGGAGGCCAGAGCCAGCATCTGTTCGGCGGTGTTGCGATCCGTTTGCATGGAGACAGACAGGCACGGAGTGCGTGCGCGTGCGAAGTATACCTTCTTCAGAAGCAACTGCTTCCTTCTATTCCGATCCGCCTATCTGCGTCGCTTCCTGCTTGTCAATTGCGTCGAGACGTATTTAAAATTGGAGGGACGCGACGTGGCCGAATTCGAGGTCCTGCAGGCCGGTGAGTGCGAGGAGGACAAGGAGATGCGAGCTATAACGATGACTTGGGCGGATGAGATGAAGGCCATCGGGAGACAGGAGGGGGTGGCCCTCGGGAGAGAGGAGGGAGTCCGCAAGACCGTGCTCCGCCAACTCGGCCTGCGCTTCGGTCCTCTGCCGGACAGTGTCAGGCGGCGGGTAGAAGCCATCCGTTCGGTCGAGCGCCTGGACCAGATCGCGGATCAGATCCTCGTCGCCCAGTCCCTCGAAGAGCTGGGGCTTCAGTAGCCGAGGGCTGGCATGGCATGCCTCACCGCTGCACGTCCACGACCACCCGGGGCGGATCGGTCAGCTCCAGCACCTTGTACTCGCGCTTCTGGTCGAGGCCGAGGACCCAGGTGACGTCGGCCTCGAAGTCGCAGATCTCCTGGATCTCCCGCACCGCGCGGAGCTTCGGCCGCCATTCCAGCAACCTCACGGTGACCGCCCCTTTCTCGTCGTGGGCCTGCGCCGGGCGGAGCTGCACCTGGAGCCAGGCTTTGCCCGCGATGTCGGCTTTCATGCCGGAGCCACAGTGGACAGGCGGGTCCACGTACTCGACCTTGTGCTCGGGGAGCTTGTCCCCGGCGAATTCGAAGACCACGCGGTCGAAGCCCTCCTGGAGGCCGGTGCGGACGTCGCGCAGGACCGGGATCGGAGGGAGGGCCCCGGACGGGGGCGCGGGCGTCTCCTGGGCTTCCTGGATCTCGTCCTCGAACCCTTCGAGGTCGGACGGGGTGGTGTCCGCGGGCTCCACGGGAGTGGGCTGGCTCGGCCGGGCCGCGGGAGGGATCTGCCCCAGACGGAACAGGATCACCACCTCGCTCGCGGTCGCCTGGACCGGATACGACTCTGCCACTGGACCCGTGAAGCGCGCCTCGACCTTGTCCCCGAGCGCCAGGTCGGCGAAGGTCAGCGGCCTGCGGAAGTCCCCGAGCTGCTGGAAGACGCGAGTCTCGGAGGTGATCCTCACGCTCGCCTTGTCATAGCGGGTGTCGGGCTGCTTCGCGCCTTCGATGCGGACAGACCCGAGCCCCGCTCCCGGCTCTCCCGCCGGGGTGAGGGCGGTGATGACGCCCCGGATGTCGATCTTGACGGGCTCCGGCTCGGGCTCGCCGCAGCCGGCGAGCAGAGCCAGGCCTCCCAACATCAGGGCGAGCGCCGCTCTCCCTGAGCGCGGCGTTGGATTCATGGAAGTCAATATACATCGGATAAGATACCCGTCCATGATCGACATCAATCTGCAGGGCAAGCGCGGTCTGGTCATGGGGGTCGCCAACGCGCGCAGCCTCGGCTGGGCGATCGCCGAGCGGCTGCGGGATGCCGGGGCGGATCTGGCGTTCAGCTACCAGGGGGAGCGGCTCAAGGAGGAGCTGGAGAAGCTCACCCGGGACATGCCGGGCACCCGGCTCTACCCGTGCGACGTCACCCGCGAGGAGGAGCTGCAGGCCACGTTCGCCGGCCTCCGCGAGAGCTGGGGGAGCCTCGACTACGTCGTGCACTCCATCGGCTTCGCCCCGCGCGCCGCCATGGACGGCCGCTACATCGAGACGACTCGGCAGGACTGGCTGACGGCGCTGGAGATCTCGGCCTACTCGCTGGTGGCGGTGGCGCGCGCCGCCGAGCCGCTGCTCAGCGAGGGGGGCGGCCTCATCACTCTCACCTACTACGCCTCCGAGAAGGTCGTGCCCAAGTACAACGTCATGGGGATCGCCAAGAGCGCTCTGGAGGCGAGCGTCCGCTACCTGGCCTACGAGATGGGCAAGAAGGGAGTGCGGGTCAACGCCGTGTCGGCCGGTCCGGTGCGCACGGTGGCGGCGCGCAGCATCCCCGGCTTCATGAAGATGTACAACAAGGTCGCTGAGATCGCTCCGCTGGGCCGCAACGTGACCCACGAGGAGGTCGGCAACCTCGGCCTCTTCCTCCTCTCCCCGCTGGCCGGAGGGATCACCGGCGAGACTGTCTACGTGGACGCCGGCTTCCACATCATGGGGATGGAGCTGGGCGAGTAGCCCTCTTCTACTCGAACGCCACCGCCGCCTGGGCGAGCTCCTGCTGGGCACCCTCCACCTGACGGACGAAGGAGGCCGCGGCCTGGGCTTCGAAACCGGCGCCGCAGGCCTGGAGCTCCACCTGCGCTTCCGTGGCCAGCCGCCTCAGGTCGGACGCCCGGTCCTGTCGCGTGTAGAGGGTCGCCAGGTCGAGCGCCACCCGGCCGGCCTCGAAGAGGCTCCCCAGGACGAGGAACCCCTCGCGGGCGCCGATCAGATCGGGCTCGGCGTCCGCGCCCTGGTGGAAGCCGAGGGCGACCTTGCCGCGGATCCAGCGCAGATGGCTCTGCGTCCAGCCGTCGGGGCACTGGCGATAGAGCGGCCGGGTACGGATCAGCAGCCCGCGGGCCTCCATGTAGCGCCCCGCGGCGATCAGGCTGTCGATCAGGCTGTGCCGCGCGGCCAGCAGCAGGCGCGGCTCCCGCTCGCCGTCGATCCGCCGCATGGTCTCCTGGAGCAGCGAGAGGGCGCGGCGCGCGTTCCCTTCGGCGAGGTGGACGTTCGCCAGGTTCACCAGCGAGAGCCCCGCCCGCTGGTCCTCTCCATTCTCAAGGAAGATCTCAGTCGCCTGGTTGAGCAGGCGCTTCGCCTCGTCGAAGCGCCGCTGGTTGCACCGCAACGAGGCCTCGAGGTCCAGGATCAGCGCCCGCTCCAGAGTGTCTCCGGTGCCGGCCAGCAGGTGCTCGTGAGCGCTGGCCAGAGCGGCCTCCGCGCCGGCGAAGCCGGAGCGCAGCCGGCGGGATTCGGCGATGCAGGACCAGGCGCGGGCGCGCATGTCCTCGATGCGCGAGGCGCCGTAGTAGTCGCCGTCCAACTGGCCGCACAGCGTCAGCGCGAGCTTCGCCAGCCGCTCGGACTCGCGGGCGCTCCCCAGGATCTCCCCCCGGCCGCGGTCGAGCAGCAGCTCGAGCGCCCCCCAGGTCTGGAAGCGCCGGTCGTTGCGCACCAGCAGCTCCTGCCGCTCCGGCCGGTGGTCCAGGAGCTCGGGCAGGAGGATGTGGGCCTCGGCCCGCTCCCTGTCCAGCGAGATCTGCCGCTGGATGAGGTTGCGGGTGCTGCGCTCCAGAGCGCGGCCATAGTCGGGCTCGGGCGGCGGCAGGCGCAGGAGCTTGCCGTTGCCCGCCCGCGAGCCGGACGGCGCGAAAAGAGACTTCAGCAGATTCCGCAGGATCGGCTCTGGTTCAGACAAGGGGTCTTTTGGGCTACTGAGATGCATGATGCTTCCAAAGCTGCCGGCGTTGTGGCTCCAGACCCCCCTCCCTGCCGGGAGGAGGCCCATTTCTGTACCTAATAGTTGCCGCAGGAACCCTTTTCAGGGACAAAAGAGCCGATCCGGGAAATTGGATCCGGAACCGATTACGGAAGACTTGAGAGTTACTTTTCCTGAGCAGTGGAAGTGCTCCCATCCTGCGCGGTTGGCGCGGGGCTCGTGTCCGTGGTCCCTCCCTGCGTGCCGCCGTCGCGGCCATTCGGATCGATGCCGACGCCGGAGGGCGCCCAGAGAGCGCCGAGGGTGGTCTCGCCGGAGCCGGTAAGCGCCCGCCAGCCGCCGGCGAGCCGACTGAGCCAGGAGGAGAGGAATCCGTCTGCCGGGACGGTTCCCGGGATTCGCGGACCCGCCGCGGCGAAGCCCGGAAGAAGGACCAGCGAAAGGGCGAGGACGGCTGTGCAACGGCGTCTGTCGAGCATGCGAAACCTCCCTGAGTGAAAATGGATGCAGCCAAAAGAACCGGCGGACCGCCGGAAGACCTTCATGCTCTGCATAGTGCGACGGAAGGATGAAAAGGGGTCTTTTGTATACTTCCCGCCCTATGCGCGCACTGATCCTCGCCGGCGGCAGCGGCACCCGTTTCTGGCCCCTGTCGCGCAAACAACGCCCCAAGCAGCTTCTCGCCCTCGAGGGGGAGCGCACCCTGTTGCTGGAGACCGTGGAGCGGCTGCGTCCGCTGATCCCTCCGGAGTCGGTCTGGATCTGCACCACCCGCGCGCTGGCCGGGCAGGTCCGCCGCGAGCTGCCCGAAGTGCCGCCGGAGCAGATCCTCCTGGAGCCCGAGGGGCGCAACACCGCCCCGGCGATCGGCTGGTCCGTTCGCTCCATGCCGGAGGAGGCGCGGCGCGGCGTCGTGGTGGTCCTGCCGTCCGACCACCGGATGGGCGATCCGGAGGCGTTCCGCGACACCCTGGCGCGGGCGGCGCGGGCGGTCGAGCGGGAGGACCGGATCATGACCCTGGGAGTGACCCCCCGCTGGGCCGAGACCGGCTACGGCTACCTGGAGCTGGAGCCCGGGGCCGGAGAGGACGGCCTGCGCCGGGTCCGCCGCTTCGTCGAGAAGCCCAGCCTGGAGAACGCCGAGAGCTTCGTGCGCTCCGGCGATTACCTCTGGAACGCCGGCATCTTCCTCTTCCGGGGGACGGCTCTGCTGGAGACCCTGGGCCGGCTCCAGCCCGAGCTCGCCCGCGGCCTCGAAGAGATCGCGGCCCACCCGGAGCGGGTGGACGAGATCTACCCCCGCCTGCCGGCCGACTCCATCGACTACGCGGTCATGGAGAAGCTGGAGGGGATCGCGACCCTGCCGCTCGACTGCGACTGGAGCGACCTCGGCTCATGGGCGGCGCTGGACGAGGTCCTCCCCCGCGACGGACAGTGGAACACCGGCCGCGGCGACACCCTGGCGGTCGAGTCCCAAGGGAACCTCCTCTTCTCCGACCAGGGGTTGATCGCGGTGCTCGGGGTCGACAACCTGGTGGTGGTGCGCACGGGAGACGCCGTCCTGGTGATGCCCAAGGAGCGCTCCCAGGAGGTGCGCAAGATCGTGGCCGAGCTCGCCGCCCGGGGCCGCGGGGACCTGCTTTGATCCAGCCCATCCGGATCGCCACTCTGGCCGGCGACACCGGACTCGCGCAGGTGGCCGCCCCGATCCCCCTCGACATCCTGGTCCCGCCGGTGAGCGGGACGGGCGACTGGGAGGTGGAGATCGGCTTCGGCAAGGGGCGCTATCTCCTCCGCCGCTGCCAGGAGGCCCCGGGCCGCCGCTTCCTGGGCGTCGAGCTCGCCTCGGAGTACTTCCAGAGAATGGTCGACCGGGCGCGGCGCCGGGGGCTGGCCAACTGGATCGCCCTGCGCGGCGAGGCGCTGTTCCTGGCCTCGGCGGTCCTGCCCGCCGGTTTCGCCGCGGCCCTGCACGTCTACTTTCCGGACCCCTGGCCCAAGAGCCGCCATCACAAGCGCCGGCTCTTCGATCCCGAGACGGCCGACCTGGTGCTCGGCCTGCTGCGCCCCGGCGGCCGGCTCTCCTTCGCCACCGATTTCCTGGAGTACGGCGAGCGGGTGCTGGAGATCCTGGAGTCCTACCCAGGCCTGCGGATCGCCCGGCGCGACCGCCCCTGGGATGAGGGTCCGCGCACCAACTACGAGGCGAAGTACCTGGTGGAGGGACGCCCCATCCTCCGCCTGGAAGGGACGCTCGAAGGCCCCGCCGTCCTCCATCCGCAGGGAGCCCGGGGCATCCTGGCCGCGATCGGGCACGAGGAGGAGAGCCATGAGTGAGCCGCCGGTGGAGAAGAGCCCGGACGCTCCGCCGCCCCGCCTGAGCTGGGGCGCCCGCCTCGGGCTGCTCTTCGGCATCCTGTCCGGCCCCGCCTATCTCGTCTGGGTGACCGGCGTCGAAGGGACCCGCGTCCTGGTGGTCACCGGGATCATCCTCCTGATCGCCGGCTGCGCCTCCCTGGCCCACTGGCTGATGGGGTTGACCCGGCGGTAGCCCCCTCCCCCGCCCCTCCCCCGCAGAGCGGGAGAGGGGCGGGGGAGGGGGCCTCACTGATATCCTTCCTTCCGGAGAGCCGATCACTTGCCGGAACCGAAGAAGAACCGCCTCGCCTACCTCTGGCCGTACCTGCGCAACCATCGCCGCAAGCTGGTCCGCGGGCTGCTGGCGATCCTCGCCTCCGTGGCGGTGGGGATGGCCGGCCCTCTCCTGATCGGCAGCGCGGTGGACGAGCTGCGCGTGCGGGTGACCTGGGAGACCCTGCTGGGCTACGCCGGCCTCCTGATCGCCGTCACCCTGGTCCAGGGGGTGTTCAGCTACCTGCAGCGGATGATCCTGGTCGGCATGAGCCGGGACATCGAATTCGACCTGCGCAACCTCTACTTCTCCAGCCTGGAGGCGCAGCCGCCCGGCTTCTTCCACGACCACCCCACGGGCGACCTGATGGCCCGCGCCACCAGCGACGTCGAGGCGGTGCGAACGCTCTGCGGCCCGGCGATCATGTACAGCGCCAACACGCTGTTCACCGCCGTGGGCGCCCTGTTCTTCATGGTGCGCATCGACCTCCGGCTGACGCTGCTGGCGCTGGTGACCATGCCGGTGGTGGCGGTGGTGACCAACGTGTTCGGGCAGCGGATCCACGCTCTGTTCGCGGAGGCGCAGAGCCGCTTCGCCGACATCTCGGCGCGGGTGCAGGAGAGCCTTTCGGGCGTCCGGGTGGTGCGCGCCTACGCCCAGGAGGCGCGGGAGCGGGAGGCGTTCGGCCGGCTCAACGACGCCTACCTGGAGCAGAACCGGAGGCTCATCCGCTGGACTGTGGCCTTCCACCCCCTGCTCCAGGGGCTGATCGGGCTCGGGTTCGTCACGGTGCTCTGGTACGGCGGCCTGCTGGTCCTGCGCGACGACATCACCATCGGCCAGTTCGTGACCTTCAATTCGTTCCTGGGCGAGCTGATCTGGCCGATGATCGCCATCGGCTGGGTGATGAACCTGGTGCAGCGCGGCCTGGCTTCGCTCGCCCGCATCCGCGAGATTCTGGACGCGGTGCCGGCGATCCGCGACGAGGAGCCGCTGGTCGACCCCGGAGAGGTCCGCGGCGCGGTCCGTTTCCAAGGCCTGACCTTCTCCTACCGCGCGGACGCCGAGCCGGTGCTCGCGGGCATCGACGTCCAGGTGCAGGCGGGGCAGACCGTGGCGGTCGTGGGGAAGACCGGCGCCGGCAAGAGCACGCTGCTCGCCCTGATCCCGCGCCTGCTCGATCCGCCGGAGCACACCTTGTGGATCGACGGCCTCGACGTCCGGCGGCTCCCTCTCGCGCGGCTGCGCTCCGCGATCGGCATGGTGCCCCAGGAGACCTTCCTCTTCTCGGCCTCGATCCGCGACAACATCGCCCTCGGGCGTCCGGAGGCGACCCTGGAGCAGGTGACCGAGGCGGCGCGGCTGGCCGGCCTGGAGCCGGACCTGGCCCTCTTCCCCCAGGGGCTGAGCACGATCGTGGGAGAGCGGGGGATCACCCTCTCCGGCGGCCAGAAGCAGCGGGTCGCGCTCGCCCGGGCGCTGCTGCGCGAGCCGCGCATCCTGCTGCTCGACGACTGCCTGTCGGCGGTGGACACCCAGACGGAAGAGCAGATCCTGGAGAACCTGCGCACCGTCTTCCACGGCCGCACGGTCTTCCTGGTCTCCCATCGGATCTCGACCGTCAAGGACGCCGATCTGATCCTGGTCCTGGAACAGGGGCGCATCGCCGAGCGCGGCACGCACGAGCAACTCCTCGCCTCCGGCGGCCTCTACGCCGACCTCCACCAGAGGCAGTTGCTGGAGGAGGAGCTGGCGGCGGTGTAGGGCCCCTCACCCCCCGACCCCCTCTCCCATCCGCACTCCCTTCCCCCGGGAGAGGGGGAGACTGCAGGGGATGTTTGCCTCCTGCATTTTACCTCTCGTTCCCCCTCTCCCGGGCGGGTGTGAGTGCGTGTGGGAGAGGGGGTTAGGGGGTGAGGGGCCACCGGCGGTGCTACCATCCCCTTGCCGGCGTCGAGCTTCGGAGCGGGCATCGAGCCGCGCGGAAGGAGACTTCTATGCGCGTTGTGATCACCGGTGGAACGGGGCTGATCGGCGGCGAGCTCGCGCGGGAGCTGGGCGTGGCGGGGCATGACGTCGTCGTCCTCACTCGCAACCTCGGCAAGACGAGCCCGCTGCCTCCCGGAGTGCAGGCGGTCCAGTGGGACGGCAGGACGTCCGAAGGCTGGCGGAAGCTGCTGGGCGGCGATACGGCGATCGTCCACCTGGCGGGCGAGAGCATCGCCACGGGGCGCTGGTCCGCGGACAAGAAGCGCCGCATCCGGGACAGCCGGGTCGAGTCGGGCAGGGCGGTGGCCCAGGCGATCCGCGAAGTATCGGATAAACCGAAGGTGCTGCTCCAGGGATCGGCGGTCGGCTGGTATGGGGACCGGGGGGACGAGCTCCTGGGCGAGGACTCCTCGCCCGGCACGGGCTTCCTGGCCGACGTCTGCAAGGAATGGGAGGCCTCCACGGCCGAGGTCGAGGCGCTCGGCGTGCGGCGCGCGCTGCTGCGCACCGGCGTCGTGCTCGCCCGCCAGGGCGGCGCCCTGCCGCCGATCACTCTCCCCTTCCGGTTGATGGCGGGCGGCCCTATCGGCGACGGCCGGCAGTGGTTCCCCTGGATCCACCTCGCCGACGAGGTCGGAGCGATCCGCTTCCTCCTGGAGCGCGAGGACGCCCGGGGTCCCTTCAACCTCGCCGCGCCCAACCCGGTGACCAACCTCGAGCTCACCCGCCTGCTCGGCAGGGTCCTGCGCCGGCCGAGCTTCCTGCCGGCGCCCGGATTCGCGCTGCGCCTCGCGCTCGGCGAGAAGGCCGACATGCTGCTCCAGGGACAGAGGGCCGTGCCCGCCCGGCTGCTGGAGCTCGGCTACGTCTTCCGCTATCCGGACCCCGAGGCGGCGCTGCGCAATCTGTTGGATTGACGATGAGCGAAGCGATCCGTCAGGGAGACATCCCCGGAGTGCAGCTCCGGCGGCGCCAGGACCTGGCGCTCTCCGCGGAGGAGGCCTGGCGCTGGCTGGCCGAGCCCGGCAAGCTGGCGCTCTGGCTGGCGCGCGAGGCGGAGGTGGACGAGGGAGGGTTCCTCCTTCGCGGGGAGGACGGAGGGAGAGAGCGGGGGAGGACGATCGAGATCGCGCCGCCGAAGCTCTGGGTGCTCTCCTTCGAGCGCCTGGACGCCGGCTGGCCCGCCGCCACCCGTCTCACCTTGCGGATCCACCGCACCCCGGAGGGGAGCCAGATCGACGTCCTCCAGGACGGCTTCCAGCGCCTCCCCCTCTCCATCGGACTCACCGTCTGGGAGGGCTACCGTGTCCGCTGGCGCACCGCGCTGGCGCGGCTGGCCGAGGTAACAGTGGGAAAAAACTAGGGGCGGCCTCGATGGCCGCCCCGGTGGGTAGGGCGCCCACAGGGCGCCCTACGGGTTTTCAATCGGCTAGAACCGCAGACCGACGCCGAACCGGTAGGTCCGGGGCTGCTGGAAGCCGAGGGGGTTGATGGCCTGGCCGAAGTTCGCCCCCTTCACCCAATGGACGCCCTCCACGGGGGTCTCGGTGAACGGGTTGAAAGGCACGCAGGGCCTCACTCCCGGGCCGGTGTCGCAGTCGGCGGCGTTGTCGGCGGTCAGGACGGTGGTGTCGAAGTACCGGACGTCCGTGGTGTCGATCTTTTCCGAGTCGAACACGTTGATGACTTCCGGCTTCACGAAGATGTCGACCCCGCCGATGCTGAAGTCGTAGTTGAAAGAAACGTCCGTGCGGAACACGTCGGGGGTCTCGAACGCGCCGCGCGCGCTGAAGAAGTAGCCGACGCGGGTGGGCGGCGAAAGATAGCCGGGGTTGGTGACGAAGGGCTGTGTGCGGATGGTCCCGACCGCTTCATAGGGACGGCCGGAGAAGTAGCCCTGGAGCACGCTGGCGCTCAGGCTGTGGCGATCGTTGCCGAAGATCTTGTACACGCCGTAGAGATTCACCCGGTGCCGCTGGTCGATCGTGAGGGGCCCCACCGGGGAGCTCCAGCGCACGTCATAGTACTCCGGATAGTTTCCCAGGCCGCCGGCCAGCGGGCCGCTGCCCTGGTTCTCGGCGTTGTAGTTGCCCTCGGTCTTCGACAGGGTCCAGTTGCCGCCCAGGTCGAGCTTGTCGCTGGCGCGGAAGCGGAACTGGGTGTGGAGGCCTTCGTAGGTCCGCTCGTAGAAGTCGTCGTTGTTCGAGACCAGCGTGAGATCGAAGCTCTGCGTGACGGTGCCGACCTGTCCCGAGACCCTGCCGGTCGACGTGTCGGTGCTCTGGTGGTAGAAGTTGCCCCACTCGCGATAGACGGCGTCGGCGCGGACGAGGCCGCGGTTGCCGAGCCGCACGGTGGCGCCGACGGTGTACTCGGTGACGTTGGGCGAGTCGAGGGAGCCCTCGATCCGGGTGTTGAGGCCGCGAATGGCGGCGCCGGCCAGCGGCACGAGCCCGCCGCCGAGCGGGTTATCCACCGTGGGCAGGCCGCCGTTGGCGCCGGCGAACCAGTCGAAGAGCTGGCGGATGGCCTCGTCCTGGCTGACGCCGGTGATGTTCGGTCCGCGGTAGACCCACGCGAATGAGGAGGGCACGCCGCCCGGGGAGGTGCTGTCACCGATGTTGTTGGCCAGCGCCGTCACGTACTGGCCGTAGCTCCCGTGGAGGACCAGGTTGCCGTTGCCCCGCGTGTCGTACGTCGCCGCCAGGCGAGGGCTGATCGCGGAGTCGTCGGCGACCTTCTGGCCGGCGGCGTTCTGGCCGTCGTTCTCGTCGTAGCGCAGGCCGAGCCCCAGGCTCAGCCGCTCGCTGAAGCGCCAGGTGTCGTTGATGAAGAGCGAGTTGGTCTTGAAGCTGGTCCCCTGGCTCGCCTGGAGGATCGGATCGAACTGGACGGTCGTCGAGCCGTCGTTGAGGAAGATGGGGGTGATGGTGGTGCCCGAGATGGTGGCGCCGGTGCCGATGATCCGCCAGTCGCTGCCCGACTGGTGGTTGTCGGAGACGCGGATGTCCTCGAAGGTGTCGTAGCCGGCCACCAGGTCGTGCGAGCCCAGGCTCTCGGTCGACAGGAAGTAGGAGGCCTTCGCGAGGGCGTTCGTGTTGTCGCGCTCCTCGGGCTTGCAGACGCCGCAGAAGGTCGGGCTGTGGTAACGGGCGCTGCTGCGGGACCGGTCTTGCAGCAGGGTGCCCCCGATGAGGTCTGTCGAGGTGGCGCCCGAATCGATAAAGGTGAACTGGCGCTCGGAGTACTGGAGCGTCACCAGCAGGTTCTCGGCGAAATTGCCGGTGTAGTTGATCGACCACAGGTCCTGGGGCGTCTCGCGGTTCACGAGGCTGGCCTCGTCCAGGATGGTGCCGAACGAGTTGCCGTTTTCCGCGTCGACGATCTCGCTGTACGAGCCGAGCAGGGTGTGCCGCGGCGTGATCGTCGCGGTGAGCTTGCCCTCGTAGCGCTGCTGGTCCCGGAGGTTGGTGTACGGGATGTTGGTCGCGGACGAGGTGAACCTCGTCTCCTCGAGCTCGCGGTCGCGGCCGGCGACGAAGAACCAGAGGCGGTCGCGCAGGATCGGGCCGCCGAGGGTCAGCTCGTAGGTCGGCACGACCTTGTCGGTCTGGGCGGTGGTCAGCCGGGTCTCCTCTTGCCAGTCCTGGTTGTTGAGGGTGGCGCGCACGGAGCCGGAGAAGTCGTTGCCGCCCGACTTGGTGATGACGTTGACCACGCCGCCCGAGAAGCGGCCGTACTCGGCCGAGACGCCGGCCGTCGCCGTGGTGGTCTCCTGGATCGCGTCCTCGATGAACAGGTCGAACGCCTGGCCGCGGAGGTTCTCGTTGAGGACCACGCCGTTGAGCAGGAAGAGGTTCTCGTAGGTGGGGGCGCCGGAGATCGTGATGTTGCCGAGCCCCGTATCGCCGCTCTTGGACGGCCCGTTGGGCTGGACGCCCGGCGACAGGGCCACAATCTGGCTGAGCGTGCGCCCCGCCGGCAGCTCGTCGACCAGGGCCTTGGTGTAGGTGGTCGCCGACTGCGTGCCCTGGGAGATCTGCTCGAGGTTGCCGGTCACCAGGATCTCCTCCTCCAGCGCCGAGATGGCCATCTCGACGTCGAGGGGGACGGCCTGCGCCGCACCGAGCCGCAACTCACGGCTGACGGTCTGCAGCCCTTCCACTTCGAAGGTTACGGTGTACTCCCCCGGCGGCAGCGACGGGAACAGGTAGTCGCCGTTCTCCGAGGTCACCGTCGTACGGTTCCCCTGAAGGTTGGGGGAGGTCGCCGTCACCAGCACGCCGGGGAGCGGCTGGCCGTCGCTCATGACCCTACCGGACAGCTTGCCGGTGGGGTTGCCCTGGGCAGATGCCGACAGCGTCCACAACAGGGCGACCGCCAGACCCAGGATCAAGGTTCTCAATCTCATCTCCAAAACTCCTTTCGATGGATGCCTCCCGCAGCGGGGAAGCGACTGGACCACAGCAAGATACGAGACCCGCAATGATTCTCCACTTGCACTCTGACAAGCTTTGGGGCAATTGTCATGCCGTTTTCCCGGCGTGTCAACAGGGCCGCAACTTCTTTTTGGAAAAGGGGTTAGGCTTTCCGCCCGTCCGGCGCGTCCAGGGTTTTGGATTCAGAAAATTGGATGGACTCGGGATTTTGGAGAGAAAGGCTCAGGCCAGGTCCCAGCGCTCGCGGAACGCGGCGGCCACGCTTTCGCGCAGCGCGGGCGGGGTGTAGACCCGGTAGCGGTCGATGCGCGTGAGGTGGCGGATGAAGTGGCTGGCCTCTTCCATGGGCTCCAGCGAGCCGTCGTAGCGCCGCACGAGCACGCGGCTCCTCCCCATGCGGTGGGGGTCCTTGGCGGACCGCGAGACCAGGAGGTTGCCCTCTCCGAAGCGCGCGGCGATCTCCGGCAGCAGGGCCTCGAAGCGCTCCTTGTCCTCGCGCGGCAGGTGCTCGCGGGTCTCGAAAGCCACGGGGAAGTGGTCGCGCGCCACCACGGCGCGGGCGTGCACGCTCGCCGACCGCCGCATGGCCGCCCAGACGGAGACGTCGTCCTGGGCCAGGAAGGCCTCCGGCTCGGACGCCCAGCGCCCGCCGCTCTCCTGCAGCCACCGGTTGAGGTGCAGCTCCAGCGCCTTGCCGGTGACGTTGAAATACACCTGCGTGAACATGTAGTAGCGCGCCATGACCAGCGCCTCCAGGGCGTGCACACCCCCCTCCTCGACGCCGATCCCCCACTCTCCGGTCGCCGGGTCCTCCAGGGGGAGCATGGTGTCGAGCAGGCGGTCGAGGTCGAAGGTGCCGTAGCGCACGCCGCAGTAGAGGCTGTCGCGCAGCAGGTAGTCCATCTTGTCGACGTCGAGCTCCCCCGAGATGATCTGGGCGAGCAGGCGCTCCGTGGCGTCGCCGCCGCCGGAGAGCAGGCGTGCGACGTCGGCGGGCGCGATCCCCTCTCCGCAGCGGGCGAAGACCTCCTCCACCTCGGGAGTGCCGAGCAGGCGGCGGGTCATCTCCTCGTGGTCGATCCCCCCGTCGAACAGCTCCTCGGCCGAATGGCTGAACGGGGCGTGGCCCACGTCGTGGAGCAGGGCGGCGGCGCGCGCCAGCCGGCGCTCGCGGCTGCGCGTCCCCGGCGGGAGCAGGCCGCCGCTCTTGGAGCAGAGGGCGTCGTAGACCCGGCCGGCGAGGTGCATGGCCCCCAGCACGTGGCTGAAGCGGCTGTGCTCCGCCCCCGGGAAGACCAGGAAGGTGAAGCCGAGCTGGTGGATGAAGCGCAGGCGCTGCAGCGGGCGGCTGTTGATCAGCGCCGCCTCCAGAGGGTCGGCGCGGATGAACCCGTGGACCGGGTCCCGGAGCGACAGCGCGGCGGGCTTGGCGGCGTCCGGCAAAGGTCAGTTGAGCTCGGAACGCCCCGCCAGATGCCGGTAGGGGCGCAGGGCGTCCACCACCTGCATGCGGCTGCGCAGGATCGACAGGATGGAGAGCCCGCGCTCGGGCAGCGGCTCGTGGAGGAGCTGGAGCTTGCGCACGGCCGGCACGTCGATCTCGGCGGCGATCCGGTTGACCAGCTCCTCGAAGGGGGTTTCCGCGTCCAGCTCCTCCTCCTCGCGGCGGAGCGGGAAACGCTCGCCGAGCTCGCTCGCGAGCCGGTCCAGGTGCTCCAGGATGGAGCTCCGCACCAGCGTGATACCGGCGTCCTTCTCGTTGAGCCAGGGCTCTTCCACCGGGCGGACCAGGGCCCGGCGGTAGGGCTCGCCGTGATCGACCTCGCGCTCCAGCTCGAACCGGAAGTCGCCGTAGAGGACGACGTTGGCGCTGCCGTCCGCCAGCACATCGACGTCCAGCAGCCGGCCGGCGGTCCCCTCCGGGAAGACGTCGGGCCGCCCCTCGTAGCTCTGCACCCAGCCCGGCTTGAGCAGGACGATGCCGATCCAGCTCTCCGCGTCCTCGCGTTCGACCAGGTCGTGGATCAGGCGCCGGTAGCGCGGCTCGGAGACGTGCAGGCGCAGCTCCGTGCGCGGGAAGTGCACCACGTCCGGCAGGGGGACCAGGGGGAGGAAAGTCTCGCGGCTCCGATCAGTGCCCATAGAAGTCGTCACCATTCTAGCGCGGCTCTCGCGAGCCGGATCATGGCAGAATTCCCGAGCAAACCGGATACCAGGAGCCCACCCCCCTTATGAGAATCACCCGCATCCCCCGTACAACCCTCGCCCTTCTCGCTCTCCTCGCCCTTCCCGTTCCGCTGCTCGCGCAGCCGGACCCCATCGCTCAGGGAGACGCCGCCTGGGCCCGCCGCGCCGAGGGTCACCGGGGAGGGCAGGCCGCGCCGGGGCCGGTCAACGAGGCGATCGCGGCCTACGAGCGCGCCGTCCAGTCGCAGCCGGGGCGCCTGGAAGGGGCCTGGAAGCTGCTGCGCGCCCTCCACTTCAAGGGGGAGCACGTGGCCCGCACCCGCGAGGAGAAGCAGAAGATCTTCGCCCAGGGCCGCGACGCGGCCGAGGCGGCCCTCGACCGCCTGGCCCGGAAGACCGGAGGACGGCAGCGTCTCGACAAGATGACGCCCAAGGAGGCGGCGAAGGCGCTCGCCGGCGCGCCGGAGGCGGCCGCCCTCCATCTCTGGGCCGGCGTGCACTGGGGGCTCTGGGGGGACGCCTACGGCAGGATGGCCGCGGCGCGCCAGGGGGTGGGGGACCGCGTCCTGCGCTACTCCGAGGTGGGGATCGCCCTCGACGAGGCCTACGACGAGGGCGCCGGCCACCGCATGCTCGGCCGCCTGCACACCCTGGCCCCCAAAGTGCCCTTCGTGACCGGCTGGGTCGACCGCGACAAGGCGGTGTCCGAGCTGCGCCGCGCCGTGGCTCTGGGCCCCGGCAACCTCCTCAACCATCTCTACCTGGCCGAGGCCCTGCTGGAGCACCACCCGGAGAAGGCCGGCGAAG
The DNA here is from genome assembly GCA_036380715.1 of Thermoanaerobaculia bacterium. Classification (GTDB taxonomy): domain Bacteria; phylum Acidobacteriota; class Thermoanaerobaculia; order Multivoradales; family UBA5704; genus UBA5704. The sequence goes on along the minus strand of DASVEF010000126.1, from coordinate 20,096 downwards.
CGCGGGAGATCCTGCGCAAGCTGGCCGCCCGGACCCCGTCGCCCGCGCGGGTGGTGGAGGACGAGAAGGCTCTGGCCGACGCGCGGGCCCTGCTGGCGAAATCCAAGGATTGAGCTCTCCCGCGCGCCCTCCGGAAGTCAGCCCGGCCCCGCTCGTCGCGGTGGCCGCCGCCGGCTTCCTGGTCGTCCTCAAGGCGGCCGGCGCCTGGGTGACCGGCTCTCTGGCCCTGGGATCGGCGGCCCTGGATTCCCTGATCGACGTCTTCATCTCCGCGGCCAACTACCTGGTCCTGCGGCGCAGCGCCGCTCCGCCCGACGCCGAGCACGCCTACGGCCACGGCAAGTTCGAGAACCTCGCCGCGCTCGGCCAGGGGCTGTTCCTCGCCGGGGCCGCGGCCAGCCTGGTGGTGGCCGGGCTGCGGCGGCTGGTCTCCGGCGAGGCGCCGCAACAGAGCGCCGTGGGCGTGGCCGTGCTGGCGGTCTCGATCGCGGTCGGCTTCGGCGTTTCCCGCCACCTCCGCCGGGCCGCCGAGCGGACCGGCAGCCCCGCGCTCGCGGCCGACAGCCTGCACTACGCGACCGACCTGTGGGTCAACGGCGCCGCCCTGGCCGCCCTCCTGGCGATCGCCCTGACCGGATGGGCGCCGGCCGACGCCCTGGTGGCGCTGGGCGTGGCGGTCTACGTCTTCTTCTCCGCCGCCCGCCTCCTCCTGGAAGCGATCGGCGACCTGAGCGACCGCGGGTTGCCCGCGGAGGATCTGCGCCGTATCCGCGAGATCGTCGCCTCCTTCGCCTCGCAGGGAGTGGTCGGCATGCACGACCTGCGCACCCGCCGCAGCGGCGGCCAGCGCTTCGTCGAGCTCCACCTGGAGATCCCCCGTGAGACTTCCTTCGAGGACGCCCACGACCTGATGGTCCGCGTCCTGCGGGCGATCGAGAGCGAGATGCCGCGGTCGAAGGTGTTCGTGCACGGCGACCCGGTCACAGCCTCGACAACAGCTCCCCCACCGTGACCCCGTCCGGCGGCACCGGCAGGTCCGGGGCGATGGCGGCGAGGGGCTCGAGCACGAAGCGGCGCTCGCGCAGGCGCGGATGGGGGAGGGTCAGCTCCGGGGCCGAGGACTCCACAGCGCCGTAGAGGAGGAGGTCGACGTCCAGGGGCCGGGGGCCGAAGCGCGGGCCGCGGCGGCGGCCGGCGGCCAGCTCCAGCGCTTTGGCCAGCGCGAGGACCGCCTCCGGAGGGAGAGAGGTCCATCCCACGGCGGCCGTGTTCAGGTATTCGGGCTGGGAGATGGGCGAGACCGGGAGGGTGCGGATGAAGGGGGCGACTCTCAAGGGGCCGAGCGAAGCTTCCAGGTGCCTCAGGGCGAGGCGCAAGGTCTGCTCGACCGGCCCCTGGTTGCCCCCCAGGGCCAAGGCGACGGCGACCTCACTCCTCGTCGTCGATCTCCTCCTCTTCCTCCCCGGCGAGGTCCGCGTCCTCGATGCCCTCCGGGACGACGTCCTCGTCGAGATCCTCGATCGGGGCGACTTCCGCCTCCTCTTCGATCTCGATCGCCTTCGGGACCTCGGCCTTGCGGCGGCGGCGCGATGCCTGGCTCACCGCCGGGGTCTCCATGTGCGCGGCGTCCTTCTGGTTCGCACCGCACTTGGGACAGAGCGGCTCGGGCTTGCCGAGATCGTAGAACTTCGTCCCGCAACTGAAACACTCGTGCTTCGTTCCCAACTTGAGCTCAGGCATGGCAGACTCCCGCCCGGTCCTGGACCGGTTTCAGAGGGCGGTGAAGCTAGCATCCGCCGGATGGCCTGTCAACCGGCGGCGAGCCCTGATAGACTTCCAAGGTTGCCATGCGGGAGGAATAAGGGCCCTCTCCTCCCCGTTCCAATCATTCCCTATGAAACACCTCGCGCTTCTCCTGACCGTCCTGTTCCTCGCCATCCCCGCCGCGGCGCAGCAGGGCAGGCTGCCCGACCCCAAGGCCCCCGGGCTCGACGGCAACCAGCGCCTCAAGGCCCTGGTGGAGCGCGTCAAGGCCGAGCAGCGGCAGCTCAAGACGCTGGAGGCCCGGTTCATCCAGACCCAGGAGAGCTCCATGCTGGTCGCGCCCGAGACCTCCAAGGGCGTCTTCTACTACGCCGCGCCCGACCGCGTGCGCTGGGAGTACACGTCGCCCAACCCGATCTCGGTGGTGATCAAGGGCAGCGAAATGACCACCTGGTACCGCGACCTGAAGCGGGCCGACCTGGTCAAGGTCGGCCGCTACTCCAACCAGGTCTTCAAGTACCTGGGGGCGAGCGGCAACATGGAGGCGCTGACCGAATACTTCACGGTCCGGCTGACGACCCCGGGCAAGAAGGGGACTCCGTTCCGCCTGGAGCTGATCCCGCGCTTCGCCCGCATCTCCAAGCGGCTCAAGTCGATGAGCCTGTGGATCGACAGCGAGACCTATCTGCCGGTGCGCCTGCGCTACCAGGAGGCGGACGGCGACGTGACCGAGTACCGGTTCGAGGACCTGAAGCGGAACACCCGCATCCCCGAGGAGCGCTTCGTGCTCAAGATCCCCGACGGGGTCCAGAAACGGGTGATCGACCTCGGCCAGCAGAAATCGGGCTCGGGCTCCTGAGAGCCCCGTGGAAACCAAGGACGCCAAGGACATCAAGGACAGCAAGGACGCGGGTGAATGACATGTTCCTCGTCCTTGGTGTCCTTGACGTCCTTGCCTGTCCTTGATCCCGCTGCCGCTCGCCGCGTCAGCGCCTGTGCCGGAAACCGTTCATGCCTCTGACTTTCGAGATCCTCGCCGCCTGCGGCCGCGCGCGGCGCGGCCGGCTCGCGACCCCGCACGGAGCCGTGGAGACGCCGGCCTTCATGCCCGTGGGCACGCTGGGCGCGGTCAAAGGGATCCCGCCCCAGGACCTCGCCGCGGCCGGGGCCTCGATCATGCTCAGCAACCTCTATCACTTGGCGCTGCGCCCCGGGATCGACACGATCGAAAAGCTGGGCGGGATCCACCGCTTCACCGGCTGGCCGGCGCCGATCCTCACCGACAGCGGCGGCTTCCAGGTCTTCAGCCTGAGCACCCTGCGCACCGTGGACGACGGCGGGGTCACCTTCCGCAGCCACCTCGACGGCTCGCCGCTGCGCTTCACCCCCGAAGGGGTGGTGGAGATGCAGGCGCGCATGGGGGTCGACGTGGCCATGATGCTCGACGAGTGCCCCCCCTGGCCGGTGACCGAGGCCGAGGCCGAGGCGTCGTGGAACCGTACCCTGGCCTGGGCGCGCCGCGCCCGCGAGGCCTCCCTCCGGGAGGAGAGCTGGCCCGGCGGCCTCTTCGGCATCGCGCAGGGGAGCGTCTACCCCAGGCTGCGCGAGCGCGCCGCCGCCGACCTCGCGCCGCTCGATTTCGACGGCTACGCCATCGGCGGCGTCAGCGTCGGGGAATCCGAGGACCACCGCCGCGGCGTGGTCGAATGGACCGCCCCGGCGCTGCCCGCGGGCAAGCCGCGCTACCTGATGGGCGTGGGCTACCCCGAAGACATCCTGCACGCCGTCCGCCACGGGGTCGACCTCTTCGACTGCGTGCTGCCGGCGCGCAACGCCCGCCACGGCGTGCTGTTCACCCGCGCCGGGGTGATCAAGATCAAGAACGCCAGATACCGCGAGGACGGATCGCCGGTCGATCCGCAGTGCGGCTGCCCGGCGTGCGCGCGGGTCTCGCGCGCCTTCCTGCACCACTTGACGCGGGCGGGCGAGCTGACCGCGGCGGTGCTGGCGACGCTGCACAACCTGCGCTTTTACCTTGACTTTATGGCCGACCTCCGGCAGGCTATCGTGCTCGGCACGTTTTCGGATCTGGCGGAGAGATACGCCCTCCGTTCAGCCCGCGGAGAATCACTCCCCTTGAGCAACGGAGCTCGTGACGCAGGTTCTGCCTGTGGGGGTTTGCACGCATGACGACCATCAGCTTCTGGATGCCGCTCGCCTTTCAAGGGGGCGGGCTGCGCGACTGGGGAGGCCTGCTCCTCCCCATCCTGATCCTGGGCATCTTCTACGTGCTGGTGTTCGTCCCGGCGCGCCGCCGCCAGCGGGATTTCCAGCGCATGGTGGAAGCGTTGAAAAAAGGGGACCGGGTGGTCACGACCGGGGGCCTGTACGGCGAGGTCGTGTCGGTCGACAACAAGACGGTGATCCTCAAGATCGCCGACACCGTCAAGGTGAAGGTCGCCAGGTCGGCGATCGCCTCCCTCGAAGACGAGGGGGATAAAGGGGACAATCGATGAAACGCAATCTGCTCTGGCGTGGCATCCTCATTCTGGCTCTGGTCGCGACCTCCGTGGCCCTCATCCTGCCGCTGGAAGAGAAGATCAACCTCGGCCTCGACCTGCAGGGCGGCATGCAACTGGTCCTCCAGGTGCACACCGAGGACGCCCTGCGCGCCGAGGCCGACTCCGACATGGGCCTGGTGATCCAGCAGGCCGAGGAAAAAGACGTCCGCGGCCTCCAGGGCCGCCGGACCGGCGACACCACCTTCGAGGTGGCCGGCGTCACTCCCGAGGCGCGCGACGCCGTGGCCGACATCGCGAGCCGCTTCCTGACCGGCTACAACTACAGCGTGGCGGACGGCCGCATGACCTTCGAGATGAAGTCGGACTACGCCAACAACATCCGCCAGATGGCGGTCTCCCAGGCGAAGCAGACCATCGACAACCGCGTCAACGCCTACGGCGTGGTCGAGCCGGTGATCCAGGAGGCCAGCGGCTATCGCATCTTCGCGCAGTTCCCGGGCATCGACGATCCCGAGCGCGTCCGCCGGCTGATCAAGAACACCGCCTTCCTGGAGTTCCGCATCGTCCGCTTCCCCGAGGGCGGCGGCGGCGTGCCCACCCGCGACGCCATCACGGCCCAGTTCAACGGCCGGCTCCCCGAGGACCTCGAGATCCTCGAGGGCGACATCCGCGACGAGCAGGACGCCGTGATCGGCAAGCAGTTCTACGCGGTGGAGAAGCGCCGCACGGTGACCGGCCGCGACCTCAAGACGGCGCGCCCGAGCCTCGGCCAGTTCAACGACCCGATCGTCGAGTTCAGCCTCACGCCCGAGGGCTCGGCCAAGTTCGGCGAGCTGACCGGCAACAACGTCGGCAAGCCGCTCGCCATCGTGCTCGACGGCCGCGTCGTCTCCGCGCCGCGCATCAACTCGCGGATCACCGACAACGGCCTGATCGAGGGCGGCTTCACCCAGCAGGAGGCCCAGGACCTGGCCACGGTGCTGCGCTCCGGCGCCCTGCCCGCCGGCATCACCTACCTCGAAGAGCGCACGGTCGGCCCTTCGCTCGGCCGCGACTCCATCCAGAAGGGGCTGCTCGCCGGCCTCGTCGGCACCGGCCTGGTCGTCCTCTACATGCTCATCATCTACAACCTGAGCGGCCTCAACGCGGTGCTGGCGCTGGTCCTCAACATCGTGCTGCTGTTCGGCGGCCTCGCGGCGTTCGGCGCCACGCTGACCCTGCCGGGCATCGCCGGCATCCTGCTGACGATCGGCATGGCGGTGGACGCCAACGTGCTCGTCTTCGAGCGCATCCGGGAAGAGCTGCGCGCCGGCCGCACCGTACGGTCGGCGATCGACCTCGGCTTCGAAAAGGCGCTGTCGTCGATCATCGACTCGAACGTGACGACCCTGATCGCGGCGGTGTTCCTGTTCCAGTTCGGCACCGGTCCGATCCAGGGCTTCGCCGTCACCCTGACCATCGGCCTTCTGGCCTCCATATTCACGGCCGTCTTCGTCAGCCGCTGGATTTTCGACGTGGTGCTGTCCCGCCGCCGCGTCCAGAGGCTTTCGATCTAGGCGCCGGGGCGTCCCAAGGAGCAAGCGATGGAGATCCTGCGCGATACCAACATCGATTTCATGAAGTACCGGAAGTTCTGGGTCGTCGTCTCCCTGGCCCTGGTGGCGGCCGGCGTCTTCATGGTCTTCTTCCACGGCAAGCTCAACGTCGGCATCGACTTCGCCGGCGGCACGCAGGTCACCCTGCAGTTCCGCGACCGGCCGGAGATCGACCGCCTGCGCGCCGTCCTGGGCCGCGAGGGGATGGGCGACGCCCAGATCCAGCGCTTCGGCCGCGAGGAAGAGAACGAGGTGATCATCAAGACCCGGCTGGTGGAAGGGCAGACCGAGGGGAGCCGCGAGCGCATCGTCGCCGCGCTCGACCGCGAGCTCAACCCCGGCGTGCCCGCCAACAAGCCCGACCTCAACCGCGTCGGCGACGAGGCCGTGGCCGCCCTGCTGCTCGCCGCCGATCCGGACCGCCGGCGCGCCCAGGGGGAGGACGCGGCGCGCGCCCACTACAACCAGGTGGCCGAGGCTGTCTTGAACCAGCGGCGCGACACCGGCCTGTTCCCGTCCTGGGACGCGTTGCGCAACATCCCCGGGGTGAGCCCGGCGGCCGTCCAGACCCTGCAGCAGCAGGCCGCCCTGGGCAGCTACACCATCACCGGCGTCGAGAACGTCGGCCCGCAGATCGGCAGCGAGCTGCGCCGCCAGGGCTTCATGGCGGTCGTCCTGTCGCTGATCGGCATGCTGATCTACATCTGGATCCGCTTCGAGCTGCGCTTCGGCGTCGGCGCGGTCATGGCCTGCCTCCACGACGTGCTGGTCACCCTCGGCCTGTTCGCCCTGTTCGGCTTCGAGTTCAACCTGACCACGGTCGCCGCCTTCCTCACCCTGATCGGCTACTCGGTCAACGACACGGTGGTCATCTTCGACCGCATCCGCGAGAACATGCGGAAGAGCCGCCGCAAGCCGCTGATCGAGGTGATGAACGAGAGCATCAACCAGACGCTGTCGCGCACGATCCTGACCGGCGGCTCGACCCTGCTGGCCCTCGGCGCCCTGCTGGCGCTCGGCGGCGACGTGATCCGCGGCTTCGCCTTCGTGATGACCGTGGGCATCCTGGTCGGCACCTACTCGTCGATCTACGTCGCCAGCCCGTTCGCCCTGCTCTGGGAGCGGTTCACCGGACCGAAGGCGCGCGACCGGCGCGGGGCCGCGGGGGGCGGCCGCACGCCCGAGCCCACCCGGCCGGGAGAGCCCGTCCCGCCGCCGGCGAAGCCCGCCCGCAACCGCGAAGCGGAGCGCCCGGCCGCCGGAGCCCGGCGGTAGACACCCACCTTCCTCGACCCGCTACGGCCTAGGCCTAAGGGCGCAGCATGCTGCGCCCTTTCGCTTTTTCAGCCATCCGCGCTCCACCGCGGATCAGGATCCCGTGCACCGGAAAAGGTGATAGTAGGATGGAGCCGATTCCGGCCGCGGCGCTGGCGAGGAGAGGGAGATGCATTCCGGAACGTGGAGCGACCCAGCCCTGACGATCGCGCTCGCCCTGGCGGCGGGGATGATCGCCCACACCGTGGCCCGGCATCTCAAGGTGCCCGGGATCGTGCTGCTGCTGGCCACCGGCGTGCTCCTGGGGCCGGACGTCCTCAACATCGTGCGGCCGGCCGCCCTCGGAGCTTCGCTCCACGACCTGGTCGGTTTCGCCGTGGCGGTGATCCTGTTCGACGGCGGGATGAGCCTGAACCTCGAGCGGCTCCGGCGCGAGGCGCAGAGCATCCGCCAGTTCGTGACTGCGGGAGCCCTGGTCACCGCGGTCGGAGGGGCTCTGGCGGCGCGGTGGATCCTGGAGTGGAATTGGACCACCTCGATCCTGTTCGGCACCTTGGTCATGGTTACGGGTCCGACCGTGATCACGCCGCTGCTGCGGCGGATCAAGGTCGCGCCGCGGGTGGCCACCGTGCTGGAGGCGGAAGGGGTCCTGGTGGACGCCATCGGCGCGATCGTGGCGGTGGTGGCCCTGGAGATCGCCATCGGGCCCACCGGCCTCTCCGTAGCCTTCGGCGCCTGGCATGTGGTCTCGCGCCTCGCTTTCGGCGCTCTGCTCGGCGCGGTCGGCGGCCTCGCCATCGCGACCCTGCTGCGCTTCCAGAGGGCCATCCCTGAGGGTCTGGAGAGCGTCTTCACCCTGGCGATCGTCCTGCTGCTGTACCAGGGGAGCAACGCGATCATGCCCGAGACGGGCATCGTCACCGCGGTGGCGGCCGGTCTGGTGGTCGGCAATGCCCGGGCCCACGTCGTCGCCGAGCTGCGAGAGTTCAAGGAGCAGCTCACGGTGATGCTGGTCGGCCTGCTCTTCGTGCTGCTCGCCGCCGACGTGAGAATGATCGAGGTCGCGGTGCTCGGCTGGGCGGGAGTCGGGCTGGTCGCCGCTCTGATGTTCGTGGTGCGGCCGCTCAACGTGCTCGTCGGCACCTGGGGGACCGATCTCACAGGTCGCGAGAAGGCGTTCCTCGCCTGGCTGGCGCCGCGCGGGATCGTGGCCGCCGCGGTCTCGTCGCTGTTCGCCCAGACTCTCCAGGAAGAGGGCATCGCGGGCGGCTCCGAGCTGCGGGCCATGGTCTTCCTGGTCATCGCCGCCACGGTGCTCGTCCAGGGCCTCTCGGGCGGGCTCGTGGCGGACCTCCTGGGCCTGCGCCGCCCGTCGAACCGGGGCTACGTCATCCTGGGCGCCAATCCCCTGGGCCGCGCCCTCGCCCGAGCGCTCGGCGAGACCGGCGAGGAGATCGTGCTGATCGACTCCAATCCGCAGGCCTGCCGCGACGCCGAGGCGGAGGGTTTCCGGACTCTCCACGGCAGCGGTCTCGATCGCGGCATCCAGGAGCGGGCGGAGCTCGACACCCGCGCCGGATGCCTGGGCGTCACCACCAACGAGGAGGTCAATCTCCTCTTCGCCCGCCAGGCGAAGAGGGACTTCAAGGCGCCCCGGGTCTGGGTGGCGCTGCGCCGCGGCCACCTCGGCATCAACGAGGAGGCCGTGCACCGCTTCGGAGGACGCGTGCTCTTCGGCGAGCCCCAGGCGGTCGACCTCTGGACGCTCCGCCTCGAGCAGGGAGAGGCGGCGGTCGAAAGCTGGTTCTACGACGGCGCAAAGACCTCCTCCATGCTGGTCGACCGGGACCTCGACCTGCGTCTGCTCCCCCTCGTCATCCGCCGCGGCCGGCTGGTCCTGCCGGTCGACGAGGAGCTGGGCTTCCAGAATGGGGACCTGCTCTCTCTGGCCCTCGCCCGAGAGGGCCGCCCCGAGGCCCTGAGCTGGCTGGGCATGCAAGGATGGAAGCCAGCCGGCGGCGAAGAAATCGCTGCCGGACCTTCCGTGATCTCCTCGGCGCGAGAGCCGCGCGAAGAGGCCTTCTGACACCGGGGCGCTCGCCGAAGGGCAGGGCGAGGATCTTCGGCAGCGTCACCTCCCGGGGATCCCGGTCAGGTCGAGCTGCATCGCGTTACTCAGGATCGTCTTCTTTCCTGGCGGAGCCCTTCTCTTGGGCGGCGCGCACGCGCGTCGCCAGCTTGGCGCGGTCGGCGCCTTCCCGGTATTCGACGATCACCTGCAGCCCGGGATCGAGGGACTTGACCAGGTATTCGGTCTGCGGCGACAGGAACAGAGTGACCTCCCCCGTCTCGGTACGCAGGACCAGAGCCGTGTTGTTCCACGATACGACGCTGCCGGTCACAGAGCTCGGTTGCCGGCCTGGAGCCGTGGCCGCGCCGGACTGCGCCGCCGTCGCGTTCTCCTCGGCCGGGCGCACCCGCTCCGCGATGATGAAGCTGCTGACCTTGCGGTGATACTCCACCGTCACCTCGGAGCCTACCTTGATCTCCACCAGCCGCTCCGTCTCCGGGTTGACGGCGACCTTCTGGATCTTCCCCGCCTTTGTTTTCAGCTCGATCCGGTGGCCGTTCCAGAGGGTGACCGTGCCGGTGACCTGAGGAACCGCACGCCGCGCCGGAGCGGCGGGCCGGCTCTCGGACGGTTTCTTCTCCGGGGTCTGGCCGCTGTCCTGGGCCGCCGAGGCCGGGGGCTGCTCCTGCTCCTGGGCCGGCGGCTGCTTCTCCGGCTCGCCGCTGCTCTGGGCCGCCAGGCCGGAGGCCGTCGCGATCAGGGCCGCCGCTGCCAGGGATGCCGTCCAGGAAAGGATCTTTCGTTCGCGCTTCTGCATGAGGACCTCCTCTCGAGCAGGAGGCACGAACGCCAGAGGGAGGAAGGATGCAGAACAATCCGCTTCAATCGACCGGCCGAGGCTTCGCCCGCCCTCGCGCCGCGCCTTCCTTCCCAGTGTATCCAATTTGTCCGGGTCCGGCGAACGCTACCCTCCCGAAGGCGGGGTGGGCCTGTCGCTCCCTTCCTCCTCCCGCGCTCCGTTCCTGTGCGGCCACAGGGCGGGCAGAATTTGACCGATCAGACAGACGAGCGCGACGAGCATGAGGCCCGTGGTCTTGGACGAGACGTCCGACTCGCGCAGGGTCGCGGTCCGCAGCTCCTCCAGGTCCCGCCGGAGAGAGCGGTCCGCCTCCTCCATCTGCCGGGCCAGGGACTCGAGAGCCTCGTTGAGGCCGGCGATGAGGAGAGCTTCCTGCGGAGGTAAGGCGTCGAGGGCCTGCTCCAGAGCGCCGCCCGCGCCTTCCAGCCGGCGCAGGATCGCATCGGGGATGGGCTGCGCGCCGGGTTGAGCTTGAGGGCTGTCCTTGCGGAGCTCCGCGCGCAGCTCGGCGAGAATCTCGGCGCGCAGCCGGGCGCGGGATTCGGCGAGCGCATCTTCCAGCCGCACGGCGGCCAGCCGGGCCTCTTCCTGCCGCGCCCTGCGCTCGAAAACGTGAAGGTAGAGCGCCATCGCCGTGGCGGCGAGGGCGATGACGGTGAAGACGCTCTTCCAGACCTGCTCCACAGGCCGCTTCCGCATGGACAGCTCCTCTCGTGCGCCAGCCCGGCCCGGCTAGCGCGCGGGTGGCGGACCTTCCCGGGCTGCCCGGCGGATCGCATCGACGATGTGCCGGATGTCGTAGCCGATGACGATGCCCGAGTTGGCCCGCGTGTACAGGTCGTTGTGGGCCGGCGCTCCGGGATCGTCCAGATTCTTCTTCTTGAGCACCGGCAACGCCTCGTTCCGGTATCCCCGCACGACTCCGGCGACGCGGAACCTCCGGCTCTCGGAGTGCCAGAACACGATGGGACCGCCGGAGAAGCCCTGATTGTTGTGGCCGTCGATGTAGAGCAGGCCCGCTTCGGGATCCCTGCCATCCATGGCGGAGATGATCCCGCTTTTCAAAAAGGGGATCTCGCCGAAACCCGGCGGGGCGGTCACGGACGATCCCGGCGTGCCCAGGCCGTAAGGATAGCCGAGGAAATAGACCTGCTGGCCGAGCGTCAGCCCGCCGGCCGAGGGCTCCAGGGGAAAGGTGACCGTGACCGGCCTGCCCAGATCGAGAGCCGCGATGTCCACGATTTCCTTCGCGGGATAGATGGCGCGGGCACGGGTCCGGCTCCATCGTCCCTCGATCCACAGATCGATGTCTCCCTCGCTCCCGAAGCCCTTCAGGAGGTGCCGGGCGGTGATCAGGTACTGCTTGTCGTCGACCTCGATCGTGAAGGCGGAGCCGGTCGCCGCGGGAGTCTTGATCCGCAGGACCCGGTAGATCACATTCGACGTCGGGACCTGCGCCTGCGCCAGGGAGGACGCGATATACAGCGCCAGCAGAGCGGGAAGGACTGTCCGCATCATGGGCCTCATGCTAGCACCCGAGAAAGCACCAGGTGCCGAACAGCTTCCGGCAGCCGCGGCCCGGCTGGCGGAGAACGTGCAACCCGCGATGGCCGCGGAGGTGACTCGACATGTTGGGATCCCCCGCCCCCGAGACGATCGAGCGTGAGCGGTTCGAGGTCCTGCGGCAGCTCGAGGACTGGATGGAGGTGCCGCTCCTGTTCCTCGGATTCGTCTGGCTGGCGCTCCTCGCCATCGAGCTGACCTACGGCTTGACGCCGCCTCTCGAGACCGCGAGCACCGCCGTCTGGATCGTCTTCGTCGTCGACTTCGTCGCGAAGCTCATCCTGGCGCCGCGCAAGCTCGCGTATCTCCGCGCCAACTGGCTGACCGTCCTGGCCTTGCTGGTGCCGGCGGTGCGGGTGCTGCGCTTCGCCCGTGTGGTCCGCCTCGCCCGCGCCGCTCGCGCGGCGCGCAGCGTGCGCCTCTTCCGCATGCTGACCTCCCTCAACCGCGGCATGCGGGCGCTGCGCGCAAGCCTGCGCCGCCGCGGCGTCGCTTACGTCGCCCTCCTCACCGTGCTGGTGGCCCTGGTGGGCGCGGCGGGGATGTACGCCTTCGAGAAGCCGTCCGAGGGAGGGCGGATCGAGAGCTACGGCGATGCCCTGTGGTGGACGGCCATGCTGCTGACCACACTGGGCTCCGAGAAATGGCCGGAGACCGGCGCAGGCAGGACGCTCTGCTTCGGCCTCGCCCTCTATGCCTTTGCCGTCTTCGGCTATCTGACCGCCGCCCTGGCCTCTTATTTCGTCGACCGCGATGCGGACGCCGCGGATTCGGCGGTGGCCGGAGAGCGGGCGCTGCGCGAATTGCAGGCCGAGGTGGCGGCGTTGCGGACGGAGATCCGGGCCCTCACGCAGGCGCCGCCGCTACAGGGGCGGTAAGTTCGGCTCGATGGTCCTCTTTCAGCGTTTCCTCGTCAACGGACGACGCTCCATTGTCCATTGACAACGCTCCGTTGACAGTCGACGACGGTCCGTCGACCATGGACGACGCTCCGTTGTCCATGGTCAATGCTCCGTTGACAACCGACAGCGGACCGTCGACGACCGTCAACGCTCCGTTGACAAACGACAACGTCCCGTTGACAGCCGTCGACGGTCCGTCGACGACGGACGAGGTTCCGTTGTCCATGGTCAATGCTCCGTCGACAACTGACAACGGTCGGTTGACGGCCGTCAATGCTCCGTCGACAGCCGACAACGGACCGTTGTCGACCGACAACGGAGCGTCGTCCATGGACGACGCTCCGCTGTCGACTGTCAACGGTCCGCTGTCCACTGTCGGCGTCACTCTGACGACCGTCAACGTCACGTTGTCGATGGACAACGTTCCGCTGTCAACGGACGATGGAACGTCCCCGCCGTAAGGAAGCTGCCGTGAGGAGACGATGGATCGCCGAAGACGGACGAGAAAGCGCCGTCCGCTGACAACGGACCGTCGTCGGTCACCACCCCGCTCGAAACACTGTCCGAGCACTCGATGCAGCCCGGTTGGTTCCCGGAGCCGGGAATCAGAACTGCCTTGTCGCGTGCGGACGTGTCCCGTTTCGGGGCTCTGCGGCAACCTAGTTCTTGGAAGAGGTGTCACGAAAGGAGGAAAGAATGCCCAAAGTCCTGCCGGAGCTGGGGGTTGCGGTGGGCAACCTGCGCCGCAACCTGGGCTGGAGCGCGGCCGAGCTCGCGGAGAAGCTGAACATCCCCCCGAACACCCTCTCGGACTACGAGCGGGACCAGCGGAAGCTGAGCCGGAGGAAGGCCTTGGAGCTGATCGCTCCCATGGGGTTGGACGCCGGCGCGCTCGAGGAGGCCGTGGAGTCGGTCCGGAAGACTCGCGAGTGGGGGAAGGCCGGCTATCCCGCCGGCCCGGCCGAAGCGGAGGAGCAGAAAAATCGCGTCGAGGACATGCTGCGCCGCCTGGGCACCAACATGGCCGAGGCGTTCCGTCCCGTGGTGAGATTGCTGCTGGTGGACCTGCGGGCCGAGGCGGACTGGCAGCTCGCGCGGGGGTACTGGCTGCAACTGGCGAGGCGGCCCCAGGAGAGGCGTCTCGAAATGATCCGCAAGTCGCGGCAGTACGGGCTCTGGACGCTGAGCGCCCTGGCCTGCGCCGAGAGCATCAAGGCCGCCGCGGACAACGCGCAGCAGGCTGTTGAGCTCGCCGAGCTCGCCGTCGAGATCGCTGAGCGCGTCCGCACCGAGCCGCTGTTTCGTCAGCGCCTTCAGGGGTATGCCCGGTTCCACCTGGCCAACGCCCTGCGAGTGGCGGGCGATCTGCGTCGCTCCGACGTGGCTCTTGGAAAAGCCAAGAAGCTGTGGAGTCAGGGGGAGGCGGGTGACCCCGGGCTGCTCAGTGAGGCGCGCGTTCTCAGCCTCGAAGCCTCGTTGCGCATTGAGCAGCGGCGTCTTGGCGAGGCGCTGGACCTCATCGAGCAGGCCCTCGCGGTCGACCAGTGCGAGCTGAAACCTGACCTTTTGGTCATTCGGGCGAGAGCCCTTGAGCAGACCGGCGATTACGAGGGCGCGATAGCCACTCTCAGTCAGGCAGCTCCCCTCGTGACCCGGTCGAATCGACGGCTGCAATGCATCCTCCAGTTCAACTTGGTCGGCAACCTTTGTCATGTCAAAAGATTCGAGGAGGCCGCCCCCTTGCTGGACGAGGTGCGGGCGCTGGCGGTCGAACTGGGGAAAGGGCTCGATCTGCTGCGCACCCGCTGGCTGCAGGGATGGCTCGCCGCAGGATTGGGTCGGCGGGACGAGGCCATGGCGACTCTGGCGAAGGTGTGTGACGACTTCGCGGAGCTCGGAATCGCCTACGACGCGCTCTTGGCGGCCCTGGAGCTGGCCGTGCTGTATCTGGAGGAGGGACGGACTGTGGAGGTCAAGGATCTGGCGATTCGGCTCGCCCCGTTCTTCAAAGCCCAGGGGGTGCACCGGGAGGCGCTGGCGGCCCTCCAGCTCTTCCGTGAGGCGGCCCAGAGCGAAACGCTCACCGTGGAGCTGGCCCGGCAGCTCGCCGACTATCTCTACCGGGCGCGGCACAATCCGGATCTGCGTTTCGAGAAGAGGGAGGGGGCGCCCCTCTCCCGGTGACGGGAGAGGGGACGGGGGTGAGGGCCTCAGCCCTGGGCGCAGCCGTTCGGGTCGAGGCTGCACCCGTTGTCGCCCTGGGTGGCGGCGCAGCCGTCCGGGTCAAGGCTGCACCCGTTGTCCCCCTGGCCGGAGGGCGGCTCAGGGGTGGCTTGACCGCTGGCGCAGCCATCGGGATCGAGATGGCAGCCGTTCTCACTCCAGAGGGAGCTCAGAGCCTGCCAGAGCGTGGACAGGAAGGCCGCCGCGCGCAGCTCGACAGCCGTGCGGGACTCGTGACGGACCCGGGGCTCGGCGACGGCCCAGGGAGCGACGAGGGTCAGGACCAGGGCGAGGACGGCGATACGGCGGAAGCAGGGACGGGACATGGCGGTCTCCTTTCAACCAGGCGCCCCGCGGCCTCCAGTGGCCGGGTGGACGTCTCGGTCTTCGGAGATATGGTGCGCTCATGCCGGAAAAAAACCCCTGAGGGAAGCAAAAAAGTTTGACGCAAGAGGGGGAAAACACCCTGCTGGACCGGGGGATAGCGCTCTCTACACCAGTCCCTTGTCTCTCGCGTAGAGGGCCAGCTCCAGGCGGCCGTTGACCTGCAGCTTCTGATAGATGTTGTGGAAGTGGATCTTGACGGTCCCCTCGCTGATGAAGAGGCGGTCGGCGATCTGGCGGTTGCGCAGGCCGCTGCCGGCCATGCGGACGATCTCCAGCTCCCGCGGGGTGAGGACCTTTTCGGCCTCGCGGAAACCCGCGTCCTTCTGGACCAGCTTGCGCAGCGCCCGGCTGACCACGCCGGGCTCCAGCCACTGGCCGCCGGCTTGGATCTCGCGCATCGCCTTGACCAGGAGCTTCGGCGCCGTCTCCTTGAGCACCACGCCGCGCACGCCCAGGCGCACGGCCTCGACGAGCTGCTCGTCGTCGAGCGCCGCCGTGAGCACGACGACGCGGGTGGGGAGCCCCTCGTCGTGGATGGCGCGCAGGACCGCCAGGCCGTCCGTCCCCGGCATCCGGATGTCGAGGATCAGCAGATCGGGCCGTTGCTCGCGCACGACGGACAGCGTCTCCTTGCCGTCGCGGCAGCGCGCCACGACCTCGAAATCGGGCTCGAGGTGGAAGAGCTGCTCCAGACCGTCGAGCACGATCGGGTGGTCGTCCGCGAGGGCGATCCGCGCCGCCATCAGCCGGTCATCCCCCGGTCATCCCCCATAGGGGGAGGAGGATGTCGAGGCGCGCTCCCGAGCGGCTGGAGTCGAGCGCCACGGTGCCGTTGAGCGCGGAGACCCGTTCGCGCAGAGTACGGGGTCCCAGGTTGCGCATCGTCAGATCGGCGTGCGAGTAGCGGCCCTCGAAAGGGAAGCCGCGGCCGTTGTCCGAGACGGCGATGGTGACCCGGCCGCCCGCGACGCGGATCTCGACGCGGACGAGCGTCGCCTCCCCGTGGCGCACCGCGTTGACCAGGGCTTCGCGGACGATGTGGTAGATCTCTCGCGCCAGCCCTTCGGGGATCTCCTCTTCGAGGCCGGCCATCTCGAGCTCGACCTTGAGCCCCCACTCCAGCTCGAGGCGCTGCACCAGCTCGGAGACCTGCAGCGTGAGCCCGGAGGGCTCGCCCGAGGAGGCCACCGGCCGCGGCTTGAGCTCCTGGATGAAGAAGCGCAGGTCCCGCTGCTCCAGCGTGATCAGGGTCTGCAGCTCCTCCAGCCTCTCGACCGCGCCGTCTCCTCCTTCCTGGATGAGCCGCCGCACCGCTTCCAGCCGCAGCCCGACTCCGGTGAGCGACTGCAGGACCCCGTCGTGGAGGTCGCGCGCCAGGCGGATGCGCTCCTCCGTGGCCGCCGCCTCCTGCAGGCTCCGGGTCAGGTACACGTAGTCGAGCCCGGCCGTCACCAGCCCGCCCACGACCTCTCCCAGCAGCATGTCGTCCGAGGTCATCCCGGGCTTGCCGAGGAACAGCAGGTGCCCCTCGAACGACTCCGACCGGAGCCTCACGCCGAGCACGGGCACCGCGCCGACCTGAGATCTCAGCTCGGGGTGCAGAGGCTGGCCGCGCCAGCGCTGGAGCCCGGCGGCGGTGCGGAAGAGCACCGCGGGAGAGTCGCCGTCCTGCGGGCAGAGGAAGCTCCCGTCGGCCACCGGCGGCGCGACCAGGGGATCGTGGTCCTCCGGCGATTCCCGGCTCCAGCGCAGCTCGCCCTCCCGCCAGGAGGCCAGGTAGCGCCAGGGCTCCTCGCTCTCCACCCAGGCGAGGAGGACGTGCGGCGCGCCGAGCACGCGGGCCGCCTGCTCCAGGAGTGACCGCATCGCCGGCTGGAGCCGCTGGGGCACCGGCGGCGGCCAGCTCGCCAGCCGCGAGATCTCCTGGCGCGTCCTCTCCTCGTGAGCCCCCAGGTAGCCCAGCAGGGCGGCGATCACCCCCAGATAGACGATGCGGATGATCAGCCGGTAGCTTTCGGTCCCGGGGCCGGCCAGAGCCTCCGCGAAGTAGACCGCCACCCCCAGGTAGGCGGCGATCGACGCCAGAGCGGTCCACAGCACGCCGCGCCATTGCCAGCGCAGCGTGGCGCAGATCATCGAGAAGACGAAGTAGGCCGTGAACGGGCTCGCCGGCCCGGCGGTGAAATAGATGAAGAGGGAGAAGAAGGCCAGGTCGACCGCCTGCGTGACCAGCCGCTGCCGGCCTCCGGGGTTCTCCGAACGCCAGACCAGGAGGGCGATGAACGCCGAGTAGACGACGTAGGCGACCAGCAGGGAGTAGGCGACGCGGGCGTACTTGGCCGGCTCGGTCGGATCCAGCCAGACCGCGAACAGCGACGAGGTCGCCAGCACCACTCGCCCCGCGGCGATGAAGCGCTCGGCCCGGCTCTGCGGTGAGTACAGGGTATCCATGGGCAGCGGCTCCGCGGAGAGCACCCGCCGGAGCACCTCCGATCTTACAGGGCCGGCGCCGCGAGGAAACTCTATCGATGGGTATAGAAAAATATATCCGTCGACCGATTCAAGAGCCTGGGACCTCTCCCTATACTCGCCTTGGAACGAACGACCGAGGAGGAAATCGATGAGGCGATGGACCCTGTCTCTGGCGCTGATCGGCATGGGGCTCACCCTGCTCCCGGGATGCACGCGCAAGAAGCCCGCGACCGCCCCGGAGGCGCCGACGTTGAATGAGAACACGGTGGCCGTGACGGCCCCGGCCACCCCGCCGCCGGCCCCCGCTCCGCAGGCTCCGGCCGAGCCCGCCGACCCGCTGGCCGGCGACCTGGCAACCGTCAACGAGTACGTCCGTGGCCAGGGGCTTCTGGGGGACGTCTACTACTCCTACGACAGCTCCGACCTCTCCTCCGAGGCGCGGGACCGGCTGGCCGGCAACGCCCGTTTCTTCAAGGACCATCCGGTGTTCGAGGCGATCATCGAGGGGCACTGCGACGACCGCGGGACCCCCGAGTACAACCTGGCTCTCGGTGAACGGCGCGCCAGCGCGGCCCTGTCCTATCTCACCGCCCTCGGCGTGGACGGCTCCCGTCTGCGGACTCTGAGCTACGGCGAGGAGCGCCCCGTGTGCACCGGGAGCGACGAGAGCTGCTGGTCGCAGAACCGGCGCGCCCACTTCGTCCTCACCGGGCGGCGGACCGACTGATTCAAAGAGGATGGACATGCTCCTGGGCGTCGCGGCCTTGTTGCTGGTGGTAACGCTGGCGGTCTTCGCCGGGTGGTGCCTGCAGTCCATCCTTCTGGACCTCGACGGGTGAGCGTTTCTGCTCGCGACGGCGAGACGCTTCTTCCAATGAGCCGCCCGCGGAGCTCCCTTTCCCCGGGCGGCGCTTTTTAGACCGATGGACGTGAAGACGAAATTCCGCCAGCCCCTGGAGCCCTGTCCTGTCTGCGGCACTCCTCCCGGCGTCAGCATTGAAGTCGGAGAAGGGTTCCTGAACGCTCGCATCCGCTGCGGCCGGTGCGGCCTCGGGACCTCGTCCGACCTGTCCTATGAGCGCGCCCGGGAAGAGTGGCAGAAGATGACCCGGCAGATCCCGGTCCCGTGACAAGGAGATTCGGGTGCTCGCAACATTTCAACCCCCACCAACGTTACCTTGGACGAAGGAGGACGGTTGACGAGATTCAAGATCCGTAGAACGGCACAACAAACTCGATCCCCCGCGCGCCGTGTGAGCACCTCAGCTCCGCGGCGCGCGGTGCGTTTGGACCCAGAGCTGCCGCTCCTGCGCGGCTGGAGTACGGAACGCAAGGTGGCCGAGGGAGTGCAAGCGCGCATTTTCCTCGTGCACCGCGCAGGCGACGCCCAGCGGCGGCCGTTTGCCGCCAAGGTGGCGCGCCTCTCGTCGCCCGAGGGGTGGCCGTACTGCGTGGCAGAGCAGCGATGGCGCCTGCTTCGCGAGGTTGCCGTCTTGTGCTCTCTCGCCGAGGCGGGTTGTCCAAACGTGCCGCGGGTGATCGAGCACGGCCTGGAGACGGAGCGCTCACAGGAGCCCTGGTTCGTGATGCCGTTCTATGCGGGCGGCGCGATGTGGAGGCTCGCGGGCGGCGAGGGGCGGTGGGCCGAAGCCTATCAGGGCGACGTCGGCCGCGTGCTCGAGATCGCCGAAGGGCTCGCGACGACGCTCGCGGTGATGCACGAGAGGGAGCCCTGGTGCATCCACCGGGACCTGAACGCCAGCAACGTGCTCTTCGCAAGACCGGGCGGAGCGCCGATCCTGGCCGACTTCGGCATCGCTCATCCGCATGGATACCCGGACAGGCCTTGCAAGGCTGCAGGCATGGAAGACAGCGCGAGCGGGAGCTCCGCGCCGTGGCGATGGCGTCCGCCGGAGCTCACGCGGGCGGGTGCAGAGGAGACGCCCGCGGTGGACGTGTTCATGCTCGGCGGCTTGATCGTGGAGTCGCTCTCCGAGGGCCTCGATCTCCCGGCCGGCGCCTACTGGCCCGACGTCGAGCTGTCGCCTGATCCGGAGCAACTGCTGGTCCATCACAGCACCGACCCCCGAGTCGGTTTGGTCGTCGAGCTCGCCGGCCGCATGCTAGCATCCGACCCGATTCGCCGGCCTCCGGCCCGCGCGGTGGCCCACGCCTGCCGAAGCATCCGGAGAGCCGCTACGGGAGCGAGGCAGAGGAGGCTTCATGGGTGAGAACGGAGCGAATCGAGCGTATCCCCTGGATCCCGCCGGAACGGCCCCCGGGCCGCCGCTGATCGAACGCGTCCTCCAGCCCTTCGCGCAATTCGCGCACACGGCCTCGTCGGGAGGCATCGTGCTGCTCGTCTGCACGGCCATTGCGCTGGCCTGGGCGAATTCGCCGTGGGCCGCGTCGTACCACCATCTCTGGGAGCTCGAGATCGCGATCGACGCCGGGCCGGTCGCG
>DASVEF010000125.1:0-21221 GCA_036380715.1 Thermoanaerobaculia bacterium | reverse complement strand
CGAAGCAAAGCGTCCGGCCGAAGCTCCTGTCGCCGCCGGAGGGGTGCGCTGATGGTCATGGACAATCTGCTGGAGCAGGACTTCATCCGCGTCACCGAGCAGGCGGCGATCGCCGCCGCCAAGACCATGGGCTTCGGCCAGCGGAAGTACTCCGACCAGGTGGCGGTCGAGGCGATGCGGCAGGAGATGGACACCCTGCAGATGCACGGCCGGGTGGTGATCGGCGAAGGCGAGCGCGACAAGGCGCCGATGCTCTACGTCGGCGAGGAGCTGGGCGCCCTGCGCGGCCAGGACGGCGCCGTGGGGGTCGACATCGCGGTCGATCCCCTGGAGGGGACCAACCTCTGCGCCACCGGCTCTCCCGACGCCATCGCCGTGCTCGCCGCCTCCGAGCGCGGCGGCCTGCTGCACGCCCCCGATGTCTACATGGAGAAGATCGCCGTCGGCCCCACGGCCCGCGGCGCGGTCCACCTCGACGCCCCGGTGGCCGAGAACCTGCGGAACATCGCCGCCGCGTTCGAGCGCAAGGTGACCGACCTGACGGTCGTGGTGCTCAACCGTCCGCGCCACGCTCAGCTCATCGCCGACATCCGCGCGGCCGGCGCCCGCATCCGCCTGATCTCGGACGGCGACCTCTCGGCCGGCATCTCCGCGGCCGTGCGCGGCACCGGAGTCCACGCGGTCATGGGGATCGGCGGCGCGCCCGAAGGGGTCATCACCGCCGCGGCCATGCGCTGCCTGGGCGGCGAGATCCAGGCCCGCCTCAAGCCGGCCGACTCGGACGAGCAGAAGAAGGAAGAGCAGGAGGAGCGCCTGGCGTCCCTCGGGTTCCACGACCTGTCCAAAATCTACAAGACCGAGGAGCTGGCGCCGGGCAACGAGATCCTCTTCGCCAGCACGGGCGTCACCGACGGCGAGCTGCTGAAGGGCGTCCGCTTCTTCGGCGGCGGCTCGCGCACCTCGACCCTGTTCATGTCGCTGTCGCGCAAGATCATCCGGTTCGTCGACACCATCCACCGCGAGCAGGTGACGACGCCGGTGAGATTCCTGTAGGACGCCCTCACCCCCTGCCCCCTCTCCCGCGAGCGGGAGAGGGGGAACGAGAAAAGATTCAGGGAGCCTGCTCCCGAGGAACGACGCGTCATGATCAAGCCGGATCGCTGGATTCGCCAATGGGGCAGGAACGGCGGGGTGACCCCCTTCGAGGAGAGCCAGGTCAACTCCGCCAGCTACGACGTCCGGGTGAGCGACCACTGGATCTGCCCCACCCGCGACCCGGAAGAATTCCGTGCCCCCCACGTCAAGCTCTTCCCCGGCGAGGTCGTGCTCGCCTCGACCATGGAGTACGTGCGCATCCCGCGCGACGTGGCGTGCGACCTCAAGCTCAAGTCGACCCTCGGCCGCCTGTGGATCAACCACTCCCTGGCGGGGTGGTGCGACCCCGGGTTCCAGGGGGAGATCACGCTGGAGCTCCAGAACCTGGGGCCGCAGCCCTTCATCCTCGAAGCAGGCAGGAGGATTGCACAGCTCATCTTCATCACTATGGAGTCCGAACCGGAGATCGCCTACGGTGAGCCGGGCTCCAGCAGTCACTACCAGGGGCAGAAGGGGACCACACCCGCCCGCGAATGAGGATAGCTCCATGGCCATTGCGACCCTTGGGCAACGTTCGCTTCTACAGTATTCGCAACGGTCTATAATCCCTCCGGTCATCATGGGCATCGTTGGGAACCTGAAGACGATGCAGCTCGAAGAGCTGCTCCAGTGGCTCTCCCTGAGCAAGAAGACCGGTACGCTCGAAATCAACGCCCCCAAGGTCGAGAAGAAGATCTTCTTCAAAGACGGCCTCATCGTCGCCTCCGCCTCGACCCGCCCGGAGGAGCACCTGGGGCACTTCCTGGTCAGCCACGGCCTGATCAACGAGGCCACCCTCGCCAAGGCCATCGAGCTCCAGGAGATGAGCGGCATGCTGCTGGGCAAGATCCTGATCACCAAGGAAGCGCTCAGCGAGACCGACCTCCACCGGATGCTGCGCCTCAAGACCGAGGAGAGCATCTACGACATCTTCTCCTGGGAAGAGGGGGAGTTCCAGTTCCTCGACAACGCGCTTCCCGAGAGCGCCATGGTGCCGATGGCGCTCGACGTCACGGGCATCCTCATGGAGGGGGTGCAGCGGGTCGACGAGCTGCGGCGCATCCGCAAGCTGATCCCGAACGAGAACGCGATCCCGGTGCAGGTGGCCGACTTCAACTACAAGGACGTGGACGCGGGCGAGCGGCAGATCCTCGACCTGGTCAACGACGAGCGGACGATCGAAGAGATCCGCCTGCAGACCCACTCCAGCGAGTTCCACGTCTGCCGGGTGCTCTACCGCCAGTGGCAGGAAGGGCGCCTCAAGGTGGTCAGGCCGCGGAGGAGGGAGTCCACGGGCGCCTTCACCGTGGCGTCCGGCCCCCTGAACGGCACCTCGCTGGTCGAGGCGGCGAACCAGTACATGGAGCAGGAGGACTACGAGCACGCCCTCCGCCACCTGCGAGCCGCACGCAGCCTGGAGCCCGACAGCCAGGACGTTCAGGAGGCGCTGACGCAGGGGGAGAAGGCGATCCGGGTGGAGATCGAGAAGGCCGGGGTGACCCTGGCCTCGGTCCCGCAGCTCGCCGTCTCCCTCGACAAGCTCACCGACTCGAAGCTCTCCCCCCAGGAAGGCTTCATGCTGACCCGCATCAACGGCAGCTACGACATCCAGTCGATCCTGAAGATCACCCCCATGCCCCAGCTCGACGCCCTGCTGGTCTTCTGGAAGCTCTCCAGGGGCGGGTTCATCAAGCTGGGGGCGGCGAAGAAGAAATAGGAGGCCGGCGGACTCCCGGAAGCTCCGGGTGAACGTCCAGAGGCCTCGGGTGGACTCCCGGAGGCTTCGGGTGGACTTCCGAAGGCCTCGGGTGAGTTCCCGGACGCTCCGGGTGGACTTCCGGAGGTCCCGGGTGAGTTTCCGGAAGCCCCGGGTGGACTTCCGGAGATCCCGGGTGAACATCCGGAAGCTCCGGGTGGACTCCCGGAGGTCTCGGGTGAGTTTCCGGAGGTCCCGGGTGGACTCCTGGAGGCCCGAGGAGTTGGGTGCCGAGTTCCGGGGGCTCCATCTATGCTCAGGATTACGTGAACAGGCTCCGCTGGGAATAGGATGATCCCCACTGTAGAGACGCCCCGTGGGGCGTCTCCTTCTCCAGGGGTGCCCGCGACGTCCAAGGATTCCTAGAAATGGATAGCGCCGCGGCAGGAGACGCCCCACGGAGCGTCTCTACAGTGGGGAGGATCTCCAGCGGCCGAAGGACCGATAATCCTACTCCCCCACCAGCCGTCCCACCACCTCGTCCCACCCGATCCGCTCGACCTTCTCCATCCCCGCCCTTCCCATGCGCCGCGCCTTGTCGCGGTCACGGTAGAGAGCATCGATGCGGGCGGCGAGGTCGCGCGGGGAGTCCGGCGGGACGACGAAGCCGTTCCTTCCATCCTCGACGAATTCCAGGACCCCTCCGGAGTCGGCGGCGGTCAGGACCGGCTTGCCGGACTTGAAGGCTTCGACGGTGACGTAGCCGTAGTCCTCGTCGTAGGGGGCGTAGTAGACGGCGAGCGCACCCGCGTAGAGATCGGGGACGGCCTGGTCGTCCACCCAGCCGAGCAGCTCGACCCGGTCCCGCACTCCCAGCCTGTCGATCAGCGCCTCCAGCTTCTCGCGGTCCGGACCGGTCCCGCCGATGCGGCAGCGGACCGGGGTCTCCACGTGCTTCATGGCGCGGACGAGCAGGTCGAAACGCTTGAGCGGATCGAGGCGGCCGAGGGTGAAGACGTAGTCGCCGAAATCCCCGGGACGGCATTGGCCGTCGAGTCGCGGCGGCGGATAGAGCGCTTCGCCGTGGATGTCGTTGAAGCGCTTCAGACGGTCGGCGACGTTCTGCGAGATGGTGTAGACCGCCCGCGCCTCCGACAGAGTCCGCCGGTCCATGGTCCTCACCATCTCGATCACCTTGCGGTCGCGCGGCGCGTCGGTGAAGTCGCTGTGGGAGGTGCCCAGGAGGTCGTAGACCTGGCGCATCTGGTGGACGAGCCAGACGACTTTATGAGGATGGCGGATGACGTAGGACGGAAAGCGCGTCGCGATGACGAGGTCGATCCGCTTCTCCGACGCCGCGTTGAGGTCGAGCAGCCGCCAGGCCATGGCGCTCTTCAGGAGCTGCACGCGGTCTCCCCAGGCGAAGGGGAGCTCCACGAGGTCCACCTCGTGCCCCCGGGCGGCGAGCTGGTCGCGCAGCGATTCGGCGAGCATCTCGGCCCCGCCGTAGGCGAAGGGCACCCGCGTCGAGCAGACGACGATGCGCTTGGGCATCAGCCTTCCGAGGTCTCCCGGAGCCGCTTCTCCAGGGCCAGGAGCCGGGCGTCCAGCTCGCGGAGCTGCCGCGCCAGCTTCTCCTGGGACTGCACCAGGTCCTGCACCAGCCGGCTCGCGGTCTGGTTGAAGTCGTTCTGCTGCTCCACGACCGGCCGCAGGTACCACTTCATGAACAGGTGGAAGATCGCTTTGCGCACGAAGACCAGGAGGGAGCCGATCACCGGCCGCGGCGAGACGTTGATCGGCTCCCGGATGTACTCCTTGGAGGTCAGCTCGACGATCTTGAGGCGCGCCTCGTCGGTGCCCGCGGTCACGGTGGCGAGCTCCGCCTGGCGCTGGCGCACCCCCGCCCGGAGCTGCTGGAGCACCTCGGCGACGCGCGCCTCGTCTTCTGGGGTCGTGGGAGTCTGGGTCTCGTCCATGTCGCTACATCCCGCCGCCGGTGAAGTCCAGGAAGACGCCGAGGTAGCGGTAGTCCTGGTTCGACGGATCGCGGTGCGCCGGCATGATGCCGTCGGTGGTGGTCAGGGTGAAGCGGTAGAAATATTCGCTGGGAGCGCCCGGGAAGAAGCCCAGGTCGCGCGCCACCGGTTTCAGCTTCAGCTCGATCGGAGTGCCGCCGCGCTTGGCGTCGGTGTCGAAGCGGACTTTGACCCGCTCCACGCCGCTGTCCAGGGTCAGCGCGTTCTCGTCCGACAGCGACTGGACGTTGAAGCGCACCGCGTCCATGGACGTGGGCGAGACCACGATCACCTCGGAGCGCGAGGCGCCGCGCACCCAGACGCCGTTGGGGTGCGGCTCCATGGTAAAGAAGTTGTGCTTCGGGACCAGCCAGGCTCCCTGTCCCCAGTCGCGCACGGCGTAGCCCGGGATGCGCCCGTAGCCGATCAGGGTCAGCTCCAGCGGCAGCGCCTGGAAGGTGGGCATGCGCACGTGCGCCTGCAGGGTCGCCTCCGGGGTGATCGCCTGGATCGGCACCGCCACCACCGCGGCCGTCCACAGGCCGGCGGCGGCGTAAGGGAGGACCAGGCTTCTCCGGGCCGAGAGCCGGCCGGGCAGGAAGAGCAGCGCCGGATAGATGCTCGCGAAGTAGCGGTTGCCCAGGAAGCCCGCGCCCCCGTGGTAGTTGTTCGGCCGCATGATCAGGAACAGCGCGCAGTAGCCCACGGCGGCGAGAAGCAGCAGGTGGCGCGAGCGGTCCTTGGGACCGACGAGATAGAGGCCGAGGACGAACACGGCGAACGGGAAGTACGGGAGCAGCCCGGTGTGCCGGCCGACGAAGAAGTAGCCGACGTTGCGCACCAGCATCCGGCCGCTGGATTCGAAGCCGAGGCCGGACCAGGAGCCGAAGCTCGTCCCCCGGTAGGCCTGCCAGAGGTCCTTGCGGCTCTCGATCGGGTAGTCGGTCTCGAAGGAGCGGCGCTGCACTCCGCGGTAGGGGCTCCAGGTCCCGGTCATCTTCCACTGCGCGCCCATCATGAGCACCAGGGCGAGGAGGGCGGGCGCGGCGAGGGCGAGCAGCCCCTTCCAGCGCCGCCGCCAGAGGAGATCCACGGCGATCGGCCCGCCGAGCAGGACCGTCGGCTCTTTGGACATGTAGGCCGCGGCGAGCAGCGCGCCCGCTCCGGCGAGCAGCCAGTAGTCGCGCGCTTCCCAGACCTCCTTCTTCCGCAGCACGTGCCAGAGCAGGAGGGGGAAGAAGACGCAGGCCATGTTGAACACCTCGGGCTGCATCCAGAAGACGTAAGAGAAGGCCGCCGAGGCGAAGAAGAAGCCCGCCAGGAGGAGCCCCACATAGCCCGCCCCATCCTGGAAGGAATCACGGAAGAACCAGCAGGCCGCGAAGAACATGGCGAGATACAGGGCCATGTTGAACACCACCAGCCCCTGCACCCCGAGCAGGGCGTAGAACGGCACCGCCGCCAGCGAATAGGCGAACGGCTTGCCGTAGTACATGCTCTTGCCGCCGTCTCTGGTGAAGAGGATGACGCCGTAGGGGCCTTGGTCCCAGATGCGGTAGGCGCGCAGCAGGTCGCGGTGGTCGTAGGCCAGGTCGCGCTCGTGCCAGAGGCTCTGCGTCATCATGACGTACGCCGCCTCGTCCGCCACCGGTCCCGGGGGGAAGTGGATCTTGTAGATCGTCCAGGACAGACCGAGCAGGACGAGGGACAGGCAGACGGCGTGGATCGTGCGTAGACGCATCGGGGATCTCGGACGGACGGCGACAAAGATTACACCACGAGGGTCATCCCGTATCCCATAGAATCCGCGCGCATGACCTCCGACCCCATCGTCCGCGACAGCCGTGCTCCGGTCTGGCAGCACGCGCTCGCCGCGCTCGGCTACCTGTTCCTGACCTCTTTCTATATGCGGCCGGTCTGGCGGGTCTTCGGGACCCACATCGGACCCGATCCCGGGGACCCGCTGTTCGTCCTGGTCCTCCTGAAGTGGGGCATGCACCAGATGCGGATGGGGATGCCCGACTTCTGGAACGGCCCCTTCTTTTATCCGACCCGGGAGGTCATCACCTTCTCAGAGCACATGCTCGGACCGTCGGCCTTCGGCGTCCTGATGACCTCCCTCGGGGCCAGTCCGATCGCCGTTTACAACGCCTTTTTCTTCGGCTCGTTCGTGATCTGCGCCTGGAGCACCTGGTACATCCTGCGGCGGAGCGGCGTGGGCGGGGCGGCGGCGTTCCTGGGTGGCTGCCTGTTCGCCTTCGCCCCATTCCGGTGGGACCAGCTCAGCCATGTCCAGATTCTGCTCATGCAATGGATCCCGCTGACGCTCTGGAGTTGGGACCGGCTGCTGAGCGGACCGACCTGGCGGCGGGCAGCCTTCTTCTTCCTCTTCTATGCGCTGCACGTTACCGGCGGGGCCTACCTGGCCTACATGATCCACATCCCGATGCTGATCCTGCTGCTCTACCGGAGTCCGGCGCTCTGGCGGAACGGCCGGCTGCGCCCCGCCCTACGGGTCCTGGCCCCCACGGCCGTGGCCGCCGGCCTGGTGCTGATGGCGGTCTTCCTCCCCTACCTCCGGCACTCCCGGAAGAACGAGCGGTGGCCGGTGGAGATCCTGACGTACGGCGCGTCGCTCGCCAGCTACGTCACGCCGTCGCCGAGCAGCTTCTACGTGGGGGACAGGTGGGTTCCCTGGGGCCGGCCGGAGAACTCGCTGTTCTCGGGGGTCGTCCTCACGGCCCTGACCCTCCTCGCCGTCCGGGAGGGGTGGAAACGCCATCGCACCCCGCCGGCGCGCTCCCTCTCTCTCATGAAGAAGGCCGTGCTGGCCGTCCTGTCGGCGCTGGCGCTCGCACTGTTCGCCCTCGGCGAGCTCCGGACCTGGGAGACGGCGGAGCGCCTGAACGCTCCGGACGTTCCCTACCTCGGCGAGCACAGGCTCGGTGTGAGCTTCCTGATCGTGGGGCTGGCGGCGCTGCTGCTGTGGCGGATCTGGCGGGGCAACTGGCCTCTCCGGCTGGCGGATCTGGACCCGTGGGACCGCGGCCTCATGATCTCGGGGATCGTCTGCTTCCTGCTCACCTTCCCGCTCGTCTACCTGCCGCTGATGCGGGTGGTCCCGGGGCTCGCGGGCATGCGGGTGCCGGCGCGCTTCTACGCCTTCGTCCTCTTCCCGCTCGTCTGGTTCGCCGCCCGCGAGCTCGACCGCCGGCTGCGGCAGACAGGGTCTCCGGGCCGGCGGAAGCTGATCGTGGCCGCCGTCGCCGCGCTCCTGCTGGTCGAGCTCGCGCCGAAGCCCCTCAACTGGGAGCCCCTGCCGCAGGGGAGGGAGGTGCCGGCGGTCTACCGTTGGCTGGCGCGCCAGAACGACGTCGACGCCGTGCTCGAGATCCCCATGAAGGACAACTCGACGGACATCCTCTACATGTATTTCGGCACCTTCCATTGGAAGCCCCTGGTGAACGGATACAGCGGGTACATCCCCGGGCGGTACGTGGAGCTGTCCACGTCCTGCTGCTGGCCGGTGCCGAATCCCGATCAGCTCGAACGGCTCCGCCGCTGGGGGGTGAGCCACCTGCTGATCCATCGGCAGGCGGTGCGGCAGAAGTGGAAACGGCGACGCATGTACGACTGGGCGAGCCAGCCGGGGATCCGCCTGGAGTACTTCGACGGCCGGGCCTGGGTCTATCGCATCCAGACCCTCACCCCCCCGGCCCCCCTCTCCCGTGACCGGGAGAGGGGGGAGAAGACAAATGGAGGGATGGTTGGGGGCGCCCCTCTCCCGGTGACGGGAGAGGGAACGGGGGTGAGGGCCCGCGCGGCGAGCCGTCTTCGCTAGGATCTCTGCCCATGCCCGCTCCCCCGACCGTCGCCGTCGACCTTCGCGCCCTGGTGCCGACCCAGACCGGGATCGGGGTCTACACCCGCTCTCTGCTGCTGGAGCTCGCCCGCCGGGGGACGTACCGCTACCTGGGGCTCGCCCACAAGCCGCCGCGCGAGGCCGGGGAGCTGGCGGCCGCGGGAATCGCCACCGAGCAGGAGCCGGCGCCGCTGGGAGTGATCTGGCAGCAGCTCCGGCTGCCGCGCCGCCTGGGCCGTGGAGACGCCGGTCTCCTCTGGTCGCCACTGATCACCATCCCCCTGCGCTGCCCGATCCCGGCCGTGGCCACGGTGCACGACCTGACCACCCTGCTGATGCCCGAGGCGCACCGGCTGAAGGTGAAGTGGAGCATCCTCCCCTTCCTGCGCGCGTCGCTGGAGAAGGCCGAGCGCCTGGTGACCATCTCCCACGCGACGGCGCGCGACATCGCCTTCCACTTCCCGCAGTGCGCGGGCAAGGTGCGCGTGGTCTATCCCGGGATCGACCGCGAGTTCCGGCCCGGGACGTGGGAGGAGATCGACGACATCCGCACGGAGTTGGACGCTCCCGAGGGGTACATCCTCTACGTCGGCACCCTGGAGCCGCGCAAGAACATCGGCGCCATCCTCGACGCCTGGGAGGGGCTCCATCAGGAAGACCCGCACGTGCCGCCGCTGGTCCTCGTCGGGATCTACGGCTGGGGGAGCCAGCACCTGGTTAGGAGGATCGAAACACTCGCCGTCAAGGGCGTCAAGGCGCTCGGCCACGTCGACCGGGAGCGGCTGGTGCGGCTCTTCCAGGGAGCGAGCGTCTTCGTCTACCCGTCCCTCTACGAAGGCTTCGGCCTGCCGCCCGCCGAGGCGCTCGCCTGCGGCATCCCCACGGTGGTCTCGAACGCTTCCAGCCTGCCGGAGGTGGTGGGTAACGCCGGTCTGAAGGTCGAGCCCGGGGACGCCGGAGCCCTGGCCGTAGCGGTCCGCAGCCTGCTGGATGACCCGGACCGCGCCGCCGACCTCCGCGCCCGCGGCCTGGAGCAGGCCGCCCGCTTCCGCTGGGACAAGGCGGCGGCGGAGATGGAAGAGGTGTTCGGGGAGGTTCTTCTGCGGGGCTCCCCCCCACTGTAGAGACGCCCCGTGGGGCGTCTCCGCTCCGCAGCGGCGGAAATTTCCAGCCCCCAGCGGGTCCGCGGATCGGAGGAGACGCCCCACGGGGCGTCTCTACAGTAGGGGGAAGGCGGGTCGGGCGGGGGTCGGCCGCGGGCGCTGCTGCCGATCAGCTACAATACCGCGTCCTTGCCCCTCCTCGGGGAGACCCTGCCTTGCCCTATACGATCGGCCTCGACACACGCAACATCCGGGACTCGGGGGTGGGTATCTACGCCCGCAACCTGGTGCGCGCTCTCGCCCGCATCGACAACGAGAACCGCTACGTGCTGTTCGCCCGGCCGCAGGACCGCGACGCCTTCCGCGACCTGCCCGAGACCTTCAAGCCGGTCTTCGAAAGCGCTCCCCTCTACTCGATCCGCGAGCTCATGGCCCTCTCCTGGCGGTTGTTCCGGCGGCGGGTCGACCTCTACCACTCGACCCACTACATCACGCCGGTCGTCTTCGAGTCCCCGGTGGTGGCGACCATCCATGACGTGACGCACCTCTTCTATCCTGACTTCCTGCCCAGCCGGTTCGCCTTCCTCTACGCCCAGCGCATGCTGCGCCGCGCCCTCACCCGGGCCGACCGGATCATCGCGGTCAACCAGAACACCCGGGCCGATCTGATGACGGACTTCGGCGTGGACGGCCAGAAGGTCCAGGTGGTCTACAACGGCGTGGACGACTCTTTCCGCAAGAAGCTCCCCCCCGAGGAGCTCGAGCGCTGGCGCCGCGACCTCGGGCTCCAGGGGCCGTACATCCTGTTCGTGGGCAATCCGGCGCCGCGCAAGAACCTCGACACCGTGGTGCAGGCCTACGCGCGAGCCCGCAAGCTCGCGTCCTTCGACGCGCCGCTGGTCTGCATCGGCGACCGCGCGGGCACCGAGTTCAAGATCCGGCAGCGCGCCACGAACCTCGGGATCGCCGGCAGCGTCCGCCTTCTCGGGCATGTGGCGCCCGAGGCGCTGCCCGCCCTCTACCAGAGCGCCACCCTGTTCCTCTACCCCACCCTCTACGAAGGAGCGGCGATGCCGGTGGTCGAGGCCATGGCCTCGGGGGTGGCGGTGATCACCTCGAACACCGCGGCGATCAAGGAAGTGGCCGAGGGGTACGCCCACCTGGTCGACCCGCTGGACATCGAGGGGATGGCGAAGGCGATCGCCCACACCATGTCCGACCCCGAGCACCGGACGGCGCTGGCGCGCCTGGGGTCCCGCCGGGCGGAGGATTTCCGCTGGGGGCAGACGGCGCGCAAGACCCTGGAGGTCTACGTCGCCGCCATCCAGGCCGGCACCGCCGCGCCGGCCGCGCCCGCCGAGGAACAGTCCCGCGGGGCGGCCGCCTGATGGGCCTGCCGCCAGAGCCCCGGGTCGCCCTGGTCCACGACTGGCTCACGGGCATGCGGGGAGGGGAGAAGGTCCTCGAGATCGTGGGCGGGCTCTTCCCCGGCGCCCCGATCTACACCCTGTTCCACTTCCCGGGGAGCGTCAGCCCGGCCATCGAGAGCCACCCGATCCGCACCAGCTTCCTGCAGCGGGCTCCGGGCATCCGCAAGCGCTACCGGAGCTACCTCCCCCTGTTCCCGGCGGCCATCGAGGATTTCGACCTCACCGGCTACGACCTCGTCATCAGCACCAGCCACTGCGTGGCCAAAGGGATCATCCCGGCGCCCGACGCCTTCCATCTCTGCTATTGCCACACGCCCATGCGTTACGCCTGGGATCAGGAGCACGCCTACTTTCCCAGGCGCCGCGGCCCGGCCGCCCGCGTGCGCTCGCTGATTCTGTCCAGGCTGCGCACCTGGGACGTTTCGTCGTCCTCCCGCGTAAACCTCTTCGTGGCGAACTCCTCCTTCGTCGCGCGGCGCATCCGCTCCTTCTACGGCCGGGAGGCCGAAGTCCTCCACCCGCCGGTGGACGTCGAATTCTTCACTCCCGGCCCCGCCTCGGAGAGCGGCTATGGCTTGATGGTCTCGGCGCTCGCCCCCTACAAGCGCGTGGACCTGGCCATCGCGGCCTGCGAACGGAGAGGGCTGGAGCTGCGGATCGTGGGCACCGGACCGGAGATGGAGCGCCTGGCGCGGCTCGCCGGCCCCCGCACCCGCCTCCTGGGCGCCGTCTCCGCCGAGCGCCTGTGCGACCTCTACCGGGGGGCGCGGCTGTTCCTTCAGCCGGGGATCGAGGACTTCGGCATCGCCTCCGCCGAAGCCCTGGCTTGCGGCACCCCCGTGGTGGCCCTGGCCCGCGGGGGGATCCTCGACATCGTGGAGGACGGCC
This sequence comes from Thermoanaerobaculia bacterium, assembly GCA_036380715.1. GTDB lineage: Bacteria > Acidobacteriota > Thermoanaerobaculia > Multivoradales > UBA5704 > UBA5704. The sequence continues at coordinate 9,090 of DASVEF010000125.1, read as the reverse complement.
GTCACGGAGTGCTCTACCCGGCCCGTAACGGAGAGACGGATCTGACCGATCTCGCGGAGGCGGTTGACAAAGTCCTGGAGATCGACTTCAATAAATTGGACCTACGCAGACGGGCGGAGTCGTTCGCTTCGGTGCGGTTCTCCGATCGCCTGCAGGCACTTCTGTCTTCCCGTTTTTCTTCAAGTTGAGGGAACTGCTCCTTTGATCCGACAGCGCCACCGCACGACCGCCGGTATCTATTTCGCGGGTGACCTCGTGGCTACAATGGCGGCGTTCTTCGCCGCCTGGCTGCTGCGCTTCGAGGTCGAAGTCATTCCCGTCACCAAGAACGTGCCCGAGTTCGGGCCGTATCTGCGCCTCATCCCGATCGTCCTCGCCGTCTGGCCCGTCGTCTTCTACTTCCACGGCCTGTACCAGAGCCGCCGGGGGAGGAGCCGGGTGGACGAGATCCTGACCCTGGCCATGGCGGTGCTGGTCGCCACCGTGTTCCTGTCCGTGGCGATCGCCTGGTACCGGCCGCCGGCCTGGCCGGGCAGCACGCAGTACTTCACCTACAGCCGCGCCTTCATCGGCCTGTTCGCCCTGGCCGACCTGGTGCTGGTCGCCACGGCACGCCTGGGGATCCGCTTCTTCCTGCGCAAGATCCGGCTCTCCGGGCACAACCTCCAGAGAATCCTGGTGGTCGGGGCCGGCGCGCTCGGCCGCGAGATCACGTCCAAGATCCTCGCCCACCGCGAGATGGGCTTCGAGGTGGTCGGCTTCCTGGACGACGACCCCGGCAAGGTGGGATCGACAGTCTGCGACGTGCCCGTGCTCGGCACCCTGCGGCAGGCCGAGGAGATCCTGGAGGCGCACAGCATCGACCAGGTGTTCCTCGCTCTGCCGCTGGACGCCCACAAGAAGATGCTGCAGATCCTCGACCTGATGGCGCGCGAGTGCGTGGAGATCAAGCTGGTTCCCGACATCCTCCAGTACGCCACGCTGCAAGCCGTGCTGGAAGACGTGGACGGCACGCCGGTCATCAACCTCTCCCAGGTGCCGCTGCAGGGCTGGAACAGCATGATGAAGCGCGCGATGGACATTGCGGTCGCCCTGACGGTCATCGTGGCCCTGATTCCCATCCTGCCGGTGATCGCGCTGCTCATCTGGCTGGAAGACCGCGGCCCGATCTTCTACCGCCAGGAGCGCATGGGCCTGGACGGCAAGCCGTTCATGATCGTCAAGTTCCGCTCCATGCGCGTGGACGCCGAAGCCACCAGCGGCCCGGTGTGGGCGATCAAGGACGACCCGCGCCGCACCCGCGTCGGCACCTTCCTGCGCCACTGGTCGCTCGACGAGCTGCCGCAGATCTGGAACGTGCTGATGGGCGACATGTCGATCGTCGGCCCGCGCCCGGAGCGTCCGACGTTCGTCCGCGAGTTCAAGCACAAAATCCCGCGCTACATGCTGCGCCACCGGGTCAAGTCCGGCATCACCGGCTGGGCTCAGGTCCACGGCTGGCGAGGCAACACGTCGATCAAGAAGCGCATCCAGTACGACCTCTACTACATCCAGAACTGGTCGCTCTCCCTCGACTTCAAGATCCTCTGGATGACCCTGCGCCACGCGCTGTGGCATAACGCGTACTGATCCGCCACCCGGCGGAGCAGGCAGATTGAAAGTCCGACTTTCAATCTGCCCGTTTTGGTATTCTCCCGCTCATGATCGAGCGGATCCTCCAGTCCCGGCTCCTCGACCTCGCGACGCGCTACCCGATCCTCACAGTGACCGGGCCTCGCCAGTCGGGCAAGACGACGCTCAGTCGCATGGCCTTCCCAGACTGGCCTTACGTGTCGCTGGAGAATCCGGCGCAACGGGAGTTCGCTCAGGAGGACCCAGTCGCCTTTCTCGCCCGCTACAGAGATGGTGCCGTCATCGACGAGGTGCAGCGGGTGCCGCAGATCTTCTCCTATCTTCAGGGCTTGGTCGACGAAGATCCCCGGCCCGGCCGGTTTCTGCTGACCGGCTCACAGAACCTGGCGCTGGTAGACGCCATGACCCAATCTCTTGCCGGCCGTACGACCCTCACGGAGCTGCCGCCGCTCTCTCTGGGGGAAATCCGCCGCTTCCCTAACCCGCCCTCCGATCTCGACACGCTGCTGTGGCAGGGCGGCTACCCGCGGATTTACGAACGGGGCCTCCCGGCCCACGAATGGCTCGCCGACTACACCGCCACCTATGTCGAGCGGGATGTGCGGCAGCTTGTCAACATCGGCGACCTGCTGGTCTTCCAGACCTTCCTTCGCCTCTGCGCCAGCCGCACCGGCCAGCTCCTCAACCTCTCATCGTTGGCCAACGACTGCGGCATTTCCCACCCAACGGCACGCTCCTGGTTGTCGGTGCTGGAGGCGAGCTACATCGTCTTCCGTCTGCCGCCGTTTTTCGCCAATCTCGGCAAGCGGCTGATCAAGACGCCCAAGCTCTACTTCTATGACGCAGGACTGGCCGCGAGCCTCCTCAACATCGAGAGCCCGCGCCAACTCGCGACCCACCCCTTGCGGGGAGCCCTCTTCGAGACCTGGGTCGTCGCCGAGATCGCCAAGGCTCACCGCCATCGCGGGCGCCGGCCGCGGCTTTCCTTCTATCGCGACCGCAGCAACATGGAGATCGATCTGATCCTGGAGAAGGGGGCCGACCTCGTGCTGGTGGAGATCAAGTCCGCTCAGACCCCCTCCGGCCAATACTTCTCCGCTTTCGAGCGCTTCGCCGAGACTCTCGACGGACGGGACGCTCCACGCATTACGGGTCGAATCGTCGTCTATGGCGGCGAGGAGTCGCAGCAGCGGAGCCAGGGCAAGATCGTCTCCTGGCGGGAGCTCGATGCTTACGACTGGGCCGAAAGCGGAGCCTGAGACGAGCCGGCGTCAAGTTCCGCTCCGTGCGCGTGGATGACCCTGCGCCACGCGCTGCGGCACAACGCGTACTAGCGCGCGGCTCCTCTCCTCCTCCTGCTTCTCTCCTCGCCAGCCGCGCTCCGCGGTGGGTGAGGATCTGTCCCGTGCAAGGGGAATCTCCGCACCAAGCCTTTTTAGGGATGCTTCATCCCCTCTCTCAACTGAAAGGAGATCCCATGTCATCCACTCCCTCCAGCAGGCAGGCCCTGCTCTGGGTTGTGCTGGTCCTGGCCCTCGCTTCAGCCAAGGTTGAAGCTCAGAACCCCGACCTGATGTTCCACACTGTTTCCCCTTGCACCGTGGTCGACACCCGCGTGGCGGGCGGCGCGTTTGCCGCCCATGAGACCCGCACCTACAATGTCGTGGGTAGTGGCAGCTTCGCAAGCCAGGGCGGCTCCGCCACAGGTTGCGGCGTTCCCGGCTTTTCGAACGGGATCGCTCAGGTGCAGGCTGTCGCGCTGGTCTTCACGGCCTTCACTCCGGCAGGCCAGGGCTATATCGCCTCAAACGCCGCCGATCAAGCCATAGGGGTAGGGGCGGTTGTAACCTTCCAGCCGGGCGATCTCTCAACCAACACGAGCCAGGTCGCGGTGGCGCAGACCTCCGGTGTCGGTGACTTCAAGGTGCTCGTGGCCTTCTCCACCTCGCACGTGGTAATTCGGGCCGTTGGCTACTACAGCAAGCCGGTGCAGACAGTCCACGTCCATCCCGTGCCGGGAGACGCCACGGCCAGCGGCACTGACCTGCTCAACGCACTCGCTGGAGTCACCAACGCCTCGGCCACGAAGCGCTACGTCCTCAAGATCGAGCCGGGCATCTACGACATCGGTACGACGATGCTGGTGATGAAGCCGTACGTAGACATCGAGGGCTCGGGGCAGCAGGCCACGGTCATCCAAGGGCTGGGCAACAACGATGCTGCCTTTGGGACCGGCATCATCAAGGGCGCCGCTTCCTCGGAGCTGCGCAGCCTGCAGGTCAAGAGCACCGGGTCGGTGTCGTTGCCCTTTTCGATCGGCATCATCGTAATGAACGGCGCCGACACCCGGATCAAGGACGTCACCATCGTCTCCAGCGGCCCGATCACCAACTGGGGAGTCCGCGCCCTGCAAGCGAAGCCGACGATCGAAGACGTCACCATCGACGTGCAGGGCGGCGACACCAGCTATGGCGTCAGCAGTGTGGCCGAGGGTGCGGATCCGATCATCGAGCGGACGAAGATCCGAGTGACGAACGCCACCAACGGCCATGGGATCTTCGCCATCGACTTCGCGAACCTGAGCTCTTTGCGGGACCTTCAGATCAACATTTCAGGCGGCAGCACCGGCTACGGCATCCGCGTGCTCAGCTCCAGCGGCTTCGGGACCACGAAGCTCACCAACTCGGCCATCAGTGTCCAGAGCACGAACAGCTATGGCGTCGACTACAGCGCCGTGGCCCAACTGAGGATCGAGCAGAGTCAGGTGCGCGCCAACGGCAGCGGCAGCTATGGCCTCTGGGGCTCCGGCTCCTTCGGCACAGCCATCGTCAACCATTCCGAGATCACGGGCGCTACGAGCACCGTGTCCGGCTTCATCACCGCGTTGATTGGAGCAAGCCAGTTGAGCGGCGGAGCGGCGTCGGCCGGCACCACTTGCGCCGGCGTCTACGACGAGAGCTACACCTTCTTCGCCGGCCCTGCCTGCCCGTAATCTTTGATCGAAACGCGGGGTGCTTCGCGCGCCCCGCGGGCATCCCACAACAGGTTGTGCAACCCGTACCAAGGGTTGAGGCGTAAAATCTCTTGACGCCCAAGATGTAGTGCTCTAACCTAGTTCCATCAACTGCCCAGAAGTCGTGGGGCACAACCTTTGAAAGGAGACGTGCATGGCGGCTAAGAGTGGAGCGAAGAAGACGGGTGCGAAGAAGACGGCGGCGGCCAAGCCTGCGGCGAAGTCTGCCGCGAAGCCTGCCGCGAAGAAGACGGCGGCGGCGAAGAAGCCGGCTGCCAAGAAGACGACTGCGAAGAAGACCGTGACCGCGAAGAAGACTTCTACGGCGAAGCCGAAGAAGACTGTCGCGGCGAAGGCGGTGAAGAAGTCGGCTCCGAAGAAGACTGCGAGCAAGACCGCGGGGAAGAAGTAGCGCGTAGAAACCGCGGCCCTCGTTCGTGGGGGCCGCGAGGCCAAGCCTGAAGATGTTGTCAGGCGCGGTCTCGCGGCCGTAGTACCGAGGCGACGGTCTGGCCCTTTCAGGGGCATTAGACTCCTGCAGTTTCCTCTGACGTTCTCGCCAACGTCGCCTTCGCACGGCGTGCGGTCTTCGCCCCAGACTGAGACGTCGTGCCGACCCCGAAGGATCTCCTCTCTCTATTCTTCAGGTTTTGAATCGAGCCGGCTTGCCGCCGCGCGGTCCACGAGCCACAGCAGAGATCCGCTCTCCGGACGCACGATCTGCGCGGGACAGCGGTCCGGGTCGCGCTCGCCCTCGAGCGCGGTGCGCACCGCCTCGGCCTTCTCCTCGCCGCTCACCAGGAAGAGCACGTTCGCTCCGTGGTTGAGCACGGGCGGCGTGAGCGTGATGCGGAACGTTCGGAGCTTCTCGACCCACGGCGCGACGACGAGGCGCTCGCATTCGTGCAGCGCGTCGCTGCCTGGGAAGAGCGACGCCGTGTGCCCGTCCTCGCCGATCCCCATGACGAGGAGATCGAAGCGCGGCAGCTCGCCGCGCGCGAGGCCGAACGCCGCGCGCAAGGTCTCTTCATAGTCCATGGCGGCGCGAGCGGCGTCGGGATTCTCCGCGAGGATGCGGTAGATGTTTTCGGGCGGGACAGGCACCGCGTCGAGCAGCGTTTCGCGGGCCATGCGGAAGTTGCTCTCCGGATGATCGGGCGGCACGTGACGATCGTCGCCCCAGAAGACGTGCACGGCGCGCCAGTCGATGCGATCGCGATAGGCCGTGGCGAGCAGGCGATGGAGACTGCGCGGCGTCGAGCCTCCCGAGAGCGCCACGGTGAAACGGCCGCGCGCGCGGACCGCCTCTTCGGCGGCGTGCGCGAATTCCTCCGCCGCCGCGCGAGCGAGCGCCGCGAGATCGTCGACCATGCGGACGGCGATCAGATCCGCCACTTCCGACCGTCCTTCCGGATCAGCTCGTCCGCCTCTTTCGGTCCCCAGGTGTCCGCCGTGTAGTTGGGGAAGTTGCGCGGCGTGAGCGCCTGCCAGACGTCGAGGATCGGCGTCACCACGCACCAACCGGCCTCGACCATGTCGCTGCGATGGAACAGCGTCGAGTCTCCGGTCATGGAGTCGTAGAGCAGCGTCTCGTAGCCGGTGTTCGGCGTCGTGCCGAAGTAGTCGGCGTACTCGAAATGCATTTTCACCTTGCCGAGTTGGACCTCCGGCCCCGGCACCTTGGCCTGGAACTGCAGCGAGATCCCTTCGTCCGGCTGAATGTGAAGCACGAGCTGATTCGAGCTCAGGTGCTCGACCGGCGTGTCGCGGAAGAGCTGGAAGGGAGCGCGCTTGAACTGGATCGCGATCTCGGTGACGCGGCTCGGCAGGCGCTTGCCCGTGCGCAGGTAGAACGGCACGTCAGCCCACCGCCAGTTGTCGATGTGCAGCTTGAGCGCGACGAACGTCTCGACCGGAGAAGTCGGCGCGACGTCTTTCTCTTCGCGATAGCCGGGCACGGGTTTGCCGTCGATCGTTCCCGGGCCGTACTGCCCGCGCACCGCCTCATGCAGCACGTCCTCGGGCGAGAGAGGACGGACCGCGTAGAGCACCTTCACGCGCTCGTCGCGCACGATGTCGGCGGCGAAAGAGATCGGCGGCTCCATGGCCGTGAACGCCAGGAGCTGGAACATGTGGTTCTGCACCATGTCGCGCAGCGCGCCGGCCTGCTCGTAGTAGCCGCCGCGCTGCTCCACGCCCACGGTCTCGGCGACGGTGATCTGCACGTGATCGATGTAGCGCCGATCCCAGATCGGCTCGAAGATGCCGTTGGCGAAGCGGAAGGCCATGATGTTCTGCACGGTCTCTTTGCCGAGGTAGTGGTCGATGCGGTAGATCTGCCGTTCGGCCAGAACGTCGCGGATCTGCCGGTTGAGGGAGCGCGCGGATTCGAGGTCGTGGCCGAACGGCTTCTCGATCACCACGCGGCGCCAATGCCCCTCCTCCTCGCGCATGAGCCCGGCTTCGCCGAGCCTCTGCACGATGTCGCAGAACAGGCTCGGAGGGACCGCGAGATAGAACAGATAGTTACCGCTGGTCCCGCGCTCCTCGTCCACGCGCGCCAGGATCTCGCGCAGACGGTTGTAGGTCTCGGGCACGCCGAGCTCGCCCGCGACGTAATACGTGCGCTCCAGGAGCCAGCCGTCCTTGTCGCCGTCGACGGGACCGGTCGCGAACTCGCGCAGGTTCTCGCCCATCTTGTGACGGAAGGAGTCTTCGGGGACCTCGACGCGGCTCACGCCGACAACGGCGAAGTCCTGCGGCAGCAGGCCGCCGGCCGCGAGGTTGTAGAGCGCGGGGAACAGCTTGCGTTTGGTGAGATCTCCCGTCGCGCCGAAGATGACCAGCGCGCAGGGCGGCGCGGGCGGGGGCTGGACCTGCTGCGGCACTACTTTCTGGATGTCCTCTGTGACAGTCATGACGCTCTCCGTTCGCGGAACGTGACCGGTCAGCCCGCCTTCGGCGGTTCGCGATGGCCGCCGAACTTGTGGCGCATCGCGGAGAGCACCTTGTCGCCGAAGGTGTGGTCCTGGCGCGAGCGAAACCGCGCGAAGAGAGAGGCCGCGAGCACGCTCGCGGGCACGGCCTCCTCGATCGCGGCCTCGATCGTCCACCGCCCCTCGCCCGAGTCCTGCACGAAGCCCGTGTACTCCGACAGGTCCGGGCTCTCCGCGAGCGCGCCTGCCGTGAGGTCGAGGAGCCACGACGAGATCACGCTGCCGCGGCGCCAGACCTCGGTGACGTCGGCGAGATCGAAATCGTACCGGTGATCTTCGGGTAGGTCTTTCGAAGCGGCGTTGCGGAGGATGTCGAGCCCTTCCGCGTAGGCCTGCATCAATCCGTACTCGATCCCGTTGTGGATCATCTTGACGAAGTGGCCCGCTCCGGCCGGACCGCAGTGCACGTATCCCTCTTCCGCGGTGCCGCTCTTTCCTTCGCGGCCCGGCGTCTCGGGGATCGATCCACGCCCGGGCGCCAACGTCTTCCAGATCGGATCGAGGCGCTCGACGGTCTCTGTCTCGCCGCCGATCATCAGGCAGTAGCCGCGCTCGAGCCCCCAGACGCCGCCGCTAGTTCCGGCATCTACATAGTGAACGCCTTTCGCCGCGAGCTCCTTGGCGCGCCGCACGTCGTCCTTGAAATGAGAGTTGCCGCCGTCGATGACGACGTCGCCCGTCGCGAGCCTGCCGCCCAGCTCGCGGACCATCCCCTCCGTGGGATCTCCCGCCGGCACCATGAGCCAGGCGGCGCGCGGGGCCTGCAGCTTGGCGACGAATTCCTCCAGCGAAGCCGAGCCCGTGGCCCCTTCCTTCTCCAGCTCCGCTACCGCCGCCGGGCTCAGGTCGTAGACCACGCACTGGTGCCCGCCCCGCAGCAGCCTCCTCACCATGTTGCCGCCCATGCGTCCGAGGCCGATCATTCCGATCTGCATCATCTCCTCCCTTCCCGCAGAGTCTATACCGTGGGGTGACGGCCCCCGGTTTGCAAGGACCTCGGGCATGAGAACGAGCGATCGCAAGCGGAGAGTCCGGACGGGGTGGGCGGCCGCCGCCCTGCTCGTCCTCGTATCGACACCGGCGGGCGCCCAGGTGGCGATCACCGGCAAGGGGGGGACCCTCGGCATCGGCGCCGAGCTGACCGTGAGGCTCGCCCCCCAGCTCAACGGCCGTCTGGGAATCAACGGCTACAACTATTCCGACCGGCGGGAGGCGAGCGACATCGAGTACGACGCCGAGGCGAACCTGCGGACCGCCACCGCGCTCCTCGACTGGCATCCGGGAGGCGGCGGGTTCCGGCTGTCGGCAGGCGCGGTCTACAACGACACGCAGATCGAAGGAAGCAGCCTGCCTCCGGTCTCGGGCTCGTACGACATCGGCGGTGTTCCGGTGCCGGTCGCCCTGGTGGGCACGCTCGACGCCGAGGCCGACTTCGATCCGGTCGTCCCC
>DASVEF010000124.1:0-45039 GCA_036380715.1 Thermoanaerobaculia bacterium | reverse complement strand
CAGGATCTCCTTCGCATACTTCGCCACGATTGTCGGCCCGATCCCCGAGACGTTCAGCAGATCCACTTCGGTTCGAGGTCGTGCGGCGGCCAGGGCGACGACCGCGCGGTCGGTCAGGATGCGGAAGGCCGGGACGCGGCGGCGCTGGGCCTCGGTGCGGCGCCAGGCCTTGAGCGCCTCGACGATCCCGGGGAGCGCGTCGTCCGAGGCGGTCTGGATCAGGCCGATCTGCCCTTTCTTCTCTCTTCTTGGGGTCTCCCGCTTTTGCCTCGCCCTCTTCTTCGGAATCGGATCAGGTTCTTCGGCGAGCTGCACCAGGACGGCCGCCTCGGCGCCGGTGCGGGAGCCTTCGAAGGTCAGGCTGGCGCGCTGGAAGCGGATGAGCTTGCCGTCCTTCTCGAAGGAGTCGTCCTGGACCTGGATCAGGCCGGCGCGAGTGAGCCCTCCGAGCAGGCGCTCGAAGGCCTTGCGGTCCAGGGACGGAGGCGCCCCGTCCGGACTGGCGATCTCGCGGTAGAGCTGGCCGGTGCTCTGGCCGTCCCGGCGTCGGAGAGACCTCAGGATCTGGTCGAGGATCCTCGACTCTTCCGGCGTGGGGCCGCGGAAGCAGCGGACGGCGCAGTCGGCCGGCGCGCAGATGTCACAGATCCCGCAGGGCCGGCCGTGGTCTTCCTGGTCGCCGAAGTGGCGGACGAGGCAGAGCATGCGGCAGTCGTGGGACTCGGCGAAGCGGACGATCTGGTCGAGCTGAGCGATCTTGTTGTCGCGCTGGGCGAGGTACGGACGCTGCCATCCCGGCTCGCCCCGGGTGGCGTTGCCGTCGGCGTCGACCCGGGCGCCGCCGTGGATCCAGAGCTTCTCCAGGGCGCGCTCGAAGACCTCTTCTTCCTTGAGGCCCAGCTTCTTGCGCAGCGCCTCGCCCGGCTGGCTCTCGGCAGCCAGGGTCAGGAAGATCCGCTCCAGGATGTCGAGGTCGGGATAGTCGCGGCCTTGGAAGTACTCGTGGTTCCGGCGGTCGGCCCAGGAGTAGAGGAGGATGGCCCGCGAGGGCCTGCCGTCGCGTCCGGCGCGGCCGATCTCCTGGTAATACCCCTCGACGCTTCCCGGCAGGCCGGTGTGGATCACCGTCCGCACGTCCGGCTTGTCGACCCCCATGCCGAAGGCGATGGTGGCGACGATGACCTCCAGCCGGCCGGCGAGGAAGTCGGCCTGCACCCGGTCGCGTGCCGCCGCGCTCATGCCGGCGTGGTAGCCGGCCGCCGGGAATCCGGAGCGCAGCTCGTCGCCCAGGGCGTCCGCCTCCTTGCGCGTCGGCGCGTAGACGATGGCCGGCCGGCGGCCCTCTTCGGCGAGGATGCGGCGCACCGCGTCCCGGCGCTCCGAGGGGCGCAGCTCGGCCACCTCGACCGCGATGTTGGTGCGGCGGAAGCCGTGGATGAACCGGCCCGGGCTCTTCAGGCCGAGCTGGGTCGCGATGTCGTCCTGGACGACCGGCGTGGCGGTCGCGGTCAGGCCGATGACCGGCGCCGGGCGCAGCAGCGGCAGGCGCTGGCCGAGCATCCGGTAGTCAGGCCGGAAGTCATGCCCCCACTGGGAGATGCAGTGGGCCTCGTCGACCGCGATCAGCACCGGCTTCCGTTTCGCCAGCATCTCGGGGAAGCCGGGGACGGACAGCCGTTCCGGCGCGATGAAGAGGAAGTCGAGCTTCCCCGCCAGATAGTCCACGCATGCCTGCCGCGACGACGCCCGGTCGCGGCCGGAATGGATGCGCTCGGCGCGCAGCCCCAGCTCGCGGAGCTTGGCGACCTGGTCCTCCATGAGAGCGATCAGCGGCGAAACCACCAGCGTCGTCCCTCCGCGCGCCAGCCCCGGGAGCTGATAGCAGAGCGACTTGCCCGCCCCGGTCGGCATCACCAGCAGCACGTCCCGCCCCTCGGTCACCGCCCGGCAGACGTCCTCCTGGTAGGGGCGGAAGGATTCGAGGCGGAAGGCGGAGCGGAGGAGGCCGAGGAGGCCCTCACCCCCCATAGGCGTTAACTTTGCCGCCGAGCGATATGCCGCATCCCCCACTGTAGAGACGCCCCGTGGGGCGTCTCCTTCTCCGGAGGTGCCCGCGGCATTGCGCGGATTCCTGGACGTGAATTGCGCCGCCGCAGGAGACGCCCCACGGGGCGTCTCTACAGTGGGGAGGATCTCCAGCGGGAGGGTGATGGGAGAGGGGGCCGGGGGGTGAGGGGCCCCCACCACCGTCCGCACATACTCCTCGATCCCCCTCATGAACGACTCCAGGTCCGCCTCCCCCTTCTGGATGCGCTGGAGGTGGGCCTCCCACTGGCCGGTCATGGCGGGGCTTTTCACGTGCGGGTGGACGACCTGGATGAGCCGGATCCCCTTGTCGGTGGCGTGGAGGATCTTGCCCTGGCGCTCGACGTACTGGCGGCGCAGCAGGGTCTCGATGATCTCCGCCCGGGTGGCCGGCGTGCCCAGGCCGGACTCCTTCATGGCCTCGGAGAGCTCCTTGTCGTCCAGGGTCCTACCCGCCGTCTCCATGGCGGTCAGCAGGGTGGCCTCGGTGAAGCGCTTCGGAGGGCGGGTCTTCTTGGCGATCGCCTTGGCGTCCAGGACGGTCTGCCGCTGCCCTCGGACGAGACCGGCGGGCAGGTCTTGGGAGTCGTCTTCCTCGGCCTCCCCCTCCTCGTCCTCTTTCTTCTTCTCCTTCCTGTCCTTTTTCTTCGTCTCGATGTCGAGGACCTTCCAGCCCTTCTGCTCCACCATCGTGCCCGTGCTGTGATAGCGATCCATGAACCCAGGGGTGTCGATGCGTGTGATCACCGTGGTCACCGACCAGACGTGGTCGCCATGCCAGGCGGAGAGGAGGCGGCGGCAGACGAGGTCGTAGATCTTCCGCTCGTCGTCGCTCAGCGCGATCCCCTCCGGCGGGGTCGGAGTAGGGAGGATGGCGTGGTGGTCGGTGACTTTGGAGTCGTCGACGAAGCGCTTCCCCAGCGGACGCTCGCCGGTGCCCGCAGCCAGCAGGTCGCGGTACGGCTCCTGGATCGCCCGCACGACGTCTCCGAGGGTGGCCGCCACGTCGCTCGACAGATGCCGGCTGTCGGTCCTCGGATAGCTGAGGAGCTTCTTCTGCTCGTAGAGCGACTGCGCCAGGCCGAGGGTCTTCTGCGCGCTGAAGCCGTAGAGGCGGTTGGCGTGGCGTTGCAGCTCGGTCAGGTCGTAGAGCAGCGGCGGCGGCATCCGCTTGGTTTCGGAACGGACGGACTCGACCTCCGCCCTCCCGGTCCTCGCCCGCCCGACGATCGCCATGGCCTCTTCGAGGTCTGCTCCGGGCTTGTCGGGAGGGGCCTTGAGGCGCTTCGCCTCGGCCGTGGGGGTCTCGCCGCGGAACCAGGTGCCGCGGTAGGGGGCCGTCGAGCCTTCCGGCGAGAAGGTCGCGACCACCTCCAGGTAGTCCTCCGGCACGAAGGCGCGGACGGCCAGCTCGCGCTCCACCAGAATGGCGAGGGTGGGGGTCTGGACGCGGCCGATCGAGAGCTGGTCGTCGAAATCGAGGCTGTAGGCGCGGGAGAGGTTCATGCCGACCAGCCAGTCGGCGCGGCTGCGTCCGCGGGCGGCGTCGGCCAGCGGGTCGAGGTCGCGGCCGTCCCGCAGCCGGCTGAACCCCTTGCGGATCGCGTCCTCGGTCAGGGAGGAGATCCACAGCCGGGAGAACGGCTTGCGGCAGCCGGCCGCCTCGTAGATGTAGCGGAAGATCAGCTCCCCTTCGCGTCCGGCGTCGGTGGCGCACACCACCCGCTCGACGTCCGGGGCGTTGATGACCGTCCGCACCACCTCGAACTGCGGCCGGGTCTGCTCGGGGACCACCAGCGGCCACTCCCGCGGCAGCATGGGCAGGTGCTCGCGGAGCCACCGCTTCCACTCCGGCCGGATCTCGTGCGGCTGCGCCAGGGTGACCAGGTGGCCGATCGCCCAGGTGACCACGTATCCGTTGCCGTGGAGATAGCCTTCCCCCCTCCGGCTCGCGCCCAGAACCTTGGCGAGGTCGCGGGCGACGGACGGCTTTTCGGCGACGACGGCGATCGTGGACGGAGACATCCTGAGAAAACGTTTCGAAGTTTCGCGAGCCGGCTCGAATCTTACGTCAATCCGCCCATGTTGCGTTAGACTCCGTCAAAATATCCGGTTGTCGCGACCGGAGGATCTTGCTCTCGCGACCGATGAAGACAGGGTCCAGGATGACGTACGTGCGTGAGCGGACGCCGACTTCTCGTGCGCTTCCGCCGTGGGCTCGTGCGCCGCAACCGAGACGCCGGCGGCTTCCACCGAGCCGGCGGCTGCGGCCCACGAGGTCACGGCAGGTGCTCATGAGCCACGGCAGACACTCACGAGGCCACGGCGGTGACTCACGAGACCACGGCAGCGGCGCACGAGGCCACGGCGGCGCTCACGAGGTCACAGCCGGTACTCACGAATTCACGGCGGCGGCGCACGAGACCACGGCAGACACTCACGAGGTCACGCGGTGCCCCACGAGGCATGGCGGGTGCTCACGAGGTCACGGCAGCGACTCACGAGGCCACGGCGAGAGCGCACGAGACCTCGTGAGCCGCGGCCATTCCGTCTCAGGGCTGGTGTATCGAGCCCGCCGCAGCGCCCGTGGCGGCCCCGTCCGCGATCACCGGGACGCCGTTGACCAGGACGTGCCGGAAGCCCGCCGCCCAGGCGTGCGGCTTCTCGAAGGTGGCTACGTCCCCGACCTTGGCCGGATCGAAGAGAACCAGGTCGGCCGCGTATCCCTCCTTGACCCGCCCGCGGTCCTTCAGCTTGAAGTGCTCCGCCGGGAGGGAGGTCATTTTGCGGACCGCCTCCTCCAGAGGAATGACCTTCTTCTCCCGCACATAGACGCCGAGGACCCGCGCGTTGTTGCCGTAGGAGCGCGGGTGCGGCGCCCCCTCTCCAAACGTCTGGACGTCGCCGTCCGAGGCCACGGCGACCCAGGGGTGGCGGAGGATGCGCGTCACGTCGTCCTCGGACATGAAGTGGTAGACCATGCCGGCGCCGCCCGCCCGGAGCATCGTCCGCGCCGCCTCGAATTGGGCGTCTGCCGAGTCGCTCCCCCGGAGCCGCTTCGCGACCTCTTTCATGGAGAGCCCCTGGAGCGACGGGTCGGGCGGATAGCTGGCGACCACCGCGAAGGAGAGGTCCTGGAAGCCGCGGGCGGCGAGCAGGTCCTTGATGTCCTCTTTGATCCGCGCCCAGGCGGCGGGATCGTCCAGCCGCTTCCGGACCTCCTCCGCGCTCCCTTCCAGAGCCCAGTCCGGGAAACGGATGGCCAGGCCCGAGGCCGCGGCGGTGTAGGCGTATTGATCCGCCTCGACGTCGAGGCCGCGGGCGCGGGCCGCGTCGATCAGGGCGAGGGCCCGCTCGCTGGCTCCCCAGTTCTTCGGGCTGTCCACCTTGAGATGGGAGATCTGGACCGGGCAGCCGGCCGCCTCGCCGGCGGCGATCGTCTCGGCGACCGCCTTCTCCAGCTCCGTCCCCTCATTGCGCATGTGCGACGCGTAGAGGCCGCCCGCCCTGCAGGCCATCCGGGCGAGCTCGGCGATCTCGGACGCCTCCGCGTAGCTCCCCGGCACGTACTGGAGCCCGGTGGAGAGGCCGAGAGCGCCGTCCGCCATGGCGCGCGCGATGAGGGCCTTCATCTTGTCCATCTCGGCCGGGGTGGGAGCGCGCCGCTCGTTGCCCATCACCGCCTCGCGCACCGACCCATGGCCGATCAGCGTCGCGAAGTTGATGGACGGGCCGGCCTTCCGGATCTCCTCGAAAGCCTTCCGGATGTCCACGGGGGAGCTGCCGCAGTTGCCGGCGACCACGGTGGTCACCCCCATGCGGAGGAAATTCTCCGCCCGCGGCCTCTTCGCCAACTCGTCGGCGTGCGTGTGGACGTCGATGAACCCGGGGGCTACCACCAGGCCGCCCGCGTCGATCACCCGCTCGGCCTTGGCACCCGACAGATCGCCGATCCTGGCGATCTTCCCGTCCTCGATGGCCACGTCCGCCCGGAAACCCGGGCTTCCCGAGCCGTCGAGGACGGTGCCGTTGCGGATCAGGAGGTCGTAGCGCGGAGGCTCGGCCGGAGCGGCGGCGAGGCTCAGCCCTGCTATGGCAAAGGCAAGCAAATTAAAGGCTATACGGTGCCGCATCGAGCCCTCACCCCCTGGCCCCCTCTCCCGTCACCGGGAGAGGGGGAAATTCAGAGAGGCCGGGTGGTGGCGCCCCTCTCCCGGTGACGGGAGAGGGGACGGGGGTGAGGGCCTCTCCCGACTGAATATGCCACAGATCGGCGTACGTGCCGCCCCGCTCCAGGAGGTCGGCGTGGTGGCCTTCCTCGACGACCTGGCCGTCGCGCAGGACCAGGATGCGGTCGGCATGGCGGATGGTCGACAGGCGGTGCGCGATGATCAGGGCGGTGCGGCCGGCGGTCAGGGTGCGGAGGTTCTGCTGGATGGCCCTCTCCGTCTCCGTGTCCACCGAGCTGGTCGCCTCGTCGAGGACCAGGATCGGCGCATCCTTGAGGATGGCGCGGGCGATCGACAGGCGCTGGCGCTGGCCCCCCGAGAGCTGGATGCCCCGCTCACCGATGGGCGTGTCGTAGCCGTCCGGCAGCGAGGCCACGAAGTCGTGGAGCTGCGCGAGCCGGGCCGCGTGGACGACCCGCTCCAGCGGGACGTCGCCGGTGCGGTAGGCGATGTTCTCGCGGATCGAGCCGTGGAAGAGGTAGACCTCCTGGCTCACCAGGGCGATGTTGCGCCGCAGGTCGGCGAGGGCGAGGTCGCGCAGGTCGATGCCGTCGAGCTTCACGGCGCCCGCGGTCGGATCGTAGAAACGCAGCAGCAGCTTGATCAGGGTCGACTTGCCGGCGCCGGTCGGCCCGGCGACCCCGATGGTCTCGCCCGGCGCGATCCGGAAGCTCAGGTTGCGCAGGACCGGCTCGTCCCCCCGGCCGCGGGCGTAGCGGAAGTCGACGTCCTCGAAAGCGATCTCGCCGCCCGCCCGGCCCAGGGGGACCGGATGCGGCGGGTCCTGGATCGCGGACGGCGTCTCCAGGAGACCGAAGATGCGGCGGGCGCTCGCCTTGGCCCGCTCGTAGTCGTCCAGGGTGGTGCCGAGGCGGGTCAGCGGCCAGAGCAGGCGCTCCGTCATCATGGCGAAGAGGACCAGCTCGCCGACCGTGATGATCCCCCGTCCCTCAAGGACCCAGTAGCTCCCCACCAGGAGCACCCCGGCGAAGCCGACCACGATGGCCATGCGGATCACCGGGATATACAGCGCCGACAGGCGGATCGCCGCGAAGTTGGCCTGCCGGTACTCCTCGGAGACCTGGCGGACCCGGTCGGTCTCGAACTCCTCGGCGGTGAAGCTCTTGATCACGTGGATGCCCGCGATGTTGTTCTCCAGCCGGCTCGCCAGCCCTCCGACCCCCTGGCGCACCCGGCGGTAGCGCGGCGCGATTTTCTTCTGGTAGACGAAGCCGCTCCACACGATCACCGGGATCGGCGCCATGCCGACCAGCGACAGCTCCCAGGAGGTCGGGAGCATGACCGCCAGGGCGAAGACGATCAGGACCAGGACCTGGAGCAGCTCGTTGAGGCCGGTGTTCAAAAACCGCTCGAGCTGGTTCACGTCGTCGTTGAGCATCGAGAGCACCTCGCCCAGCCGGTGCTCCTCGAAGAAGGCGATCTCCCGCGACTGGATACGGTTGTAGGCGTCCATCCGCAGGTCGTGCTGGACCGTCTGGGCGAGCCGCATGAAGCCGAGCTGGTACATCCACTGGAAGAGGCTCTCGAAGAAGAAGATGACCACCGAGAGGCCGGCGAGCACGACCGCCATGCTCCACGGGTCGGAGGTGCCGGCCAGGGAGGCGATCCACTCCGGCGGCTTGCGGCGCAGGGAGTCGATGACCCAGCCGACGAGCAGCGGCGGCATCAGGTCGAGGATCTTGTTGGCGACGCTCGACGAGATCGCGAACAGCAGCCGTCCGCGGTACGCCTGGAGGTACCGGAACAGGCGCGCCATCGGGCGCTCGGTTTCGTGCAGCACGGCGGAGGCGGCCATGAGACGGCAGTCTACGTCAACCGTCTTCCCTGGGGGCGTGTCAGCGGGTCTCCGGTGCGCCGAACATCCTCTCGTTGAATTTCTTCGACCCGCCTTTCGGGACGGAGAGGGTCCGCCACTCGCCGCCCGCCAGGTGCTTGGCGAGGAAGACGATCTGGCCCACGTGGTAGGCGGCGTGGGTCATGCCGCGGTGGATCGCCTTGACGACCGAATGGGGCTCGGCGCGGATGTGGACGGTCCGCGTCAGATCCTCTTCCGTGAGCGATTCCACGGCGGAGAGGAAGGCGCTCCACCCCTCTTTCCATTTCTCCAGGAGGGCGGCGCGGGTGACTCCCTCGCGGGTCTCGAACTCGCGGTCGCGGTCCCGGTCGGGCTTCTCGCCGTCGGTGGTGAGGAAGTCGGTCCAGCGCGAGCGGAGGTTGCCGCCCATGTGCTGGAGGAGGTGGGCGAGGCTGTTCGACTCCGGGTCCAGGGCCACGGAGAGGTCCTCGTCGCGCACCTGGGCCACGGCCTTGTCCGCCAGGCTCTTGAGCTGGCGGATCTGGTCGAGGGTCTCTTTCAGGTAGAGAGAGGCGGCCGTTTCGGACATGCCGGCGAGGCTATCACGGGAGCCGGCGCAGGGCGTCCGCACCAGGGAGGTAAGAGTGCCGGACGCCCTGCGCGCACTGCGATTTCGCCGCATTCCGAGCCTAGCGCAGCCCTCCGGGGACGCGCTGTGAGGCGCTGCACAGCTCTCGTGCGAGCCATTTCACACGACGGAACGCAGCATGTAGCGTCTGTACAGGCTATAATTCGCCAGTCCAAGACGTACAGGCGGGAATGTCCGGAGGCTTCGTGACCCAGCGAGTGCTGTTTCTCCAGGATGTGTGCGCCGCGCGGACCCTCCTCGAAGGGCCTCTGCGCGAGCGCGGCTATGAGGTCCTGGCCGCCTCCTGCCCGGAGGAGGCCCGGCTCCTCCTGGGCCCCCGTCCGTCTCCCTGCCTGATCCTCTCCGGCGGGCGTCCCGGCGAGGAGGCCGAGGTCTGCCGCCAGGCCCGGTCGATCCCTCCGGCCGGCCGCAACGTGGTCGTGGTCCTGACCTCCGACGCCAGTCCGGCCCGCCTGCGGGAGCTGGTCGCGGCCGGCGCCGACGACTGGCTCGTCCCCCCCGTGGACCCGGAGCTCCTCGATCTGCGCCTGACCGCTCTGTGGCGGCGGCTCGCGGAGGCTGTAGGCGGCGCGGAGGCCGCCGGCGAGACCTCCCGCGTGGAGGAGGATCTGCGGCTCACCCAGCTCCTGATCGACGGCGCTCCGGACGCGGCCTTCTGGACCGATTCGGAGGGGCGCTTCCTCTGGGTCAACGAGTCCGCCTGCGCCTCGCTGGGGCGCACCCGCGAGGAGCTGCTCTCGCTGCGCGTGCCCGACATCCTGCGGCCGGAGGACGCCGGCCTGGTCCCCGAGCTGATGAGAACCCTCCGGCAGACCCGCAAGCCCGTGACGTTCGAGACGGTCCACGTCACCCGGTCCGGCCGCACCTTTCCGGTCGAGGTGACTGTCAACCGCCTCGAATACAACGGCCGCGAGTCCTATTGCGCCTTCGCCCGCGACGTCACCGAGCGCAAGCAGGTCGAGCAGGCGCTGCGCGAGTCCGAGGAGCGCTATCACAGCCTGTTCGACGGCGTCCCCGTGGGGCTCTATCGCACCACCCCCGACGGGCGGATGCTCGACGCCAACATGGCCCTGGTGGAGATCCTCGGCTTCCCGAGCCGCGAAGCGCTGATGCAGGTCAACGTCGGCGAGGTCTACCTCGATCCCGAGGACCGGCACAGGTGGCAGCGCGAGGTGGAGGCCGAAGGGGAGGTCCGCACCCTGGAGGCGCAGGTGCGGCACTTCACCGGCCGGGCCATCTGGGTGCGCTTCAGCCTGCAGGCGTTCCGCGACGAGGACGGCCGGGTCATCCGCTACGAAGGGGCGCTGGAGGACGTCACCGGCCGCCGTCTGGCCGAGGCCGCGCTGCGCTCCAGCGAGGAGCGCTTCCGCGCCCTGGTGCAGAACGCCTCGGACCTGATCGGCATCCTGGAGGAGGACGGGACGGTGCGCTACGAGAGCCCGTCCCACCAGCGGGTCCTCGGCCACCCCCCGGAAGACTGCCTGGGCAAAAGCTTTCTCGACCTGATCCACCCCCAGGACCGCCCCCTGGTGGCCAACGCCCTGCGCTGCCTGGTGGAGCAGCCGGGGGACATCGTCACCCTGGAGTACCGGCGGCGCCACCGCGACGGCGGCTGGCGGTTCCTGGAATCGACGGCGTCGAACCTGCTCGGCCATCCGGCCGTGGCCGGCGTGGTCCTCAACTCCCACGACATCACCGATCGCAAGGAGGCCGAGGAGCGGCTGCTCCACGACGCCCTGCACGACGAGCTGACCGGCCTGCCCAACCGGGCGCTGTTCATGGACCGCCTGAAGCAGTCCATGGAGCGCTCGCGCCGGGAGCCCGGCCGGCTCACCATCGTCCTCTTCCTGGACATCGACCGCTTCAAGATCGTCAACGACAGCCTCGGCCACCTGGTGGGGGACGAGCTGCTCGTCAAGATCGCCGGCTCCCTCTCCGCGGTCCTCCGTCCTACGGACACCATCGCGCGCATGGGCGGCGACGAGTTCGCGATCCTCCTCGAAGGGTCGCGCGACGTCGGCGCGGCCGAGGAGGTGGCGAGGCGCATCCACGAGCGCATGGCCTCCGCCATCAACCTGCGCGGTCACGAGGTCTTCCTGAGCGCCAGCATCGGCATCGCGGTCCACACGCCGGAGTACGAGCGCCCCGAGGACCTGCTGCGCGACGCCGACACGGCCATGTACCGTGCCAAGAGCCTGGGGCCGGCCGGCCACGTCGTCTTCAACCGCGGCATGCACCAGTTCGTGATGGCCCGCCTGCAGCTCGAGACCGACCTGCGGCGCGCTCTGGAGCGCGAGCAGCTCCAGGTCTTCTACCAGCCGTTCATCGATCTGCGGACCGGCGAGGTGACCGGCCTGGAGGCCCTGCTGCGCTGGGTCCACCCGCGGCACGGCCTGATCCTCCCGGACGAGTTCCTCTCGGTCGCCGAGGAGACCGGGCTGATCGTACCCATCGGGCAGTTCGTCCTGGAGGAGGCCTGCCGCAAGGTCCGCGAGCTGCAACGGCGCCACCCCGGGCACCCGCGGCTCAAGCTCAGCGTCAACCTGTCGAACAAGCAGTTCTTCCAGGCCGATCTCTTCGAGCAGGTGCGGGCGGCGCTGCTCTCCTCGGGCCTCGACCCCGCGTGCCTCGGCCTGGAGATCACCGAAGGGGTCATCATCCAGCACGCCGAATCGGCCAACACCCGCTTCGCGCGCCTGAAATCGCTGGGCGTCCAGCTCTACATGGACGACTTCGGCAAAGGCTACTCCTCCTTCAACTACCTGCACCGCCTCCCCATGGACATCCTGAAGATCGACCGCTCCTTCGTCTCCCGGGTCGAGGAGACGGAAGGGAACGTGGCGATCCTGGAGGCGATCGTCACGCTGGCCCACCAGCTCGGCATGGAGGTGGTCGCCGAGGGGATCCAGACCGCCGGCCAGGTGAAGAAGATCCGCGCTCTCGGCTGCGAGTACGGCCAGGGCTTCCTCTTCTCCAAGCCGCTCTCCGGCGATGACGTCGGGTCGCTGCTCGCCGATCCGGTCGAAGAGGAGGTGCAGGAGGAAGAGCCCGCCGCCACGGCGGACTGGCCGGCCGAAGCGCCATAGCTCCGCGCGGGAATGCGCAAACGCGATACCGCGTTCTCTGAAGACGACATGGAGAGCGCGGATTCCGGGGCCAAAGTCTTTCTCCTCTCCCCCGCCAGCCTGAACGGCGAGCGGGCGCGCCAGCTCCTGTCGCCGACCGCCCGCTTCGAGACGGCGAAGCGCTACCGCAGCCGGCACGGAGTGCCCATCGAGGACGCCTTCACCTTCCTCAGCTCTCTCTACTTCCGCGGCAAGATCACCTACGCCCGCCACTTCGCCGCGCCTCCCGAGAGCCTCCCCGAAGCGGGCATCCTGGTCATCGCGCCCGGCTTCGGGCTGGTCCCTCCGGAATGGCGGATCACCCGTCAGCGGATGGAGACGCTGCGCAGCACCCCGATCGACCTCAAGAACCCGGACTACTGCGAGCCGATGCGCGAGCACGCGCAGACCCTGCAAGACAATCTCTCCCCCTCCACCCGCGTGGTGCTCCTGGGCAGCGTCGCCACGGGCAAGTACGTGGACCTCCTCCTGCCGGTCTTGGGCGACCGCCTGCTCTTCCCCCGCGCCTTCGCCGGCGCCGGCGACATGCAGCGCGGCGGCTGGCTGCTGCGCGCCGTGCGCGAGGACCAGGAGCTGGAATACGTGACGCTGGACTCCCCCCGGCACCGCCGCAGCGCCTGATCCGGGCTCGTTTGGCACGCCCCTTGCTCTCTACAAGGGCAGAGAGACGAGCCCCGGACGACAAACTCCCAGGGAAAACCGTACCGAGGAGCTGACGGGGCAAGGCAACCGGAAGTTCAAACCAATTCAGGTCGTAGGTACGGCAAAGGAGAGAACCATGAGAAAGTCCAACTGGAAAGTCCTGGCTCTGCTGATGGTCTTCCTGGTCGTCACGGTCACCACCGGGTGCCGGGTCCGCCAGACCGAGGAAGGCGAGCTGCCCGACGTCGACGTGAGCGCCGAGGGCGGCAAGGTTCCTGAGTACGACGTCGACGCCGCCGACGTGGACGTGAAGACCGAGAAGCGCGAGGTCACGGTGCCCGACGTCGACGTGAACATGCCTGGCGAGGGCGACGCCAACGACAGCGCCCAGGAGCAGCAGGACGAGGAGAAGCCGCCGCAAGAGTAGGCTTCCTCCGTCGCTTTCCGATACACGCCAGGGCGGGGTTCATCCCCGCCCTTTTCGTTTTCACCTCCAGACTGCTCCCGGAGCGCATCTTCTACATAGCTTCCTCCGAATCTCTCTGGATCGCCTCCCCTCGCGCAGTTCCCCTCGGGGCGGATATCCTTCGCGCGCCATGGACCTCTCCCGCCGCCGGGCCGCGCGCCTCGTCTGGATCTTCTTCGCGCTCGGCCTCCTGCTGTCGGCCGTCATGCTGGCGCGCAGCCAGTCGGCCGGGGACCAGCTCAATCTGCTCGCCCGGGGGTGGCTGCTGGCGGAGAAGGGGATCTTCATCCCCTATGGCAACCCCATGTCGACCGGCGGCAAGGCGCCCGGCGGGATCACCAGCGTCCTGGTGGGGCTCCCGCTCATGGTCTGGCGGGACCACCGGGCGCCGACGCTGGTCATCCTGGTCTTCCACATCCTCGCCTACCTGATCCTGGACGGCACGCTCAAGCGCATCCTCTCGCCCAGGGAGCGCGTCCTCTTTTCGATCCTCTACTGGCTCAACCCGGTGCGGCTCTACTTCTCGTCGTTCCTGTGGAACCCCAACTACCTCTTCCTGTTCGGCGCCGTCCACCTCTGGACCTGCCTCGGCCAGCGGGAGCGGCCCCGGTTCTGGCTGTCGTTCCTGCACGCCGCCGCGCTGGTGCTGGCTTTCCAGATCCACGCCTCGTTCCTGCTGCTGGCGATGGCTTCGCTCCTGCTCTGGCTGCGGGGCTACTTCCGGCCCCACTGGATCGCAGGTCTCCTGGGGGCCGTGCTCGCCGCTCTTCCTCTGATCCCGTGGTACCTGGATCTGCAGGCCAACCCCGCCATCCTCACCGAGGCCGACAAGGGGTTCCTCGGACGCGGGCTGGTCCTGGTCTTTCCGCTGCTGCGCGGGGTGCTCTACTGGCTGCGCTACAGCTCGCTCTTCCTCTCCGAGAAGGTCGCGGTGTTCGATTTCACCGACCTCCTGGGCGCGGAGGACCGCTGGCTCGGCCCGGCCGTGACGGCCGCCGGCAGGGTCCTGCTGCCGCTCACGGTCGCGCTCCCCCTGCTCGCCAACGTCTGGCTCTGGCGCCGGAACCGGCACCGCTGGCGGCGCAGGCTCCCGCCGGACGCCACCGCCCGGGTCTGGCTCCATGGCTACGCCCTCTGGAGCTTCGCCGCCGCGGTGATCGTGTTCAGCCTCTCGCCGACCACCCTGATGTTCTGGCAGGGGGTCGCCTTGTTCCACGCCGCCGTCCTCCCGCTGGTGCTCTGGGGGGGAGCGCTCTGGCGCAGCCGGCGCCGGGCCCGGGTGTCTCGCTGGGTGTGGGGATACGCCGCCGCGGGGGTCCTGCTCGCGGTCGTCGTCGCCCTGGGCAGCCCGCAGTACCGCTGCCAGGGCCGGAAGCGGATGACCTTCCCTCTCGCCTACGACTCGCCGATGTTCGAGGACCTGAACATCCAGCAGACCTGCCCCTGGCCGCTCAACCGGTATCCGGAGGGGTGGTGGCCGGACGTGCTGCCGAAGGGCCCTCACCCCCGTCCCCTCTCCCGTCACCGGGAGAGGGGCGCCAGGGGGGGATAGGCGCTAACTTTGCCGCGGGAATCAAGGACAAAAAGGACAGCAAGGACTTCGAGGACGAGGAACATGTCATTCACCCCGCGTCCTTGGTGTCCTTGCTGTCCTTTTTGTCCTTGATTCCACTGCCGCTCACGCAAAGTTAGCGCCTATGGGCCAGGGGTGAGGGCCTACCGCTTCTTCGCCCGGCCGGGCTCGCCCCGCTCCCTCTCCTCGAAGAAGCCCTTGTAGAGGAGCCCTGCGGCGACGCCGCCCAGGATGGGACCCGCGAGGTAGACCCAGAAGTCGGAGAAGTTGCCCGTGGCCACGGCGGGGCCGAGGGTGCGGGCGGGGTTCAGGCTGGCGCCGGTCAGCGGGCCTCCCATCAGGATGCAGAAGACCAGGGTGAAGCCGATCGCCAGGCCTCCCGGGATGGTCGCCTTGCCGCTGATCCCCGCGTTCATCACCTGGTTGACCAGGAAGAAGGTCAGGATCGCTTCGACGACCAAGCCGATGACCGGGGTGATGGTGATCGTCGCGTTGCCCGCCGAGAGGTTCTGGGCCAGGGTCGTGGCCCCGAGGCCGGTCTCGGTCCCGCCGAGCACCCAGCGCAGGGCCAGCGCTCCGAGCACGCCGCCGATGAGCTGGAACACGACGTAGGAGAAGGCCCGCGCCGCGTCGATCTTGCCAGCGGCCCAGACACCCAGCGTCACCGCCGGGTTGATGTGCGTGCCCGAGATGTGGCCGTAGGCGTAGGCGAAGCCGATGATCACCAGGCCGTGCGCGAAGGCGACCCCCACGAGACCGATCCCCAGAGCCCCGGCCCCCGCGCCGATGAAGATCAGCGCGAAGGTGCCGATGAGCTCCGCCACCAGAGACGTCGAAAGCCTGCTGTACATGCAAATCCCTCCCTTGCGAAATGAATCGGATCGCTCACTGCTTCTGGATCACCACCTCGACGCGCCGGTTCCTCTGCCGTCCGGCGTCGTCGTCGTTGGACGCCACCGGACGGCTCTCCCCCAGGCCCTGGGTGGTGAGCCGGCCCGCCGCGATCCCCTCCCTCTCCACGAGCCAGCGCTTGACCGCGTCGGCGCGGCGCTCCGACAGCCGGCGGTTGTAGGTGTCGTCGCCCTTGGAGTCGGTGTGCCCTTCGAGCCGCGCGCCGCCGGAAGGATACCCCCGGATCAGGGTCGCCACATGGGCCAGCGCCTGGGAGGCGTCGGAACGGATGTCGGCCTTGTCGAAGTCGAAGAGGACGTCCGCCGGCAGCTCCACCCGCACCTCCAGGTCCGTCTCCTCGGCCCCCAGGGCCCGCATGGCCTGGCGGACCTCCTGGACGGTGGCCACGATCCGGCTCCCCTGGCCAGCGATCCCGGCCTCGAGGCCCTGGATCTGGAGCACCACGGGACGGACGTCGAGCGCCCGCTTTCCACCCAGCCGGGCCACGGCGGCCTCGGCCGCGGACTCCGTGGCCGGGTCCCAGGGACCGGCGTACGGGAGATCCTGTGCGAGGGCCGCCGCCGGCAGGACCAGCAGGACCAGGACGGGAACGATCCCTCGTCCGGCCATGGCTACACGTCCTGGATGGGCAGGTCCTCGAAGGGCGGCGCTCCGGGGATCTGCAGGGTCACCGTCTTGACGTCGGCCGGCGGCGCCGGGAACTTCATCCAGATCGTCATGGCCTGCCCGGGCTGGAGCTCCTCGTACCACCGGTCTCCCCAGTTCTGGCGCAGCGCGGCGATGTAGGTGCCCTTCTCGTCCTTGAGCACCTCGTACTTCTTGCCGGCCCCGAGGTCCATCAGGTAGGCCTCCTTGTAGATGATCTCGGGCTGCACCTCCGCGCTCCCCTGGTTGCGCAGGCGGACCTTGGCGGTCAAGGTGTTCCCCTTGCGGCGGAACTCGGTGACTTCGGCGATGACGCCGGACCAGTTGGTCTCCTGGCTGGCGAAGGCCGTGGCGCCGGGGGCCGCGGCGCCAGGGGCCGTGCCCGCCGGAGTGCTCGAGCCCGGATCGGCGGCGTCGGCCGCGGCGGCGTCCGCCGGGGAGGCGCCGGTCCCGGGAGAGGTGGACTCTTCGGCTTCTCCGACCGGAGGCACCGGAGCCGTCTCCGCGGCGGGAGCGTTCTCGGTCTGTGCGGGCTCCTCCCGGCCCTGGCAGGCGGCGAGAGGAAGCAGGAGCACGAGGAAGGCGACGCCGAGTTTCCATTTCATATTCGTTCCTCCTGAGCGGTTCATCCCGGGAGAGGCCCCCGGGAGGGAAGAAGCTGGTGAGAATGGAAGCTCATCGGCGGTTGTCCTGCGACGCCGAAGGCTACAAGAGGAATATACACCGGCTAGAATGCCCCCATGGCCTGGCTGCGACGCAAGTTCCGCCTGACCGCCTGCGCGACGACCGGCGGC
Organism: Thermoanaerobaculia bacterium; assembly: GCA_036380715.1. Taxonomy (GTDB): domain Bacteria; phylum Acidobacteriota; class Thermoanaerobaculia; order Multivoradales; family UBA5704; genus UBA5704. The sequence goes on along the minus strand of DASVEF010000124.1, from coordinate 28,103 downwards.
TGAGCGGCCAAAGTAGGTCCGGGGGACCTTTCCGAGATGATCGGCCCGCTCGTCCGGCTCGCCGGACGGGATGAGAGGATCCTCGTCGGTCCGGAGACCGCCGACGACGCCGGGGTCTATCTCCTCGGCGGCCACGCCCTGGTGGCCACCGCGGACTTCATCACCCCGGTCTGCGACGATCCCCGCCGCTTCGGCCGGGTGGCCGCGGCCAACTCGCTCTCGGACGTCTACGCCATGGGCGGGCGGCCCCTGTTCGCCCTCAACCTCTGCTGCTTCCCGCCCCTCGATCCGCCGGACGACCAGGCCCTGGGCGAGATCCTCCAGGGCGCCGCCGAGGCCCTGGCCGAGGCCGGGGCGGTCCTGCTCGGCGGCCACTCGGTGCGCGATCCCGAGCTGAAGTTCGGCCTGGCGGTGATCGGCGAGGCCGACCGCGACCGGCTCCTCACCAACGCCGGAGCCCGCGAGGGGGACCGGCTGATCCTCACCAAGCCGCTCGGCACCGGCGTCCTGGTCAACGCCTTCAAGGCCGACCGCATCGACGAGACCGGTCTGGAGCCGGCCCTGCGGGAGATGGAGAGGCTCAACTCCGAGGCCGCCCGGCTGGCGCTGGAGCACGGAGCCCACGCCGCGACCGACGTCACCGGCTTCGGCCTCACCGGTCACACGCTGGGCATGGCCCGGGCCTCCGGAGTCGGCATCCGCATCGTCTTCGAGCGGCTGCCCATCCACGCCGGCTTCTTCCGGCTGGTCCAGAAGGGGATCTCGACCGGCTGCACCGACGCCAACGAGCAGAACGTCGCCCGAGTCTTCACCGACCACGCCGGGTTGGACCGCACCCGCCGCGAGGTGCTCTTCGATCCCCAGACCTCGGGAGGGCTCCTCCTCGCAACTCCGCCCGAGCAGGCCGGACGTCTGCTGGAGGCCCTGCTGGAGAGCGGCCACAAGGCGGCCGAGATCGGCGAGGTGGTGGAAGGGCCGGCGCGGATCGAGGTGGTGTAGAGGCCCGGCTCGTCTTCGCCGGCTCGCGCACCTCTTTCTTATGCAGGCTCCTCCAGAGCCGAGATTCCCGGCGCCACGCCGGCGCCATAACTGAAGGAGGTGTCGTAGTGACTCCATTGTTGAGCGCCTTTGTCCTCGCCGCCAGCACCTTTGCCACACCACCCGTCCTCTCCACTCCGGCAGCGTGCGCCAGCGTTCCGGCACCGGTGGAGCAGGCCAGCTTTGACTTTGACAACGGCGGCGAAACCGTGAATGCGGACTGCACGGCTTATTGCGGGTCGTCCCCTCCTGTCTCGTGCAGCGGTAGCACATGTGTCGCCGTGGACCAGAGCTGCCCGTCACAGCGGGGGTACGCCACGTGCGACGGCGTCACCTACTACTGTCCCGTCTGTTCCACCACCCCCATATGCACCGAGGGATCGTACAAAACCGTGATCACCGGCCCCTACTGCAGTTGCGAGGACGGGATGACGACCCCGAGGGATCGGTACCAGTGCATCAACGGCCAGTGGGAGTACCTGTACTCCTTCTGCGGCGGGCCCTTCTGCCAGGGGTACTAGTAGCTCAAAAAGCCACAGCGGGAGCGGCCCGGCCAGGACCGCTCCCGCCGAGCTGAGGTAAAGGTCGTTCGCCGAGATCGGCGTAGCTCAGATCGAGCTCAACGTCGTCGGGAGTAGAAGGCGAGTCTTGTCGAGTGAGCTCGGCTCTCCGGGGTTCCTTCTACAGCAGCTTCTTCAACTCCCGCATCTCCTCCAGCTCCCGCTCCAGCCGCCGCACGGTCTCCTCGAGCTGCGCCACTCTCTGGGTCAGGGTGGGTCCGGAGGGCGTGTCCGGCGCCTCGGGCAGGTCCCGCTCCACCGGCTCGGGGATGTCCCCCACCAGGTGGGTCCAGCGGATCTCTTTCTGGCCGGGACGGCGGGGGAGCTCCTGGACCAGCGGCTCGTCGATGGAGGCCATCCGTTGCAGGGCCTCCTCGACCTCCTGGAGGGAGCTGAACGGGTGCATGCGCTCGCTGCGGGTGCGCAGCTCCCCGGGGGTCTGAGGGCCGCGCAGCAGGAGGAGGGTCATCAGCGCCTTGCCGGCCCGGTCGAGGCCCCAGCGCCGGACCACGCTCTGCTGCCACTTCTCGGAGCGGGCGCCCTCGCTACGCCAGACCAGGACGTCCTGGCGCAGCCGCTCCAGGGCGTCTACGACCTGGCTCTCGGTGAGGTCCATCACCGGGTCGCGGTTCGTCTTCTGGTTACAGCCGGCGACGACCGCGTTGACGGTCAGCGGGCAGACCTCGGGGGTCGTCTGCTCCTTCTCCAGCAGCACGCCGAGCACCCGGATCTCCGCCGGGTCGAGCTTCCTGGGAATGCGGGTGGACACGGGCCTCCTCCCTCCTGAGAGGACGATCTTATCCGACCCTTGCTTTTTCCCCCCAGCGATGCCATAGTTCCCAAAACTTTAGCGCACTTGGTTGGAAGCGGTTCATAAGAAGACGACCTGCCATACTCCCCCGCAGCAAACCCGGTTATAGCGCGCAGCAATTCGCAGGATGAATTCCGTTGGTTCACAGGAGAAGAGCACCGCGGCTCGCGGACCGCTTGCATGATTTCGGTTCAGCCTTCCTTTGTTGGGAGGGCCGGAGGAGACGCCGCTCAGCGGCGAACAAGAACAACCTGTTGGAAGGAGCAAACGAGTATGGCCGAACAAGGTGTAGTGAAGTGGTTCAACGACGCCAAGGGGTACGGATTCATCGTGCGCGAGAAGGGGGCGGACGTCTTCGTCCACCATGCCTCCATCGTCGCGGAGGGCTTCCGCACCCTCAGCGAGGGCGACCGGGTCACGTTTGAAGTGGTGGAAGGCCCCAAGGGCCTCCAGGCGAAGAACGTCGTCAAGGTCTCCTGAGCCGCTTCCGCTCTCGATAACGCAGCGCCCCAGCCGGGTTCTCCCGGAGGGGCGCTCGTCGTTTCTGACCCCCTCCCGCAGAGCGGGAGAGGGAACCCTGACGATTCTTACCGGAACCGCGACCGGAAGTTCTGGAAGTTCCGGCTGTCGCGGATCAGCCTGCCGTCGGGGTAGCGGTTGGCGGCGGATTCGACGTTGCGGATGCGCTCCTCGGTCAGCGGATGGCTGGAGAAGAACTGCTCCACCCGCGTCGGCCGGCGCTGGCGCATGTCCAGGAGCTGCCGGAAGAAGTCGGCCGCGCCGTCCGGATCGAAGCCCGCCCGGTAGGCGTACTCGACCCCCAGCTTGTCCGCTTCGTTCTCGGCGCTCCGGGTGTAGTTGGTCAGCACTCCGACCCCCACGAGCTGGGCGAGCATCTGCTTGCCCTGGCCGGCGTTGCGGCCCAGCAGCAGGCCCGCGATCGCGCTGTAGCCGTAGGAGCGGGTCATGAGCTGGGTGCCGTGGCGCGCCGCGCCGTGCCCGATCTCGTGCGCGAGCACACCCGCGAACTGCTCGAGGTTGTCCGCCTCGGCGATCAGGCCGCTGTTCACGTAGACCAGGCCGCCCGGCAGGTTGAACGCGTTGACCGCGGGATCCTCCACGATGAAGAAGTCCCATTGGCGGTTTCCATACGGCGTCTGGTCCGCGATTCGGTTGCCGATGTAGCTCAGATAGTCATCCCTCATCACCCGCTTCTGCGAGGCGACCTGGCTGTGCAGGTCCGACCGCATCGACCACTCCTGGTCGAGCGAGACGAGATTCAGAGCGGCATCCGCGATGCCGGCGGCGAGCAGAACGGCCAGGACGGCCGGAACGATGCGACGGAATTTGCGCTGTGGGCTCATCTGGATGCCTCCTCTCTTTGCGCGACCCCCGGACAGCAGGGGTCAACCTCCCTGAAAAGCAAAGGCGGTGCCATCCACGAGGATATTGAAAACAAAGAATTTACCCGGACGGTCCCATCCGCCGCCGGAGCCCGAGGGGGAGCTTTCAGTCCGGAGACGTCCCCTGGGGAGGACGGACCTTCCAGACCGTCACGCCGTTCTCCTTCGACGCCAGCCGGAGCCAGGGAACCCGGGCGGTCCCGTCCAACAGCGACGGCGGCCGGTCGCGCAGGTCGGTCTCGCCGACGACCAGGTAGGCGACTCCCGAGCGCCGGACGAGCGGCTCGATCCTGGCGAAGTAGAGCCGCGGATCGCGGATCTCCGGGCCGAAGGCGTCCGGGAGGTCCACGTACTCCCGCCGGAGGTATCGCCCCAGGAACGGCGAGCTCCCGGCGAGGACGGGCCCCGGAGGGAGGGAGGCGTCGAGGCGCCGCAGGACCGCGACCTCTTCATAGGGATGCCGGGCGACGAACGCCGGCAGGCGGAAGCCGAAGGTCTTCACGGCCAGCAGCAGCACCAGGCCGAGCGCCAGGAGGTCCCGTGTCCGCTCCTTCCATGGAGCGAAGGCCAGGCCATAGCCCAGGGGGAGCAGCAGCAGGAGCAGCCTCCCCCAGGTGAAGAACGCGAAGGCGATGGCCAGCAGGAACGCGCCGCCCGCGAACAGCAGCCAGGCCGCCGGCCGGCTCCTCTTGCGGAGCGCGACCGCGGCGCCGGCCGCGATCAGCAGGACGTGCGCCCAGGTGCCGAAGAGCTGGGCCGCGCCGCCGGTCAGGAATCGGGCGAGCTCGGAGAGGCCGCCGCGGACGACCGCCATCGGGTCCTCCTTGACGATCTCCAGCGCCCCCGAGTACGGCACCCGGTCGAGGTAGGACCAGTCCGGGTAGCCGTGGAGCTTCCAGGCCAGGTTCTTCCAGTTCTCGTCGTGGAATGGATCGCCGAAGACCGCCTGGCGGAGAGCCCAGTGGGGTATCAGCATCAGGACGGCCACGGCCGCGGCCCCGGCGAGGTGGCCGAGGCGGCGCTTGCGCTCCCCCGGGGCGAGCCACCAGGCCGCGAGCAGGGGAGGGAGGAGGAACAGGGCGTTCGAGCGCGTGAAGGCGGCGAGCCCGAGCGCGGCCCCGCCGGCCAGCGCGGCCCGGGCTCCGGGCTCCTCCAGATAGCGCAGGCCCGCGAGCAGCGCCGCCGCCGCCAGCGCCGCGAAGAGCATGTCCGTCGAGACGTGCTGGCCGAGGATCCACAGGTTCGGGTTCGCGGCCGCGAGCGCCATGGCCCAGGCTCCAGCGGGTGTCCCACCGGGCCCGCCGAGGCGCCGGCCGCAGGCCCAGCACTGCCAAGCCAGGGCCGCGGCGGCCAGGTTCGAGATCAGACGCGCGGCCAGGAACGGGTCTCCCACCAGCAGCGCCAGCCCGGCGGTGAGGATGGGGTAGAGCAGCGGCCGGAAGGGATCGCGCGGCAGCTCCCCCCGCAGGATCTGCTCGGCCTGGGCGACGTAGCCGTCCCGCTCGGCCGTGCCCGCCTCCTCGACCCAGTGGTAGCGGTGGCCGAACAGGGCGAGCGCCAGGAAGAGCAGGAGCGCCGCCGCGAGCGCCCACCGGCCGCCAGCGGCAGCCGTGCTGAATGTGCTCTGGATTCTCGATACCATCATGCCGCCATGCGCAAGATCCCGTTCATCCCCTGTCTTCTCGCTCTCGCGGGCTTCATCGTACTTTGTCCCGGAGGTCTGGCGGGACAGGAGGCCCATCCCGAGACGGCGAGCCACGGCGGCCCGGTGATTCCGGTGCTCCTCGGCCTCGTCGTCGTCCTCGTCGCGGCCAAGCTCGGCGGCGAGCTCTTCGAGCGCTTCGGCCAGCCGGCGGTGCTCGGCGAGCTGATCCTCGGCATGGTCCTCGGCAACCTGGCGCTCGTCGGGGTCGGCTCGTTCGAGTTCCTGCGCGTCACGCCGGGGCTGGAGATCCTGGCCCAGCTCGGGGTCATCCTCCTCCTGTTCCAGGTCGGACTGGAATCGAACATCCACGAGATGCTCTCCGTGGGCTGGTCGAGCCTGCTGGTGGCGGTGCTCGGCGTCATCGCTCCGTTCTTCCTTGGGTGGGGGGTCTCGGCCTGGATGATCCCCGAGATGCCGAGGCTCGCTCACGTCTTCATCGGCGCCACTCTCTGCGCCACCAGCGTCGGCATCACCGCGCGGGTGCTGGCGGACCTGGGCAAGCTCGCGGCCCGCGAGTCGAAGATCATTCTCGGAGCCGCGGTCATCGACGACGTCCTGGGCCTGGTCATCCTGTCGGTGGTCGCCGGCACCATCAACGCGGCCAACACCGGAGGATCGCTGGACGTCCTCGACGCCGGGTTGATCGTGGTCAAGGCCATCGCCTTCCTGGTCGGCTCGATCGCGGTCGGCCGGCTCCTCTCCCCCCGGGTGTTCCACCTGGCGAACCGGCTGCAGATCCACGGCCTGCTGCTCGCCATCGCGCTCGGGTTCTGCTTCCTGCTCTCCTACCTGGCCGACCGGATCGGGCTCGCCACCATCGTCGGCGCCTTCGCCGCGGGGCTGATCCTCGACAAGCTGCACTACCAGGAGCTGCGGAAGCGCGATCCCAGGGAGCACACGATCGAGGAGCTGCTGCACCCGGTCGCCGGTTTCCTGGTGCCGGTCTTCTTCGTCCTCATGGGCGCGCGGGTCGACCTTTCCTCCTTCGGCCAGGTCGAGGTGCTGGGCTTCGCCGCCGTCCTTTCCCTGGCGGCGATCCTCGGCAAGATGATCTGCGCCGCCGGAGTGCTGGAGCGAGGGCTGGACCGCACCTCGGTGGCGGTCGGCATGGTGCCCCGCGGCGAGGTCGGCCTGATCTTCGCCAGCATCGGGGCCGCGCTCACCCTCGGCGGCTCGCGGGTGATCACGCCGCCGGTCTTCGCGGCCGTGGTCGTGATGGTCGTCGTCACCACCCTGATCACGCCGCCGGTGCTCAAGCTGACGCTGGCGCGCGGGGACCGCAGGAAGGGACGGCCCGCCCCGGCCGCGGAGGTCGCGGCGGACCGGCCGAATCCGCCGCTGGGGTGAGCCCTCACCCCCTGACCCCCTCTCCCGTCACCGGGAGAGGGGGAATCCCGAGATCTTCAAGGTGGTGGTCAACCGGGCGTCTCTACAATGATGCCGACCGGGATTACCGGCTGAGGTCTCGTCCCCCCTCTCCCGCTCAGCGGGAGAGGGGCCGGGGGTGAGGGTCTGCCGCCGGAACCACCATCGGCGGCGTTGCGGAAGGCGCGGGGGACGGGACGGGCGCCGGCGGAGGAACCGGCGCCGCCTTCTTCTCCTCGGGCTGCGGCAGCTCGATGATCACGTCGCCTGGGCGGACCATGCCGAGGTCCTCGCGGGCGTGGCGCTCCAGGGCGCCGGGGTCGGTGCGCAGGCGGTCGATGCGGTTGCGCAGGCGGCCGATCTGCTGCTCCGTGGCCTCGATCCGGTTCTCCAGGAGATGCTCGCTCTGGCGCGCGGATTCCAGGTCGCGGTAGCTCTTCAGGCCGGCGATGGCCAGCACGGCGAGGAAGAGGAGGACCGACGCGCCCAGAACGGGGCGGAACGAGCTGGTCCGTCCGGGCGCTTCGGGCCGGGTCAACGTTTCGAGCGTGGATAGGCCGCGGCGCCACGGTAGGTGGCCACGCCCTCCAGCTCCTCCTCGATGCGGAGCAGGCGATTGTATTTGGCGACCCGGTCGCTGCGGCAGGGCGCGCCGGTCTTGATCTGGCCGCAGCGGGTGGCCACGGCGAGGTCGGCGATCGTGGTGTCCTCCGTCTCTCCCGAACGGTGGCTCATGATGTTGGCGTAGGCGCTGGTCTTCGCCAGCTCGACCGCCTCCAGCGTCTCGGTCAGGGTACCGATCTGGTTGACCTTGACCAGCAGAGCGTTGGCGAGGCCGTCGGCGATCCCGCGGGCCAGGATCTCGGGGTTGGTGACGAACAGGTCGTCGCCCACGAGCTGCACCCGCGAGCCCAGCTCGTCGGTCAGCTCTTTCCAGCCGGCGTGGTCGTTCTCCGCCAGGCCGTCCTCGATGGAGACCAGCGGATAGGCGTCGATCCACTCCCGGTAGAGGGCGATCAGGTCGCCGCTGGCCAGGTCCGTGCGACCCTCGCCGGCCAGGGCGTAGCGCACCTCGCGGCGCTTCTTCTTGTTCCCCTTCTCCTTCTCTCCTCCTCCCTCGACCAGCTCGCTCGCCGCCACGTCGAGGGCCAGCGCGATGTGCCGGCCGGGCTTGTAGCCGGCGGCCTCGATCGCCTTCATGAGCAGGTCGAGCGCCTCGCGGTTGCTCCGCAGATTCGGTGCGAAGCCCCCTTCGTCGCCCACGGCCGTGACCATGCCGCCCTTCTTCAGGACCTCCTTGAGCGTGTGGTAGACCTCGGTGCCGGCGCGCAGGGCCTCCGCGAAGCCGTCGAAGCCGACCGGCACCAGCATGAACTCCTGGATGTCCACCGAGTTGTCGGCGTGGGCGCCGCCGTTGAGCACGTTGAGGAGCGGCACCGGCAGGACCGTGGCCGCCGGGCCGCCCAGGTAGGCGTAGAGCGGCAGGCCGCTCGCCTCGGCGGCGGCGCGGGCCACGGCCAGCGAGGCGCCGAGGATGGCGTTGGCGCCGAGCCGGCTCTTGTCGGAGGTGCCGTCGAGCTCGATCAGGGCGTGGTCGATCCGGCACTGGTCGCGGGCGTCCATGCCGCGCAACCGGGGCGAGATCTCCTCTTGCACGTTGGCGATCGCGCGGCCGACCCCCTTGCCGCGGTACCGCTTGCCGCCGTCGCGCAGCTCCAGGGCCTCGCGGCTGCCGGTCGAGGCTCCGGACGGCACCGCCGCCCGCCCTCCCACGCCGCCGTCCAGAATGCAGTCGACCTCGACGGTCGGGTTGCCGCGCGAGTCCAGGATCTCTCGCGCCACGATCTCTTCGATACAGAACATTCCCTCTCCTCCGGAACGGATGAATCCACTAGGCTCCGAGATGAAAGGTTAGCCGTAAAGCCTCATCTCCTCAAGCAATTTCAACGCCTGGACCACCGATGCCCGAGAATGCGGCGACACCTCCTCCCGGAAATGTCCGCGATCCGCGATTGATTTCGTCGGAAGAGGTCCGAGCGCAGCCGTCGTGGACCCTCACCCCCGTCCCCTCTCCCGTCACCGGGAGAGGGGCGCCCCCACCCAAATTTTCCCTTGCTTTTCCCCCTCTCCCGGTGACGGGAGAGGGGGCCAGGGGGTGAGGGCTCCGGCAGGAGTGCTAGACTGCCGCCGCCATGGCCCCCGCGACCCCTCCACGAACCCGGCTGCACATCGGCAGCGGCCGCGAGCGCCTCGACGGCTGGCTCAACGTCGACATCCAGGCCCTGCCCGGAGTCGACGTCGTAGCCGACGTCACCCACGGGCTGCAGTTCTCGAACGTCGAGGCGATCTTCGCCGAGCACTTCCTGGAGCACCTGGCGATCGACAAGGCTATCGCCTTCCTGCTCGAGTCCCACCGGGTGCTGGGGCCGGACGGCTGGATCCGGCTGTCCACTCCGAACCTGGACTGGGTGTGGTCCACCCACTATCGCCTCGACCAGGATCCGGACGGCAAGCGCAACGCCGCGCTGGCCCTCAACCGCGCCTTCCACGGCTGGCGCCACCAGTTCCTGTGGAACCGCGAGATGCTCGCCGAGGCCCTGGCCTCCTGCGGCTTCGACCCGGTGCACTGGTGCCGGTATGGAGAGAGCGAGCTGGCGATCTTCCAGGGGATCGAGCGCCACGAAACCTACGGCGACGCGCCCGACCTGCCGCACGTCATCATCGCGGAAGCCCGCAAGGGCACGCCCCAGCCGCAGCGCCTGGCGCGGTTCCGCGACCTGATCCAGCGCGAGCTGCTGAACCACATGGCGGATTGAAGCTTCGCCTTGCGACCGACGTCCCGATTCACGCTCCTCGTCCTCGCCCTGCTGCTCCTCTCCTGCTCGGGGACGGAAGAGGCGCGCCCGCGCAACGTCATCGTCATCCTGGTCGACACCCTGCGCGCCGATCACCTGGGCGCCTACGGCTACTCCCGGGAGACCAGCCCGGGCTTTGACGCCTTCGCCCGCGAGTCGGTCTTCTTCGCCGACACCCGGAGCCAGGCCTCCTGCACCTTCCCGTCGGTCAACTCGATCCTGACCTCGCGCTATCCCACGGCCTTCCTGGGACAGCCCAACCAGGCCATGAGCATCCCGGACCAGATCCCCTCGCTGGCGGAGATCCTCCGCCTGCGCGGCTACCGCACGGTCGCGGTCTCCTCCAGCGCCGTGGTGCGCAACACGCCGAGCGACCACAACCCGATCGGCGGCTTCGGCCGCGGCTTCGAGGTCTTCCAGGAGGGGTGCGTCTGGAAGGCCGCCGGCTGCGTGAACCGCCAGACTTTCGAGCAGCTCCGGGTGAAGGACGAGCGACCGCTCTTCCTCTACCTCCACTACCTCGACCCCCATGCCCCCTACGGCCCGCCGTCCGGCTACCAGCGCCGCTTCGCCAAGGGGAGACCGAAGAGACCGTTCATCCGCAACGGCAACTCGAACCCGATCGGCGAATGGCTCTACAAGGGGGCACCGAACCCGGGCGTGACCCCGGCCGAGCTCCAGCACCTGGTCGACCTGTACGACGACGAGATCGCCTACTTCGACACCCAGCTCGCCCTGCTGCTGGAGGAGCTGCGCAGGTCGGGCCGGCTGGAGGACTCCATCGTGGTCTTCGCCTCCGACCACGGCGAGGAGTTCCTGGAGCACGGCCACATCAAGCACTGCCGCACGGTCTTCGACACCCTGGTCCGGGTGCCGCTGGTCTTCCACATCCCCGGCGTGGACGCGCGCACGGTGGCCCGGCCCGTCCAGAACCTGGACATCACCCCCACCGTGCTCGACTACCTGGGGATCGACACCACCGGCCTGACCTTCGAGGGACGGAGCTTGCGTCCGCTCATCGAAGGCTCGGGCGAGGACCTGCCGCAGTTCAGCTTCTCCGGAGCCGACCGCAGCGCCGCCGACGGCCGCTTCAAGCTGATCCACGACATCGCCGCCGGGACCTTCGCGCTCTACGATCTGAAAGCCGACCCCGGCGAGACCAGGGACGTCCTGGCCGGACAGCGGCGCGACTTCCACCGTCTCCGCCAGGTCCTCACCGCCTGGCTCGCCCGCACCGAAGGCCAGGGGACCGCCAAGGAGAGCCTGCGCATGGCGAAAGAGGCGGAGAAGAAGCTCCGGGCGCTGGGGTATCTGGAGTAGGAGAGCTACCGGCTCTTCCCCAGATAGTCGTCCCGCAGCAGGCCATAGACGTAGTTGTCCACGCGCCGGCCGCGGAGCTTGAAGTAGCCGCGCAGGAGGCCTTCGCGGGAGAAGCCGTTCTTCTCCAGGACCTTCTGGGAGCCGTGGTTCTCGACGGCGCAGCGGGCTTCGATCCTCTCCAGCAGGGTGTTGTGGAAGAGGTCGTCGAGGAGGATCTGCAGGGCGTCGGTCATGACGCCCCGGTTCTGGTAGTGAGTGGAGAGGGCGTAGCCGACCTCGGCCAGGCCGTGCTCCCAGTTGCTCACCACCAGGGTGATCCAGCCGGCCGCATGGCCGTCGACCTGGACGATCCACTGGAACTTCTCTCCCCGGCCGCGATAGAGGTCGGCGACGCGCTGGCTCGCCACGTCGGCCCGGAGCTGGGCCGTGGGGAGCTCGTTGAGGGGCTGGAAACGGCGGACGCTCGGCTCGGCGCGCCACTGGCGGAGGAGGTCGGCGTCGCGCGGAGCGGCCGGCCTCAAGGTGACCTCGAGAGGGATGGTACGCTCCACAAACGCCATAAATGTATTTTAGCCGGAGCGCGCTGGGATTCTCACCCTCCGACTGGTATGGCCGCCTTGCGGCGGTCGCGCCATCCGGCCACCGCGGGCAGCAGCGACAGGGCGGCCATGTAGGCGTATCCCTGGACGAAGAGGAAGAGGAAGGGGACCGACGGCCACATCCCCCGGAACGCCGCGTAGACGGTCACCACGGCGAAGTAGAGGGCGAGGATCAGCTCGATGAGGAAGGAGAGATTGCGCCCCGAGCGGTAGCGCTTGCCCAGCCAGTCCTCCCCCTGCTTCTCGATGCGGTACTTGGGCGTGCGGTGGAACGTGCCACCTTCCTTGAACAGCCCCGAGATCACGGCGCGCGCGTTGTTCACCGACAGGCCGATCCCCACTCCCATCAGGGTCGGCATGTAGCGGAGCTGCTTGCGCCAGCCGATCCCCACCGCGCTCTGGCTCGCCAGGTAGAAGATCAGCACGGACACCGTGGCGCCGAAGAACAGCGGCATGTCGAAGAGCAGCACCGTCTTCCACGAGGTGCCGATGCGGATCAGCATGGCGGGGAAGACGAGCAGGGCGAGCAGGAACATCAGGGCGTAGCTGACGTTGTTCGTCAGGTGGACCAGGGCCTCGAACTTGACCCGCCAGGGGAGCGGCGTGCGCAGGACCCGCCCGAGCAGCTTGCGGCCGGTCTGCACGGAGCCCTTGGCCCAGCGGTACTGCTGGCTCTTGAAGCCGTTGATATCCACCGGCAGCTCGGAGGGGACCGCCAGCTCGGGCAGGTAGAGGAACTTCCAGCCGCGGAGCTGGGCGCGGTAGGAGAGGTCGAGGTCCTCGGTCAGGGTGTCGTGCTCCCACCCGCCGGAGTCCTCGATCGCCCGGCGCCGCCAGATCCCCGCCGTGCCGTTGAAGTTGAAGAATCGGCCCGTGCGGTTACGCCCGATGTGCTCGATGAAGAAGTGGCCGTCGAGCAGGATGGCCTGCACCCGCGTGAGCAGCGAGTACTCCCGGTTGAGGTGGTCCCAGCGCCCCTGGACCAGCCCGAGCTGCGGATCGGCGAAGTAGGGGACGGAGACCTGGAGGAAGTCGGAGTTGGGCACGAAGTCGGCGTCGAAGACGACGAGGAATTCGCCGCGCGACTTCGCCAGGCCGGCCTCGAGCGCCCCGGCCTTGAAGCCCGTCCGCTCGGTGCGCCGCAGGTGATGGATGTCGACACCCCGCGCGCGGTGCTCGGCCACGGAGCGGGCGACGATCTCGGAGGTCTCGTCCGTCGAGTCGTCGAGGACCTGGATCTCCAGGCGGTCGGCCGGATAGTCCAGGGCGCAGACGGAGTCGATCAGGCGCGAGGCCACGTACATCTCGTTGTAGAGTGGGAGCTGCACCGTCACCACGGGCCACACCGCGGGATCGGGGGGCCGCTCCGGCCGGCGCCTCCGCGTGCGCAGATAGCAGAGCACCAGGAAGAGGCGGTGCATGCCGAAGAAGGCGAGCACCACCAGGATGAGGTAATAGAGTGCCAGCAGAGCCGGCGCCCAGGGAAAGCCCATCGTCAGCCCACCGAGACCGCGCCGTCGGTGGCAGGGCCGCCTTTCTCGCGGTCCCGCTGCTCCTGGCGGATCTCGGCCTCCTGCTCGTCTTCGATCTGGCTCATCATCCCGTCCTGACCCTCATGCTCCTGGGCGCGGCCTTTCTCTGGCTCCCGTTCGCGGCGCAACGTCTCGAAAGGGCCGAAGCGGCCGGCGGCCTCTCCGGGCGCGGCATCCTCCTCGTCGCGACGCTGGCGCGGCTCGCACTCCTGCCGCTGCCGCCGACGTTGTCCGACGATGCGCTGCGCTACCTCTGGGATGGAAAGGTGGCCACGGCCGGCTCCAATCCCTATGCCCTGTCGCCGGACGCCGCCGAACTCGCCTCTCTCCGCAATAAAAACTGGCAGCGGCTGCCGCACAGGGACGTCCCTACGGTCTATCCGCCGCTCGCGATTACGGCCTTCAGTATAGCGACTCGGCTGCCATTTCCGCTCCTGGGGTGGAAAACCCTCGCCGCGCTGGCCGATCTCGCCACCTGCGCCCTCCTCCTCGTCCTGGCCCGGCGCCTGGGAATCCCCGCGGCGCGGACGGTCTGGTACGCCTGGAATCCCCTGGTCGTCCTGGAGGTGGCGGGCATGGGGCACGTCGACGCTCTCGGGGTGGCCGCTATGGTGGGGACTGTCTTCTCCCTGACCCGGTCCGCGCGCGGGCGCTGGGCCGGCGCCGCCGCCTGGGCCGCGGCCGGCGTCCTCGCCAAGCTCGCCCCCCTCGCCGCCCTGCCCCTGTGGAGCCGGCAGAGCGGCCGGCCGTGGCGGTTCCTCGCCGCGGCGCTCGGCCTGGTGGCCCTGGCCGTCCTGCCGGTCCTCGCCGCCACCGGAGGCGTGCCCCCCGGGCTGATCCGCTACGGCGTCTCCTGGGAGTTCAACGGCCCCCTGTTCGAGCCGCTCTGGCGCCTCCTCGACGCGGCCGGCGCGGCGCCGGCGCTCAAGACCCTGCTGGACCGGGTCAAGGAGTGGACCGGCGCCTACGAGGCGTGGAATTCCCTCTATCCTTATCTCTATCCGCAGCTCCTCGCCAAGGCCCTGCTCGGCCTGGGGATGCTGGCCGCCGTGGCCGCCTCGCTGCGCGACCGCGACCCCGTCGCCGGCACCGGCAAGCTCTTCGGCGCGCTCCTGCTCCTTTCGGCCACGGTCTATCCCTGGTATCTCCTCTGGGTGCTCCCCTGGGCCGCCCTCGCCCGCCACACCGCCTGGCGGGCGCTCTCGGGGTTGATCCTGCTGGCGTATCTGCCGAAGATCGCGGGCGTGCCGATGATGCCTTGGGTGTTTGCCTCGATATGGGTGCCGTTTGCGGTGCTGCTTCTCGCCGGGCGTGGGTGGGCCCTCACCCCCCGGCCCCCTCTCCCACCCCCTCCCGTCCTTCCGGGAGAGGGGGAGGAGGAAAGTTGAAAATGTTGAAACCGATGTCCAACCTCTCTTGCTGTTCTCCCCCTCTCCCGGCGGCAGGGGAGGGGGTGGGAGAGGGGGCCGGGGGGTGAGGGGCCCCTCCTACCGCCTGACCGTCTCCTACCGCGGCGCCGCCTACGCCGGCTGGCAGCGGCAGGAGAACGCCCTCACGGTCCAGCAGGCCCTGGAGGAGGCCCTGGCGCGGCTGCTCGGGCGGGAGGTGCGGGTGCACGGCGCGAGCCGCACGGACGCCGGGGTCCACGCCCGCGGGCAGGCGGTCAGCCTGGAGCTGGCGGAGCCGTTCCCGGAGAGCGGGCTGGTCCACGGCGCCAACCACCACCTGCCCGAGGACGTGCGGGTGATGGCCGCGGACCGGATGCCCGCGGGGTTCCATGCCCGCAAGCACGCCCTGGGCAAGGAGTACGGCTACCGGCTGAGCCGCGCGCCGGTGATCTCCCCCCTGGACGCTCCATTCGTGGTGCGCGTCCCCCGGGAGATCGAGCCGGCCAGAATGGCATGGGCCGCGGAGCTGCTGCCGGGGCGGCACGACTTCTCGGCGTTCGCTCTGGCCGGGGGCTCCCACGGCCAGCCGTTCCGGACGATCTCCTCCGCCGTCTGGGAGGAGGCGGGGGAGGAGCTGCGCTTCCGCATCGCGGGAGATGGCTTCCTGCGCGGCATGGTTCGTGCTTTAGTGGGCACCCTCATCGAGGTCGGGATGGGGAGGCGCTCCCAGGACAGCTTCGCCGAGCTGCTGGCCGGAGCTCCGCGGGCGCAGGCGGGCCCCACGGCTCCCGCGCATGGCCTGGTGCTCGAAAGGGTGATCTACCCTCCCGAGTGGCAGCCGGTGGGCGGAGAGGTTGTGGTACCTTAGGGGGGTTTTTGGCCATGGCAGAATTTTCCCAACTCGCGCAACCCGGCTCTCCCGAAGAGCTCCTGGTCCGCCGGATCGACCGGACGAACCTGCCGCGCCACGTGGCCATCATCATGGATGGCAACGGCCGGTGGGCGAAGGCCCGCTCGCTGCCGCGCGTCGAGGGGCACCGGGCCGGCGTCGCCGCCGTGCGCGACACGGTCGAGTCGGCCGCTCGCCTCGGGCTCGAGGTGCTGACCCTCTACGCCTTCTCGGTGGAGAACTGGAAGCGGCCGCGCTTCGAGGTGTGGACGCTGATGAACCTCCTCAAGGAGTACGTCCGCAAGGAGCGCGAGGCCCTGGCCGAGAACGACATCCGCTTCAACGTGCTCGGCCGCTGGCGGGATCTCGACCCCTCGGTGGTGCGCGAGATCGAGGAGACGGTCGAGCTGACCCGGGACTGCCGGGGGATGAGCTTCAACATCGCCCTGAACTACTCCGGCCGCTGCGAGATCGTCGACGCCTGTCGCCGCATCGTCTCCGACTGGGCCGCGGGCAAGCGGGCCGACATCGACGAGGAGACGATCGGCCGGTATCTCTATACCTCGGGCCAGCCCGACCCCGACCTGCTGATCCGCACCTCGGGCGAGCTGCGCGTGAGCAACTTCCTGCTCTGGCAGATTGCCTACGCGGAGATCTGGGTGACGCAGACCCTGTGGCCCGACTTCCGCCGCAAGGACCTGTTCGAAGCGGTCCTCGCCTTCCAGGGGCGGGAGCGCCGCTACGGCGGCGTCAAGCAGGCCGACTCCGCCGACTTCTTCGCCACCGGGCAGGCCCCCCGCTGACCACCACGCCAGCCGACGTCCGATGCAGCGACTCCTGACAGCCGCCGTCGCGACGCCCCTGGCCCTGCTGGCGTTGTTCTACCTGCCGCACCTCTGGTGGTTCATCCTGGTGGCGGTCATCGTCGAGCTCGCGGTCTTCGAATTCCTCGCCATCGTGCGCTCCCGGGCGCCGCACGCTCCTCTGAAGCCGATGCTCCTGCTCGTGCCGCTGGCGGCGGTGGCGATGAGCGCGTCGATGATCCCCGGCGGGTTCGATCCCGAGGCGCACCTGCTGCTCGCCGCGGCCGCGATGTCGGTCGGCGCCGGCTCGCTGGTCCTGCTCGGCCGCACGCCGCTGGAGGAGGCCATCCCGGCCCTCGGCATCCTGGCCTTCGGCATCCCCTACTTCGCGGTCCCCATCGCCAGCATGCACCACCTGCAGCGGGCGGACCCCTGGCTGGTCTTCCTCCTCTTCGCCATCGTCTGGCTGGGGGACACGGCGGCCTATTACATCGGCTCGCGCTTCGGCCGTCACAAGATGGCGCCGGTGATCAGCCCCAAGAAGAGCTGGGAGGGGGCCGCGGCCGGCTTCGTCACCAGCCTGCTCGCCGCCGCGGTCTGGAGCCTCTGGCGGCTGGAGCGCCTGGACCTGCGGCTGCTGGGGCTCGCCGCGGCGGTCGCCGTGGCGGCGCAGGTGGGCGACCTGATCGAGTCGATGATCAAGCGCAGCGCCGGAGTCAAGGATTCGGGCAACATCCTCCCCGGCCACGGCGGGGCGCTCGACCGCATCGACGCCCTGCTGTTCGCGGCGCCGGTGATGCTGATCGGCCTCTGGCTGCTGGGCATCGACGGCATCGCGATTCCGCGGTGAAGCCCTCACCCCCCGGCCCCCTCTCCCGTCACCGGGAGAGGGGGGGAACAGAAGAGAGCGAAAGGGAATGAGGGAAGAGCCTCGCGCGTTCGCTATATAATTGTGGGTCCTTTTGAAAGGCAGCTCCGGGTATGATGAACATCCTCACCAACGTCCTCGCCTTCATCTTCGCGCTCGGCGTCATCATCGTCGTGCACGAGGCCGGGCACCTCCTGGTCGCCAAGGCCTTCGGCGTACGGGTGCTGACCTTCTCGGTCGGCTTCGGCAAGCGCCTCTGGGGCTTCCAGCGCGGCGAGACCGAGTACCGGCTCTCGGCCGTCCCGCTCGGCGGCTACGTGCGGCTGGGCGGCGAGAACGTCGAGGAGTCGACCGGCGATCCGCGCGAGTTCCTGAGCAAGCCGCGCTGGCAGCGGGTGCTCGTCTACCTGGCGGGCCCGGCGATGAACGTGGTGCTGGCGATCGTCCTCTTCGCCGCGTTGTTCATGGTGGGCATCGAGGTGATGAACCTGCCCAACATGCCGCCGATCGTCGGCGGCGTCGAAGAGGGGTCGTCGGCGGCCCAGGCCGGGCTGCAGCGCGGCGACCGCATCGCGGCGGTGGACGGCGAGGCGGTCGACAACTGGCAGCAGGTGCTGATGGCCCTGCTCACCTCCCCGGAACGCCCGCTGCGCCTCTCGGTCGAGCGCGCCGAGCGCACCTTCGAGGCCACGGTCACCCCGAAGCGCATGCCCAAGTACGAGACCGGCGACTCGGCCGGCATCTACCCGTCGATCCGCCCGCAGATCACCCGGGTGATGGACGGCAGCCCCGCCGCCGCCGCGGGCTTCCAGCCGGGCGACGAGATCCGCAGCGTCGACGGCCGGCCGATCGCCGACAGTCAGGACTTCGTGGGCACCATCGAGAAGCAGGCCGGCAGGGCGGTAACCATCCAGGTGCTGCGCGACGGCCAGCCGGTCGACATCGCCGTGACGCCGCGCGACGAGGGGGGCGTCGGCCGCATCGGCGTGGGCATCGGCTTCTTCCAGCGCTACGGCTTCTCGCGGGCGCTGGTGGAGAGCGTGCGCTACAACGTGCAGATCGTGCGCGACACCTTCGCGATCATCGGCAAGATCTTCAGCCGCCAGATGTCCGCCAAGGGCGCCCTCGCCGGTCCGATCGAGATCGCGGCGCAGAGCGGCGCGGCGGCGCGCAGCGGCTTCAAGCAGCTCCTCCATCTGATGGGCTTCATCAGCATCAGCATCGCCATCATGAACCTGATGCCGATCCCGATCCTCGACGGCGGCCAGATCTTCATCCTGGCGATCGAGGGGGTGATCCGCCGCGATCTCTCCCTGCGCTTCAAGGAGGTCATCAGCCAGGTCGGCTTCGTCATGATCCTGCTCCTGATGCTGATGGTGATATGGTTCGACGCGATGAAGCACCTGCCCGAAGGTTGGCTGCCGGGGTCCTGAGGCCCCAAGGAGGAGCTTGATGCCTGGTCCGATCTCGATCGGAGACGAAGCGCCGAACTTCGACCTGAGCTCGACGGAAGAGTGTCTGCTGATGTTGCGGGACGAGGTGATCCGGACGTCGGTGGTGGTCTATTTCTTCGCCGATCCGGCCGACGAGCGGGCGCGCCGCGACCTCGACGCGCTGAACCGGAGCCTCGACAAGCTGGCCGCCCTGCGCGCCAGGGTGATGGCCGTCTCTCCGGCGAAGCTGGACGACCTCAAGAAGCTCCAGGTGGAGCGCAAGCTCCTCTTCCCCCTGCTGCACGACGACCGCAACTTCTCCGCCTCCTACGGCGTGGTCGCGCCCGAGGAGGGCAGGCCGGCCGCCCCGGCCCTGGTGCTGGTCAGCCGCAGGCAGCGCGTCCTCTGGCTGGCCAATCCGGTCGCCTCGGTCGAGGAGGCCCTGCCCCAGGTCCACAAGGTCCTGGAGGACCTCCCCTCGCCGACCAAGAGCTACCCGAAGAGCGTCATCAATCGCGGCATCGACTGGTGGGTGAACTGAGCCGCTCCGTCGCCTGGGGTTGAAACCCCAGGCTGGATTGTATCGCCCTGACGGGCGAGATCCCGGGCGGAGGAGGCGCTCCGCTGGAGCGCAACAGCCCAGCCTGGGGTTTCAACCCCAGGCGTCTGCGTCATCCCGGCTCGTGATCTTCGCCGTCATCCCGACTCGTTGGTCTTCGCCGTCATCCCGGCTTGTCGGTCTTCCGCCGCCTCCGTCTCGGATTCACCAGCCCCCGCAGCGTCTCCAGGTCCCGCCGGTGCCCCTCCATCTCGTCGCCGGGCTCGGTCTCGAGGACCATGGGGACGTGCGCGAGGCGCGGGTCCTGGAGGAGGCGCGCGAAGGCGTCGAGACCGATCTCTCCCTCCCCGATGTGGGCGTGACGGTCGCGGCGCGAGGCGAAGGGGCGGACGGAATCGTTGAGGTGGAAGCCGCCCAGGACGCCCGGCCCCAGCTCTCCCGCCTCCGCCAGGAAATCCTCGTAGCCGTGCGGATCGTGGATGGCGTAGCCCGCCGCGAAGGAGTGACAGGTGTCCAGGCAGACGCCCACCCGGTGCGGCTCCGCCAGCAGCGCGCGGATCCGGGCCAGGTGATCCAGGCGGTAGCCGAGGCAGGTCCCCTGGCCGGCCGTGTTCTCCAGCAGCACCCGGGTCGGCAGGCCGGGCAGGGAGCCGAGGACGATGTCGAGCGACTCGGCCACTTTGGCGATGCCCTCCTCCTCGCCGCATCCGAGGTGGGCTCCGGGGTGGAGCACCAGCCCGCTCACGCCGAGGCGGGCGCAACGCGACAGCTCGTCCGCCAGGGCCTCGCGCGATTTCTCCAGGATCACCGGATCGCACGCCGCCAGGTTGATCAGGTAGCTGGCGTGCGCCATCAGCGGCCCGACCGCGCTCCCGGCGTGGATGGAGCGGAACGCCTCGGCCTCCTCGTCGGCCAGCTCGCGGCCGCGCCACTGGCTGGCGTTCTTGACGAAGATCTGGATCGCCGTGCAGCCGAGCTCTTCGGCGCGGCCGATCGCCATGGCCAGACCGCCGGCCACAGAGACGTGGGCGCCGAGAGGGGGTAGGGCAGGCATGGGGTGGGATTGTACGCGGTCGAGGGGGCCAGGGGGTGAGGGCCTCTGCTAGACTGCGCGCCATGCTGTCGCGCCTCCTCCGCGGGCTGGCCCTGGCGTCGTACGCCCTCGTGATCTTCCTCGTGTTCGGGCTCGCGGCCTACACCTCCTTCAGCCTGTTCGTGCGCAGCGGCGTCACCAACGTACCCCCCCTGCGCGGGCTCACGCGCGAGGAGGCCGCCACCCGGCTGGCCGACCAAGGGCTCACCCTGCGCCGCGACGGCAGCGAGGAGCGGTACGACGACGAAATCCCCGCCGGCCGAGCGGTCAAGCAGAGCCCGGACGCGCGGACGCTGGTCAAGCGCGGCAGCACCGTCTCGATCGTCTTCTCCAAGGGACCCCGGCGGGCCGAGGTGCCGGAGCTGGACGGCAAGACGCTGCCGGAAGCGCAGGCCGCGCTCTCGGGCAACGGGCTCGGCCTGGGGCGGATCCTCGGCGCGTTCGCGCCGGGCCGGAGACTGGGCGCTGTCCTGGCGCAGGACCCGGACCCGCGGGCCGCCATCCCGCCGTCCATGCCGGTCGACCTGCTCCTGGCCATGCCGACGCCCGAGGAGCGCTACGTCATGCCCGACCTGGTCTACCGCGACTACGACCTGGTGCGGCCGTTCTTCGAGCGGCACGGCTTCCGGTTCGGCAACGTCAAGTTCGAGCGCTACGAGGGGGTCGCCTCCGGCATCATCCTCCGCCAGTTCCCGCTGCCCGGCCATCCGCTGAGCAAGGACGAGGCGATCACCCTGGTGGTGGCGACCGCGGACAATCTTCCGGACGCTCCCGGCCTGGACGCTCCCGGCTTGGACGCGCCCGGGTTGGACGCGCCGCCCCCCGTCCCCCCGCCAGCCCCGACCCCGGCGCCGCCGCCGCCCGCGGAGACGAACCCCTGATGCGGCTCGCGCCCTCGATCCTGGCCGCCGACCTGGCCGACCTGGCCGGCGCTCTCGCCGTCTGCGAGCGGGGAGGCGCCGACATGGTCCACTTCGACGTCATGGACGGGCACTTCGTGCCCAACCTGAGCTTCGGCATCCCCGTGCTCAAGGCGCTCCACGCCCGCACCCGGCTGCCCATGGACGTCCACCTGATGGTCGCCAACCCCGACCGCCTGCTGGACGACTACCTGGCGGCCGGCGCGGCGCGCGTGGCCGTGCACTGGGAGGCGAGCGTCCACCTGGACCGGCTGCTCGGGCGCATCCGCCAGGGGGGCGCGCAGGCCGGCGTGGCCGTCAACCCCGCCACCCCGGTGGAGCTGCTGGCCGACGCCCTGCCGCGCCTCGACTACGTCCTCCTGATGTCGGTCAACCCCGGATTCTCCGGCCAGAGCTTCCTGCCGCACACCCTGGACAAGGCGCGGCGGCTGCGCGAAATGATCCGCCAAAGCGGCGCGCGGGTGGAAATTGAAATGGACGGCGGCATCGATCGCGGTAACATTGGAGAGGTCGTGGCCGCGGGCGTGGAGGTCTGTGTCGTGGGATCGGGAATTTTCGCCGCCTCGGACCCTGTAGGAATGATGTCCGAGCTGCGTCAGCTCGCTCGGTCGGAGACTCTATGAAACGAATCGTCCTTCTGCTCGTGGCAACCCTCTTCGCGCTGGCCGCCGGCGCTTGCCGCAGCAATCCCGCGGAAGACCCCATCCTCCGCCTTTCGGCCGAGGAGTCGCTGGCCGAGGGCAAGGAGCTGATGGCGCGCGAGAAGTACGGCCGCGCCCGCCCCTACTTCCAGCACGCCTTCGAGGTGGAGCCGAACTCGGCGATCGGCCGCGAGGGGCTGCTCCTCGCCGCCGACACGTTCTATCTGGAAGGGGGCTCCACCAACTACGTGCAGGCCGAGGCCAAGTACCGCGACTTCCTCAACCGCTTCCCGACCAGCAACCAGGCGGCCTACGTGCAGTTCCAGATCGCCAACAGCCTGGCCAAGCGGATGGAGAAGCCGGACCGCGACCAGACGGTCACCCGCAAGGCCATGGAGGCCTATCAGGAGCTGATCCGTCTCTATCCCACCAGCGAGTACGCCGCCCAGGCCCAGGAGCAGCTCAAGCTCGTCACCGCCAACCTCGCCGAGCACGAGTTCGTCGTCGGACGCTTCTATCTGCGCTACGGCTCGCCGGTCTCCGCGTCGGAGCGGTTCGAGTTCCTGCTCGCCAACTACCCCGATTACCCGGACCAGGAGAAGGTCCTCTACCACCTCGGCCTCGCCTACCAGCGGAGCCAGAAGATCGAGGACGCCCGCAAGACCTTCGACCGTCTGCGGACCGAGTACCCGAACAGCCGCTGGATCGCGGACATCCCCGAGCTGGCGGAACAAGCGAAAAAAGAAGGAGCGTAGATGAAGCGATCGGCGGCCCTGCTGCTGTCCCTGAGCCTCCTGAGCGCCGGCTGCGCCAGCACCCCTCTCACCCGCCAGGACGACACCCTCGCCCAGGAGGTCCGGGAGCTCCGGACCCGCATCGTCGAGCTGCAACGCAAGGCCGCCATGAACGAGGTCGAGCTGGCCCGCCTGCGCCAGCAGGTGGCCGAGATGGAGGCCCGGCAGGGAGGAGCGCGGCCCGCGCCCCCGGCCGCCTCCGCGGCGCCGCGGATCACCCCGTCCGAGGACACCCGGATCGCCACCGCGCAGCCGCCGCGCAGCGCTCCCTCAACGACGACGACCACGCCGCGGAGCACCGCCCCGGCCCAGCCTCCGACCCAGACCGTCCGGCCGTCCACGCCCTCCACGTCCACCACCCCGCCACAACCGCGCCGGGAGACTCCTCCTGCGACCACCGCTCCCACCCGCCGCGAGCCGGTCCGCGACGACACGCCGACCACGCTGGTGGAGGACATCGAATCGGAGGACCTGGATGTCCCCGAGCCCGCGCCCCAGCGCGCGCAGCCCTCGCCGGCCCCCCGGACACCGCCACAGCAGGCTCCGGCGACCCCCGCTCCCTCCGCCCCCTCCGCTCCCTCCAGCGGCGCCGAGGAGGCCGCGCCCGCGGCCCAGGCCCTCTACGACCGCGGCTACACCCTCTATCATCAGGGGCACTTCGTCGACGCCGAGGCGAGCTTCCAGCGCTTCCTGCAGGCCGACTCGGCCAGCGAGCTCGCCGACAACGCGCAGTACTGGATCGGGGAGTGCCGCTACGCCCGCGGCGACATGCGCGGCGCCCTCGCCGCGTTCCGCGAGACCGTGGAGCGCTATCCCGCAGGGAACAAGGTCCCGGACGCCCTCCTCAAGGCCGGGCAGGCCCTGGAAGGGATGCGCGACGTCGAAGGCGCCCGGGTGACCTACCGCGAGGTGGTCCGCCGCTTCCCCGGCACCACCGCGGCGACCGCGGCCGAAGAGCGCCAGGCGAAGCTCCCGCGGTAGGTCCTCACCCCCCTGACCCCCCTCTCCCGTCGCCCTCCCTCGGCCGGGAGAGGGGACGGAGGTGAGGATCTGCTTGAAGATCCGGGCCGTAAAGCTTGACAGGAGCAGGCGAAGTCTATAGCTTAGTGGATAGCGAACTCACTATACCTTTATCCTCCCATGGCGTTCAGGAGGCTCCTCATGAGAGTGCGGCTTTCCGGTTTCGTCCTAGCATCCCTCGCGCTCGTCGCCCCGGCTCTCTCCGCGGCGGACCGGCCGCCGCAGGATCTCCATCTCGTGGGAGACCACTGGACGGCCTGGGATCCGCCAACGCCGCCCGAGGACGCCCAGGTCCACGTCATCCAGCGCGGCGACACGCTGTGGGACCTGGCGGCGCGCTTCTACGGTGATCCCTATCTCTGGCCGCAGCTCTGGGAGAGGAACCAGTACATCCTGGACGCCCACTGGATCTACCCGGGCGATCCGCTGGTGCTGGGTCCCCAGGTGGCTCCGGTCGACCGGCTCTCCGAGGAGACGGCGCCCGGCGGCGAGACTCCCGAGACGCCGGCGGAGCCGGGCGAAGGGGTCCTGACCTCGGCGCAGGCGGCGGGCTCGCCCGTCCCCCTGGGCGCCGAGAGCGACATCTACTGCTCCGGCTACATCGGCGAGATGGCCGAGGAGTTCCCCTACTCCATCATCGGCTCCGAGCACGGCAAGGTCCTCCCCGAGCTGGGGATCGCCGGAAGGGCCGAGAACATGGACGCGCGGTTCGGCCCGGTGGGCACCGCCAAGTTCGACCTTTCCGCCGGCGACATCATCTACCTCGACGGCGGGCGCGCCCGCGGCCTCTCGCCCGGCACGCTCTTCACGGCCGTCGAGCCGCTGCAGCCGGTGATCCATCCCCTCACCAAGCAGGTGGTCGGGCGCTACTACCACTACACCGGCCGGGTGCGGGTGCTGTCGGTCCAGGAGGACACGGCGATCGCCGAGATCGTCCACTCCTGCGACCCCGTCCACGTCGGCACGGCGCTCCAGCCGTTCGAGCCCGAGCCGGTGCCGCTGGGCCGCCCGACGGCCATGCGCCCGGTGAACTTCCCGGCCCGCACCGAGGAGCTGCAGGACGCTCCCGTCGTGCTCTTCGCCAAGGACGAGGTGCTCTCCCTCTTCGAGGACCACGTGGTCTTCATCGACCGCGGCGCCGATCAGGACGTGACGCCGGGAGACGTCTTCACCATCTACCGGCTGAACCGCAGAGGGCTGCCGCCGATCGTCCTCGGCGAGCTGGCGGTCCTCTCCGTGCACAGGAATTCCGCGGTCGCGAGGATCATCGAGGCGCGGCATCCGATCTACGTCGGCGACCGCCTCGATCCCAAGTGATCGATCCCTGAAATCGGCTCCCCAAGAGGCCTCCGCTCTTGGGGTCGGTCCGGCCGCTGTGGTATGGTGGAGCTTTCCGAAACTACGAGGAAATCGTCCCTTGGCCGACCAAAATCTCAACGGACGTCTCTACCAGATTGTCGACGAGCTCGTCCGCCGCGGCTTGACCCTGGAACAGGCCCGGCGTGAGTTCGAGAAGCAGTTCATCGTCGCCTCCCTCAAGTCCAACCGTGGTAATTTTTGCCGCTCCGCCAAGTCGCTGGGGGTGCATCGCAACACCCTGCGCAACAAGGTTTCCGACCTCGGAATCATCGAGGAGGACTACGACCTCCCCGGCCGCAAACCCTTGCGGCGGCGGATTTCCAGCGCCGATTCCTGATCCCGCCTGACCCCATCGGGAGCCCTTGGCACGACTCCTGCAGTAACCACTGGCAGAGTTCCTGCATAGGATTCGTGTAGGTTTCCGTGTCCACCCGTGTGCGTCTTCGGGTGGATTTTGCTTCAGACCAAATCCGCGACCTGGGCCGGAGGGCTCCCTTCTCCGGCTCGTTCGTAGGAAGCGGATCACGCAAGGGAGGGTTTGGCCGTGAAGCAACGACGCTATCGGCTGTCCTTGACCGTTCTTTCCACGATCCTGTTCCTCGGGATCACCTTTCAACCCGAGCCGTCGGACCCCGCGATCCCACGGCCCGATCAGATGCCCCGTCCGGACGAGCAGGCGGCGCTCCAGGAGCTCGCGGAATGGGTCGTAAAATCTCCCGCTGAAGAAAGCCCGCTCCAGGTCATGACGCCCGGCGACCTCGAGGCCGCCCTGTCTCCCGAGCCGCGCGAGCCCACCCTGTTCCGCCGCGAGCCGACTCCGGAAGAGCGCCGGCGGTTCCTGAGCGACCTCCCCTTCGGCTCCGCCGTGGTGACCGCCGCCGAGAGGCACGAGGTGGACAGCCTCCTCGTCGCCGCCATCGTCGAGGCGGAGTCCGGCTTTTCGCCGGAGAGGATCTCCCCCAAGGGCGCCGTGGGGCTGATGCAGATCCTCCCGTCCACCGCCGCGGCGTATGGCGACAAGGACCTTTTCGACCCCCACGTCAACCTGGACGTGGGCAGCCGCTATCTGAGCTGGCTGCTCCGGGAGTTCCGGGGAGATCTGAGGCTCGCGGTCGCCGCCTACAACGCCGGCCCGGGAGCCGTGGAGCGCTACCGCGGCATCCCGCCGTACCGCGAGACCCGGCAATACGTGAAGAGGGTCCTGAAGATCTACGACGAGCACCGCCGCGACCTGGAGGCGAGCCGCCTCCCCGCGGCGTCCGTCCGCAACGGGGCCTGACCCCTTCTTCAGCTCTTCAGAGAGCAGCGGAGCCGGCGTGCCATTCGGGCACGCCGGACCGCCGGACCGGCGGGCCCTCACCCCCGGACCCCATAGGCGCTGACTTTGACCCCCGCTGTAGAGACGCCCCGTGGGGCGTCTCCTGCGGCGGCGCCATTTCCAGGAATCCGCGCGATGCCGCGGGCACCTCCGGAGGAGGAGACGCCCCACGGGGCGTCTCTACAGTGGGGGATGAGGATCATTCTGAGCGAAGCGAAGAATCTGCCTCCCCCCTCTCCCGGGTGGGTGTGAGTGCGTGTGGGAGAGGGGGCTAGGGGGTGAGGGTCCCGGCGAAGCCGGCCTTGAGACCCTCTGGACACCCTCTAGGGATTGCGCGTCTCGTGCTTCTCTTCCAGCCGCTCCGGCCCGTCGTCGCCGCTCTTCAGGCCCTTCTTGAAGTTGCGGATGCCTTCTCCCAGCCCTCTGCCGATCTGGGGGATGCGGCTGGCGCCGAACAGCACGACCACGATGAGGAAGATGACGACGAGCTCTGGGACTCCGAGGCTAGGCATAGTGAAGCCAGTCTAGCAGATCAGCGCTCCGCGGGCTCCAGGACCGCGCTCCACACCCGGCCGAGCTCCCCGGCCAGCGGCGCTCCCTCCGGAATGCGCGAGAGGTGGAGCAGGGCGCGGTCCAGGGTCGGCCCGATCAGCGGCAGGTGGCGGTCGGCGCCGCGCAGCGCGAACGAGGTGTAGGTGCCGATGGCCTTGAGCGTGCGCTGGGCCGCGGCCCGGTGATAGCGCACGCGGTTGTCCTCACCGGATAGACCCTCGCCGCCGGACAGGGCCGCGGCGAGCAGCGCCTCCTCGACCTCGGGCGGCGGAAAGAGCGTGTCGTTGAGCAGCGACGCCAGGTCATACAACGGGGGGCCGAGGCGCATGTCCTGGTGGTCCAGCACCGCCACGCCGCCCTGCTCGTCGAGCGGCATCAGGTTGCGGCTCATGAAGTCGCGGTGGCACGGCGCGGGAGGCTCGGCGGCGAGCCGGACGCAGACCTCGTCCAGGGCCGCGCGCAGGGCATCCGTCAGCGCCTCGTCGCCGGTGAGCCCGCGCGGCGCCAGGAACAGGTCCCAGGTCTGCGCCAGCTCCTTGCGCAGCAGCTCGCGGCCGAGCAACGGATTGAGGCCGGCGATGCGGTCGGCCGGAATGCGGGAGATGCGCTCGATCCACCGCAGGGCCTGCTCGAAGTAGGGAGCCAGCACGGTCCACGGCCGGCCCTTCCAATCCCCGAGCGTCCGCGGTCCGAGGTCCTCCAGGAGCATCCACCCCAGGCCGCAGTCCGCGGCAAAGACCCGGGGCACGCGGACCCCGATCCCCTCCAGGATCTCCGTGGTGCGCAGGAAGCGCGGGCAGATGTCCGCGATCTCGTCCGGATATGCGGCCAGGATGGCCGTGGCGCCGTCCTCGCGGCGGACGCGGGAGTAGCGGCGCGGCGACACGTCTCCGGTGAGCGGCTCGACCTCGCGCGGCGCGAACCCGGCGCCGGCGAGCCACGCCTCCAGGGAGAGCGTTGGGTCGCCGGACTCCAAGGGCTGAAGCATCGGTACATCCTCTCGCAAAGCCTGATAGCGTACCATGGCGGAGATCCGAAAAAGCCTTTGTGGAATGGGTCTTGCGGTGTGTTTGTTGCAGCCGGAGCGCGGTTTGACACCCCGGCGGGTGCGAGTGATAATCCCGGCGTCGGCCCCAGGGCAGACAGGAGGTTCGATCTGGACGACAGGCTCCACCAGATGCTGCGCGATTTGCGGCGCGCTCTCGCCGAAGCGATCTCCGATTCGACGGAAGTGAGCCGCACGCTGCGCAAGATCCGCGAAGAGGGCTACTCCCTCTA